>NZ_JBXBBJ010000102.1:0-521 GCF_057221575.1 Paenibacillus sp. Y660 | reverse complement strand
GGAGACAGGTGGTGCATGGTTGTCGTCAGCTCGTGTCGTGAGATGTTGGGTTAAGTCCCGCAACGAGCGCAACCCTTGATCTTAGTTGCCAGCACTTTGGGTGGGCACTCTAGGATGACTGCCGGTGACAAACCGGAGGAAGGTGGGGATGACGTCAAATCATCATGCCCCTTATGACCTGGGCTACACACGTACTACAATGGCCGATACAACGGGAAGCGAAACCGCGAGGTGGAGCCAATCCTATCAAAGTCGGTCTCAGTTCGGATTGCAGGCTGCAACTCGCCTGCATGAAGTCGGAATTGCTAGTAATCGCGGATCAGCATGCCGCGGTGAATACGTTCCCGGGTCTTGTACACACCGCCCGTCACACCACGAGAGTTTACAACACCCGAAGCCGGTGGGGTAACCCGCAAGGGAGCTAGCCGTCGAAGGTGGGGTAGATGATTGGGGTGAAGTCGTAACAAGGTAGCCGTATCGGAAGGTGCGGCTGGATCACCTCCTTTCTAAGGAAATACCCG
>NZ_JBXBBJ010000101.1:0-540 GCF_057221575.1 Paenibacillus sp. Y660 | reverse complement strand
TTGTTCTGCACCTGCATAACTCATATGCCTAGATAAATAGGCCCCTACTCCAGCCCGATCGTAATGCGTCAGTTTGCATTGCAAATCGATGCGTTGCCGAATCGCGGCATAGGATTGAAGCCGAAGTTTATCCCATAGTTCACTCTGTCCAACCAAGATCAAGGCCATAGGGCTCTGGGCATCCATCTTGAAATTCAAGAGAAAACGAACCTCCTCCAGCATTTCTCGATCAAGCAGATGTGCTTCATCCACGACGACAACAGGCTTAATTTCATGAAGCCCTCGCATGAGCTCGATCTCGCGATGAAGCTGTCTCTTGGCATCTCCCCGATAAAATTTCGATTCGCATCCGAGTTGCTCCAGCATTCCTTTGTAGAAATGACGAGGTGTTAACTTTGAATCCGATAGGTAGAGAATCTTGAACCTGGATGAATTCAGGGTAGCTGTAAATTTGCGAATAGCCGTTGTTTTACCTGTTCCGCAGTCACCAGTTACCACTGTGAAGAGTTGACGCTCTGCTGCATAGTCCAGTCGGCTGAT
>NZ_JBXBBJ010000100.1:0-576 GCF_057221575.1 Paenibacillus sp. Y660 | reverse complement strand
CTTGGCAAGGCGATGCTCTACCGCTGAGCCACTTCCGCAAATGAATGGCTGGGGATTCAGGGATCGAACCTGAGAATGACGGAGTCAAAGTCCGTTGCCTTACCGCTTGGCTAATCCCCAACAATAGTTGTCCTGCTTTTTTTGTGAAAATGGGGCGATCGAGGGGAATTGAACCCCCGAATGTCGGATCCACAAACCGATGCGTTAACCACTTCGCCACGACCGCCATAATCTTAATCAGGTGCTTATCTAAGTGAACATTTGGCTCACGGACAAAAAATAAAACCCACTGATGTGGGTCGATTGCTAATGCTTGCATTAGCAAGTTGCGCCCTGAAAACTGGATACGAAAGATTAGGTTTGCTGAAAACCTCTTTAACTGTTGTCTGCTGGATGTATGGGTCCATGCAAACCTTAAGCGTATGCTTACGATGTAGGTTTGAGTTACAACCTTTTTAGCGTATGCTTACGATGTAGGTTTGCTTAGCAAACCTTTTAGGATAAGCCCTCGACCGATTAGTATTCGTCAGCTGCACACATTGCTGTGCTTCCACCCCGAACCTATCAACCTCGTCG
>NZ_JBXBBJ010000099.1:0-576 GCF_057221575.1 Paenibacillus sp. Y660 | reverse complement strand
CCTGAATTTCGAAAGTGAAATCTTATAAAAACGTAAAAAAGTGCCCTGATCTTTGGTAGAATGGTGTTTGTCTAGAACACATCACCCAAAAGAGAGGAGCACCTTTATGGTGAAGTTTATCACAAAGATCACAAAATTAAAAACGGAATTTTCTATGAGAAATGCAACAAGTATGGCAGGCAGCAAAGTTTTGCTTGCGTATCTTGAAAAAATCAAGTTGGACCGTGCCTTTCACGCGCTTGGTCATGCTAAAGCACCAAATTCCATATTCCCAACGTATCGGATTTTACTTTACCTCATGATCGGTTGGATGCTCGGCTGCGAGCGCATTTTCCACTTTCAAAAATTACAGAACGATTCATTGCTGCGACGTTTTCTAGGCGGTCGCTGTCCTCACCACAGCTTGCTGTACAAGGAGTTAGAGCGTTTAGGTAAATCTCGCCCTACCCTGAGCATAGATCTCAAAAAGCTGAATATGGAGATCATTTCTCCATGCCTGCCAGATTCACTCATTCTCGATTTCGACTCCACCGTGGAGACCGTTTACGGTGATCAGCAAGGAGCCGCCGTTGGCGT
>NZ_JBXBBJ010000098.1:0-586 GCF_057221575.1 Paenibacillus sp. Y660 | reverse complement strand
CGCTGTTAGACGAGGGTTCTACTTTGAGTTACCCTCATTTACCCAAAGATTCAATTGGATGTGGCTGGTATTAATTCCATCCGTATAAAGAACCAGATTAGAGATTGGTCACGGATTCAGGTAATAACAATGATGTGCCTTCACAGATGAAAGGCAACGTTAATTAAAAGATAATATTCGCTATTTTACGGTAAAAAATCGATTAAAACATAAATTTAAAACTTTTTTTAAATATATGCTTGACCAATTAGAGGGGGACATGATATATTCTAATTCCGGCCGAGAGAAACATGCGGACGACAAGCAAAACAAGCTCAACACAAGAGAGAATAGATTGCTCTTTGAAAACTGAACAACGAGTAATAACTGCCCTTATGATTCTAACGAATTATAAGAAAAAGCGATAAAAAAGTAATGAGCATTTCAAACACATGAAGCTTTCTCTTCGACATCGCGTCGAAGTGAAAACTTCCATTTGGAGAGTTTGATCCTGGCTCAGGACGAACGCTGGCGGCGTGCCTAATACATGCAAGTCGAGCGGATCTTGTCCTTCGGGATAAGATTAGCGGCGGACGGGTGAGTAACA
>NZ_JBXBBJ010000097.1:0-587 GCF_057221575.1 Paenibacillus sp. Y660 | reverse complement strand
AGCTAATGGATGTGCTTCGTCCACAGCGAAAAATAAAGTTAAAGCATCCTAAGCGTTTAGCGAACAATCGCGTGATAACGGATTCTAATCAGTTGTGGGAGGTTGATATTAAGTACGGATGGATTCATGGTGAGCAGCGGTTCTTCTTCCTTATGTGCATTATAGATGTGTTTGATCGCGCCATCGTCGCCTATCATATTGGTCTGACCTGTGAAGCCAAGCACCTCGTCCAGATCATGCAGGAAGCGCTTATGAAGCGCCAGCTATTTGATCAAGCAGATAAGCCGGTCATCCGTTCCGATAATGGTCCGCAGTTTATCAGCCATCGGTTTGAAGAGGCTTGTACGGAGTTTGTCATGATCCACGAACGTATTCCGCCTAAAACGCCGAATAAAAATGCGCACATTGAATCCTACCATGCCATCATCGAATTGGAATGTTACCAACGGCATGAATTTGAGTCTTATCAACAGGCTTATGAGATTGTGAGTCAGTTTATTCAGGATTATAACCTTATCCGTATTCATGGCAGCATCTATGACTTATCCCCTTATGAATATAGGGAGGCAGTCAAGCAAGGAATGGTG
>NZ_JBXBBJ010000096.1:0-593 GCF_057221575.1 Paenibacillus sp. Y660 | reverse complement strand
CCTCCCACTATAAAGTAATGTTTTCTCCTGTTTTCTCACTCATTCTTAGATTTACAACTTTGACACCTTAGAGGTGAGGGAGAAATGTTGGTATAAATCATATTTTTCTGCAAAAACCGCTGGCGGGAACAGGGCTTGGATTCGTTTTTATCCAAACTGTGGATAACGCTTATGATCGCACAGTGGATCTCCACATCTTCCCTTGGGGTTTACCCTCCCATGTCACGCTGGGTCTATGCCCTTACATTCCTTCGTTCTACCTGCCAAGGGGTGGAGGCCGATTCTCGCTCCTAAACGGGGTCATTGCCCTTATGGAATAATAACTTCGGCTTCTCCGGTGCTTCCGTTGTCGAGTTGTACATCTGTTGTTGAATTGAGATTTCTAGTGATGCTTGAACTTAAGCTGCGATTTGTTGTATCTGTGCTTGTCGTACAGGTCCAAGAACGTCGTTTGCGTTGTACTCTCTTTGCTTCGTCCCCAGCGTGTGCAGGACGCGTATCAGTTTACCGCAGAGCGCGATAAGCGACTGTTTCTTCTTCAGCGGGTTTTGACTTCGTGTTGTAAAGTACTTGTGCAAGGCTTTAAATTCTTT
>NZ_JBXBBJ010000095.1:0-618 GCF_057221575.1 Paenibacillus sp. Y660 | reverse complement strand
ATTCAAGTGAGAATGCCGGTATGAGTAACGAAAAGACAAGTGAGAATCTTGTCCGCCGAAAGCCTAAGGGTTCCTGAGGAAGGCTCGTCCTCTCAGGGTAAGTCGGGACCTAACGCGAGGCCGAAAGGCGTAGTGGATGGACAACAGGTTGAAATTCCTGTACCACCGTAAACCGTTATGAGCAATGGGGTGACACAGAAGGGCAGTGACGCGGGCTGATGGAATAGCCCGTCCAAGCAGTGAGGCTAGTGTGTAGGCAAATCCGCACACTGTTAGGCTGGGCTGTGATGGGGAGCGAAAATTGCAGTAGCGAAGGTCATGTACTCCGGCTGTCAAGAAAAGCCTCTAGCCAGGTGAAGGTGCCCGTACCGCAAACCGACACAGGTAGGCGAGCAGAGCATGCTAAGGCGCGCGGAAGAACTCTCGTTAAGGAACTCGGCAAAATGACCCCGTAACTTCGGGAGAAGGGGTGCCTCGGTAGGGTGAATAGCCCGAGGGGGCCGCAGTGAAAAGGCCCAAGCGACTGTTTAGCAAAAACACAGGTCTGTGCGAAGCCGTAAGGCGAAGTATACGGGCTGACGCCTGCCCGGTGCTGGAAGGTTAAGGGGAGCGGTTAGG
>NZ_JBXBBJ010000094.1:0-619 GCF_057221575.1 Paenibacillus sp. Y660 | reverse complement strand
TTCCAGTGGTGATGCCAGAATAGTTATGAAATGGCGCTGGAAAATATGGAAGATGAAAACCAGTTTCAAAAAAGGCCAGACTCCACCAATTTTCCAACCGGGCTTTTTTAAAATTAGGCTGCTGAAGGGAGAATCGTGGATTTCATTTTTTCCCATTCATCTTTTTGGCTCACATACCAAGCGTCCATGTGCTGGCAGATCATAATGCCGTAGAGTCGCATGTACCACATCATCGTGGAGCGATGCCTGCCGGATTCGAGCTTGTAGTCGATCTTCTCACGCTTATTGGAACGTTCAATGGATGAACGGCGTTTGTAAGTCAGCTTCCACTTTTCCGAATCGCGAGGCGTTTTCGTAAACAGTCTAGGGTCATCCTTGGTTTTCGTGTAGAAGGTACGACCGTACTTGGCTGTAGAGCAACCACAAACCGGTGTACATCTCCACTTGCGACGATGGAGCTTGTAATCCGTCCCATTAGGCTTCATTGGATTTCCGTTTGGACAAATCGGAATCCCCATGGGTGAAATCTGTATATCGCTTGCGGTTGTGCTGGTTATATTCTTCTTGGAGCGAACATTCAAATCAATGAAGGGCTCCATGCCATGATGCTCGAGAAGAA
>NZ_JBXBBJ010000093.1:0-691 GCF_057221575.1 Paenibacillus sp. Y660 | reverse complement strand
GTCAGGCAATGCAGGGCGTTTTCCTGATCGTTCTCCTATGACCATTTCCTTGGCTGTCCAAGGCATGTGCCCTTCATGCTCGATCGTCACTTTGGTGATGTCTGCTGGATCGTAAATGACTTGCACCGTACGACCGATGAAGAGGAGACCCACCTCATACTTTTTGCCCATAAAGCTGATGCAGCCAGCCTTATCCACTTTGCGATTCTCACTGTGTAGAAAAGCATTAGCGAGCGTTTCCCCATCGACAAAGCGAACAATCTTGCAATCCTCGCGATAAGCCATTTGTGGGCTTTTGTTTTCACTTAATGCCGAGTGGATCTTCGTCTGATGGCATTCGCTGAGCCATGCCGAAAACCAATGATTGAGCGCCTCCAGCGTTTTCGGTTTTTCGAGTGCGACTTCGTTCAGAAAAGAGCCGATCGCTCCGTTTAGGCGCTCAACTTTACCCTTACTTTCTGGCGAGTAAGGTCTAGCATAGAGCAAGCGAATACCAAGCTTCGAGCAGGTTCGCCCCATCCATTTGGTCCGATACTGCTTGCCGTTGTCGAAGTAAACGGCCTCGGGTGCGCCATATTGCTGGATCGCTTTGCGAAAGGCATCTTCCACAATAGCTTGTTCAAGGGTGTCGTAGAACGCAGCGGAAACGACGAAACGCGTTGCATCATCGATGAACACAACGAGATAGGTT
>NZ_JBXBBJ010000092.1:0-699 GCF_057221575.1 Paenibacillus sp. Y660 | reverse complement strand
ATTCCCCATTCCGATTACCAATCCTTTGTCCTTCAACATCTTCGAACCTCTATCGGTTCTGGTATTGTCCTCATCCACAAGGATTGGCCTTTGGCTGTAAAACTCTGGATGACCGATTTATCTGCCATCACGACCTTGCTTATGGATGAATATTCGGATCAAGGACCTAAGCCCCGTGACCCTGCATCGCTATTCCGTTCTTACCTAATTCTTCTTCTAACGAATCCGACAATGGGCATCACCGAATGGGTCAATGAGTTAAAGCGTACACCCATCTATGCGATCTTGAGCGGGTTCTCTCTAACTGATCTTCCCGGCGTGGGCACGTTCTATGACTTCTTCGATCGCCTTTGGCCAGCAGTCGATCACAATCTGAGGCCTATCCTGCAACGCAAACGCAAGAGCAAGAAAAAAGGCAAGAAGGGCGAGAAAACGCCCACGACGCCAGGAAGAGTTGAACGTCTGGTCAAATGGATGATGCGTCATGCCGATAAGCAAACGGCTTTACCTGCTGATCGCTTGTTTCATTTCTTTCAATCGCAGATTGTTGCTGTATCTGCACAGTTTGGGTTGCTCGGGGATATGTCGGCGATTTGCGCAGCCGGTGACGGTACACCAGTCGTTACATCCGCTTATCCCCGAAGCAAGTCCACTTGCGATTGTCGCGCCCGCGGTATAGCTGATTGCAACCATCATCGT
>NZ_JBXBBJ010000091.1:0-710 GCF_057221575.1 Paenibacillus sp. Y660 | reverse complement strand
ATAAAGTAATGTTTTCTCCCGTTTTCTCGCTTATTCTCAGTATTACAACATTGACACCTTGTGTGGTAGTGGTGGAGAATGTAGACTCTACATCATTTTCTGTAAGGACGTAGGCGGGAACAGAGCTTAGGATCGTTTGGTTCCAAAACTGTGGAAATTGGATATGATCGCACAGTGGATCTCCACATGCACCCTTGGGGTTTACCCTCCCATGTCACGCTGGGTCTATGCCCTTACATTCCTTCGTTCTACCTCTCAAGGGGTGGATGCCGATTCTTGCTCCTTTACGGGGTCGTAGCCCTTATGGTGTGTAGTTCTCCGGCTTCTCCGATGCTTCCATTGTCATTGTTATACACATGTGAATAAGCGAAAACTCAGGTTAATAGCTGTTGATTTTCTTAAGCAGCACTCTTTTGTATGCTGGTTTGATGAACATGTCCTAACACTTCGGTGGCATTGTATGATTTTTGTTTCGTCCCCAAAGTATGAAGGATGCGGATCAGTCTTCCACACAATGCGATGAGCGACTGCTTCTTCTTTAACGGGTTTTGGGAGCGCGTCGTGTAATGCTTATGCAACGCTTTAAACTCTTCGTTTTTAGCCACTAGCGGCAAGATACAGCGGAACAGCAATGCCCTTAAACGAGAACGTCCTCGTTTGCTTATACCTGTCTTTCCTTTGCGATCACCTGAACTGTTCTCTACGAGATT
>NZ_JBXBBJ010000090.1:0-724 GCF_057221575.1 Paenibacillus sp. Y660 | reverse complement strand
TAAAAAGAGAAGGTTAGGCAGCTGACATTAGATGATTCCTGTACTGTACAGGGGTCATCTTTTTTAATCCCCATTTATATCTGTGATTATTGTAATAATGAATATAACGATCTATTTTACCTTGCAACTCTTTGAGAGACGTGCAACTGCGACTGTCTACATGGTCTTTCATATGGCCAAAAAATGATTCCTGAGGAGCGTTATCCCAACAGTTTCCGCGCCTAGACATGGACTGACCTAAACCCTTCTGTTTCAACAGTTTTTGGTACGTGGGACTTGTGTAATGACTTCCTTGATCGGAGTGAACGAAAACATCTTTATGCAACTTCACACGTCTTTGTTTCATGAGTATATCTATAGATTTGGTCGCAATGGATAAATCAATTCGGTTTGAAAGGTTCTGTGCCAGAACTTCGCCTGTGGAAGCGTCCAATATGGTTGACAAATAACCCATCTCTGTTCGGCCGTATGGAAGATAAGTGATGTCTGTAAGCAAAGCCAGCCCCGGAATGCCCTTCTTGAAATCCCTCTGTAGACTGTTAGGCAGGGTTCGATGTTCGAGCGTGGCTTTGGCCATTCGCTTGTAAGGGTTCGCTTTTCTATGCGGACACACAAGGTTTAGTTTTTTCATTAACCGGCGGATTCTTTTAAGGTTATAGGTGATACCAAATTCATTCTCAAGAACCATCTTTATGGAGCGAGAGCCCTTTTTGAACCCTTTCCA
>NZ_JBXBBJ010000089.1:0-740 GCF_057221575.1 Paenibacillus sp. Y660 | reverse complement strand
CGGTGGGGTAACCCGCAAGGGAGCTAGCCGTCGAAGGTGGGGTAGATGATTGGGGTGAAGTCGTAACAAGGTAGCCGTATCGGAAGGTGCGGCTGGATCACCTCCTTTCTAAGGAAATACCCGAACCCGATGAGGTTCGGATAAACGTGGCAGTTTATCGCTTTACTCGTTGTCAGTTTTGAAAGATTAATCATCTTTCAACAGGAAGTCCAAAGGGAATACCTATGGGCCTTTAGCTCAGCTGGTTAGAGCGCACCCCTGATAAGGGTGAGGTCGGTGGTTCGAGTCCACTAAGGCCCACCATTATCGACTCTGAGAAGTCGGTACCCATATAACTTTGGGGCCATAGCTCAGCTGGGAGAGCGCCTGCCTTGCAAGCAGGAGGTCAGCGGTTCGATCCCGCTTGGCTCCACCAACAACTTTCATTTGTTGCGTCTTTGCTGAAGAATTACTCTGAAGCAAATTCACCGCAAAACACTTGTACCTTGAAAACTGGATAACGAAAGAAAAGAATTGCTGAAACATCCTTTAAGCTGTTTTTATTGTTAGCGAAAGGTGTTCGAGATTGTTCCGACTTCTTTTCGTTTTGTTTCAACCACTTGATGTCTTAGGAGATCGAGGAAACAAAATGAAAACGGCGGTCAAGCCGAATCACCTGAGCATATGGTTAAGCTAGTAAGAGCGCACGGAGGATGCCTAGGCACCAGGAGCCGAAGAAGGACGTGGCGAACAACGATACC
>NZ_JBXBBJ010000088.1:0-745 GCF_057221575.1 Paenibacillus sp. Y660 | reverse complement strand
CAAAGTAGAACCCTCGTCTAACAGCGTTCTTGCAGGTTGTATTCTGTTAGCTCCAATCATCTTAGTTGCCAATAGATTCGCTTTAGTTGCGGGAACCAAGGACTCCATCGTCCAAAGCATAGTTTTAAACCTCGAGCATGTTTGACGAAGCGAGCGGAAATAAGCATAAGGTCTTGAATAACCGTTCGAATGCGCTGCCGAAAGACATTCTTCTTTTTAAATGGCGCATCATAATCGGTCAGTGCTACCTGTCCAATGAATCGAAGCAAGTTATAAGCAAACAATCCAAGATGCAAAATGAGGTCATTTGTCGCAAATTTGCCGGAAGGGAGACGTTCCAAGTCGAGTTCAGACTTAATTTCACTATGAAATTGCTCACTCGTCGCGTGATCCTTGTAGAGGGTGATGACTTGCTCTTCTGAGCAATCCAGCGAAGTCCAATAAAGGGAGAGCTCAATATCCGGTACAAGCAGCATCTGTCCATCCGGTTCGGTCGTTCGCTCTGTCACTTGGTAAACCATG
The DNA here is from genome assembly GCF_057221575.1 of Paenibacillus sp. Y660. Classification (NCBI taxonomy): domain Bacteria; kingdom Bacillati; phylum Bacillota; class Bacilli; order Caryophanales; family Paenibacillaceae; genus Paenibacillus; species Paenibacillus sp. Y660. Next base: position 223 of record NZ_JBXBBJ010000088.1, on the reverse strand, counting down.
CGAACGGGCTTAATGAATCGCTTCGGGTGAACGAGAATATCGCCCATATAGACTTCTTTACCCGCGCGGGAGTCCAACAGCCGCCCATCGTATTTGGCGAACTGTAACCACTGCTCTTTCGATTCTTTACGTGGATTGCGTTTAATAATAAAGTCGGTTTCTTGATCAATAAGGAGATTGACGTTATCTGCTGCGTCATTACCGCCGTCTAGGCGAGCCAGCA
>NZ_JBXBBJ010000087.1:0-775 GCF_057221575.1 Paenibacillus sp. Y660 | reverse complement strand
TAACGAGTAGCCACACGGCGAAAGTGTTTGATTTTATTAAAAAAGCACTCAACTAAGTGGCGTTCTTTGTACCGATACCAATCCACTTTCCATGGATTTTGACTATTCGCTTTAGGCGGAATGGTGTAGGATGCCTGCCTAGCCGTAATCCAATTCCGAATCGCTTCTGAGCCATAGGCTTTGTCGCCAAGAATATGGCTTCCCGTAACATCCAATTCTTGAAGTAAATCGATTGCTGGAACCGAATCGTAGACTTGACCACCCGTCAGAAGAAACGCGAGAGGATTTCCTAATCCATCGACTACCGTATGAAGTTTGGTTGTCTTTCCGCCACGACTGACGCCGATGTGCTGATTTACTTCGTTTCCTTTTGCGTTTTTTTAGCGCCAGCACTGTGTTGATGGGCTTTAACCGATGTAGAATCAATGCTCAAGTTTTCAAAGTCAGGTTCTACGTGAAGTGCTTGGAAGATGGCGAAAAGTAATTCCGTATCTCTCCATTTGCAGAATCGACTGTAGGCGGTTTTCCATGAACCGTATCGTTCTTCCGGCAGATCACGCCATGCGGCCCCACTACGAGCGATCCAAAGAATAGCATTAAACATGATGCGATTACTTAATTTTGACGGACGCCCTGTTTTATATGGAGGGAACATATCCTTAATTTGTTCCCATTGTTCATCGCTTAGTTCATACCGTCTTTGAATCATGATTGATGCTCCAATCGTTTTTCTCAAATCATATCACAAAATTCTTTAGTTTTCAGACACATCCTA
>NZ_JBXBBJ010000086.1:0-789 GCF_057221575.1 Paenibacillus sp. Y660 | reverse complement strand
GAAAATTGGTGGAGTCTGGCCTTTTTTGAAACTGGTTTTCATCTTCCATATTTTCCAGCGCCATTTCATAACTATTCTGGCATCACCACTGGAATCCCCCATCTAATTCCGAGAGGCTATTTAATAGAATGCGTGGGAGCATCAGTCACTCGCTCTAATGCGCGTGCCTTTTCTCGATCCTGGTCAAACAAAGATATTTGATATTCATCATCAGACGAGAACTTTGATAAGCTAATTTATGTGTATCTTTCTTTTAGAGAACGTACCTGCATTACTTAAATAAACAATTTCTACGACAGAGCCAATCCATTTCTCCATCTTCATGATATCACTCCCGATAAGAACGTTTGCTCTTAATTATATACAGAACAAACGTTCTTATTCTGGAGCGAATTTTTTACTTCATACAGAATAGAAAATATAAGGATTAACACTTCAATGAAAGCGAACTATTTAGTCTTTATTATGGCCATAATTGTCTAGGTGTACTATTATGAGTCGATACATCAAGTTCATATAAAACCACCTTATTTCTGGCTTCTGCTGTTATAAAAAAATACCACTCAATATCACCATTTCTCCTGCGAACGGTTTTAAAAATCTTCTGTTGGATATCTTTATAATATTGAAACTTAGCAAAAACTCCTGGTATCCCTTTCAAAGGGAGTAAGCGTCAAATAGCCCCCACCTTGTCATCAGATGAGAGCTAAGATAAGCTGGATTAAGATTTAAACACGTGGCAAGTCAGCGGTAGCGATGTTGACCAAGGCAACAGCTTGTCTAGCGTTT
>NZ_JBXBBJ010000085.1:0-796 GCF_057221575.1 Paenibacillus sp. Y660 | reverse complement strand
AACGATTTCCTCGTCTTCTTTAAGACGCATAGCGACAACGGCAGCGATGGGAACGAATCGTTGTTTTGTTACGGGCTGTCCTTTCCTTCCCTCGGCAAGATAAGGCATTTTCATATAGATATCGGACATAGCTATGGCAGACAGTCCATTTTCGGATGCAGATAAGCGCTTGTATCCATCCTGAATAAGCTGTCGCGCCGTAACAGGCACATACCGGTCACGACGTCCGGGGACCGTAACCTTTCGGTACAGTGCAGTATTACGCTTGGCTTTGGTTACCCAATCAAAGGAATGCTCTTGCAAGAAAACGAAAAAGTCTTTACATAAATACCATCGGTCCATCGCTACCCAGAGGCGGCAAGTGACCGACTCACGCAGCATGAGCAGCATTTGTCTGGCTAAATCAAACTTGGTTAAGCCGACCTCATCGTCAGGCACTTTGTGCCAAGCGCGGTAGAACAACGGATATTCAAGTCCATTTTGGAGCACCGCCTGCAGGACAACGAGGTTCATACACCAGCTGTATGTTTTCGATGAAGAGTCCATGAGCCAGCACAAAAACGGTAATTTCTTTGCATAGGGATGAGCGCTATGCGTATCGTCGAGATTAATAACATCGCCTTCTTGAAGCGCAGTTTCTCGTTCTTCCTGAAGTCTTGCAACACGTTTTTTCCCAAAGGTCAGCCATGCATGGGGGACTGTGAAAAACCGGCTGAGCGTGTATTGTGCGAGTTTGTAAGGTTTAAACATGAGTTCAAGTAGAGCATCTTTGCCAGCCAATGCGCTCATTTGTACA
>NZ_JBXBBJ010000084.1:0-804 GCF_057221575.1 Paenibacillus sp. Y660 | reverse complement strand
CTACAGGGGAACTCGCCCCAAAGGGGTGTAAGGGCATGCGCAAACAAAGGAATCCTCAATATTCCCTTAATTATCCATATTCTGCACGCATTCTCCACTACACTCTTGGGGGTTCACCATCCCATGTCTCTACGGGTCTGCGCCCTTACTTTCCTTCGTCATACCTGCCCAAGTGGTGGAGGCCGATTGGTTTTAACTGACGGGTCTGTGCCCTTGCGGAACTCCATCTCGGTACTCCGTGCTTTCTTTGTCATCCTGCAAACGAGGGAGCATACGTGGGAAGCGGGGTCTCGCCTCGCTGAAAAATTAGGCGGCTTGCTCGAGCCTCGGATGCTTGCTTTCGTTAAACGCTTCTCCGCTGTGTGCCAGAGAAACCAGTATACGACATAGTTTGCCTATGAGCTTAAAGAGAGAGTGTCTTCCTTTCCGCTGGCGTGTCCCGACGTTGTCAGCATGCCAACGTTTAAAGCTAGGATGGTTGCATATCATCATAAGTACAGCCAGATACAAATATTTGCGCAGTTGCCTCCGCCCTCGCTTGGAGATGATGATTTGCCCTTTTCGCTTGCCCGAGGCGCTTTCTGCCAAATTCAGGCCCGCTAACGCTAGCAACTGCTGCCCATGCCTGAATCGTCTCAGATCGCCCGTGTTCCCCAGTATGACGGCTGTAAACCAAGGGTTCATCCCGACTTGCTGCAACGGCCAGAGCACCTCTTGTGGCACTTGAGCGAGCAGGGCGTCCATCTCCTGTTCCAGGATGGAAATCTGGGCGCTGAGATCTTCACGCCGATCCAAAAGCCGCAG
>NZ_JBXBBJ010000082.1:0-847 GCF_057221575.1 Paenibacillus sp. Y660 | reverse complement strand
CTTCATTGGAGTTCACCTCATAGGTGTATTTTGAAAACAGCAACAAACGAGCTGTTATCTCTATTTTACTCCATAATACTCTTTCAATCTATGAAAATCAGATATTTATATCACGGATTCAGGAAATATATAAGACGGCGCATTTAACCGGATCTTTTAAGCTAAGATCGGGAATAGAATCTAATGAATATTTTGACAAATATTTGTTTGAATCGAATCCTATTCTGTTAAACTTGGGTGCCGAGTATTTATCCAAACTAGTCCCCCTAGGAACAGAAGTGTTAGCGGGTCTGGAAATGGGCGGTATTCCGATCGCTACAGCCGTGTCGCTGAAAACGGGAATTCCAGTTGCCTTTGTTAGAAAGAAAGCGAAAGAATACGGTACTTGCAAGCTGGCGGAAGGCATCGATATCCAAGGGAAAAAGGTTTGTATCATTGAGGATGTCGTAACGACCGGCGGCCAAATATTGCTCAGCGCCAAAGATTTAAGGGATTGCGGCGCTATCGTTAAAAATGTCGTATGCGTCATCGAACGGGAGCAGCAGGGAAGAGATCGTCTGGAAAACGCGGGGCTGTCCTTCTACTCCTTATTTAAGATGGACGACCTTACCGATTTGACGCTGTAAAATGTTAATCAGATATGTTAATCGAGCCTTAGAATCGCTTCTAAGGCTCGTTTTGCGTATCAGGAGCTAGCTGCCATAGCAGTTGGGTAGAAATAACAGGAAAAACTCAGACTGTTGAGAAAGTCATAATATATCGTCAAATTAACGCGTTAATTTGATATAATAAAGTAACACTATTTATTCTGGAAAGGCGTGAGTTCTTTGCTCAATCGTAAGTCACC
>NZ_JBXBBJ010000081.1:0-878 GCF_057221575.1 Paenibacillus sp. Y660 | reverse complement strand
GCCTTTGAATGAAAAGGAGCGCCTCTGGTACGATAGGGTTGCACGGGGTCAAAGCCCTTATTACCTATCATCCAAGGAGGACGCTCTACTATGAAGTTTAAATCATCGCACCGTATTAATCAACGGATTGAACGTATTTCCGCAAGTCACCTAATTGTTGGAATCGACATCGCTAAAGAAACACACGTCGCTGCAGCAGTCAATTTTAGAGGCATTCAGCAGGGCCGTATCCTGTCGTTCCAAAATGATGCATTCGGTGTGAAAAAACTGCTCCAATGGGTAGCCGATATACAAAAAGCGAGCGGCTACACGGACGTGATGTTCGGCGCTGAGGCCACTGGTCACTATTTTCTTAACATCGCCTTTGCCCTACGCGAACGCGGCCATACGTTGGTGCTCGTTAATCCGCTTACGACCAAGCGGAATAAAGAAAATCGCGACAACAAACCTTCTAAGAACGATGTCAAGGATGCCTTAACGATTGCTGACGTGGTTTCTCGCGGCTATTACAGTGACTGGATCGTCAACGAAACAGTATACCGGAAACTGCATACGTTGGTGAATGAAAAGGAGATGCTCTCCATCGATTTAGCGGCCTTAGGCAATCAGCTCCAGACAGCTGTAGACCAAGTGTTTCCGGAGTTCACGACTTTGTTCAAAGAATGGGATGGTGTTCGCGCACTGGCCACGTTACGGTGCTTTCCTTTACCTTCTGACATTCAAAAGTTGACCGTCTCCGAGATCGTCGATGGCTGGAGGATGGCGGGCATGAAGCGCGCTGGAGGCACGCAAGGAACTCGATATGCAACCGCATTGCGGGAAATCGCTTCCCGTTCGATTGGCCTGACAGACATCGCCCAGGAGATGAAGGGACGATT
>NZ_JBXBBJ010000080.1:0-934 GCF_057221575.1 Paenibacillus sp. Y660 | reverse complement strand
AATAGCTATAAACCCGGACGCAAAAGCTACCATCCTATTTTGGTATACGAAGGGAAGTCCAGGTTTCTGTTGAACGCTGAATTACGACCCGGCAACGTGCATAGCTCCACGGACGTACTTGCTTTTGCTGAGAAAACGCTATCGCTTCTGTCTGCTCGTCCAGTCGATTATGTTCGCTTTGACAAAGGCTTTGGCGGCGAAGCGTTTTATAGTTTTTGGGAATCCAGAAAAATCGGCTATGTCGGTAAGATCAAATGGACAAATCGCTTGCAAGAACAAGTTCAAGCTTGCCCGCTCTGGACACGTTTTGTTGATGATGACTGGATCATTGAAGGTCTAGTGTTGTGCTATAAAGCCACTTCTTGGGACACCACAAGAAGGGTCGCTGTTATTCGAAAAGTGCAACGATTTGAAACGGAACAAATGATGTTTGAACAAGATGGATTTCTCGATTTACTCTGGCAATACGAGGCTATGGTAACCAGCGAGCCATGGGAAGCCATCGATGTATGGCGCTTTTACAACCAGCGCTGTTGCATGGAAAACTACATCAAAGAAGCCAAGCGCGGTTTCTCGATCCACCGTATTCCAACGGACGATTTCGCTGCGAATGAAATGGATTTGCTCGTCAAACTGTTCGCTTACAATTTGTTCGAACGTTTCAAGCAAGATTGTTGTGAACCGGTTCATCGTACCTTTACCATTCAGCGCTTCCGGCGAGAATTTTTTGAATGCGCAGGTGTACTGGTGTGCCATGGTCGACAAGTCACATTAAAAATGGCTGAGCAGTTCACAAACCGTTACATCTGGCTCCGAATCGAGCGGAAAGTCATATTACTTGAATGACAGAAATAACCCAATATAATACTTGGAAATGACGTTGCCCCTTCGTATGGGGAGGGGGATGGTGTATGCTAAAATCTAGCAATACCTG
>NZ_JBXBBJ010000079.1:0-981 GCF_057221575.1 Paenibacillus sp. Y660 | reverse complement strand
CTTTTGTTGAAGCGCCGCGATCCGCTATAACCGTGAGGAGGTTTTCACCAAGTGTTTGTTTACAAATATAAGGCGTCATATACCCAGAGTCCAAGGCTATTGCCTCTAGTGAATTTGAAAAGCCGAATGTTTCGACCTGGCGTTTCAATCGTTCCAGGTATACCGTCGAATCGTTAACGTTGCCGGCCGTCACGAACACATCCGTGATGATATTGAATTTGTGGTCAACCGTACGATGGTCCAAATAAAAGAATCCCTCGGGTTTGTTTTTTCGCTTCATAAAGCCGCATTCGGGATCAGTGGTACTAACTTTCACTTTCTTCTCAGCTATCTCCTCCTTGGCCGGAGGCAGATGCTTTTTTCCGTGCGATTCCCGATCCGCATTGACCGCGTTTTCCAATTCCTCAAGATATTCTTTCGGCGTATCGGCCACGACTTGCATGGTATAGCGGTTCTTGTTGGCATTGGCCTCGATATGTGTAGAGTCTGTAATCAAGACCCTTCCCGATACCATGCGATGATGGATCGCCAAATGAACGATTTCATCGAATATTTCTTGGAATACGTTCGTGTCCTTAAACCGCTTAGTCCGGTTCCAACTGATCGTTGAGTGATCTGGCACCGCATCAGAAAAACCAAGACCCAGAAACCATCGATAGGCGGCATGGGGTATAATTTCTTGTTCCAACTGTCGTTCGGAGCGAATGCCGTACAGGTAACCGATTAGCATCATTTTGAACAAGACGATGGGATCAAGAGCAGGGCGACCTTTCGTTTCACTGTAGAAAGGACGGACCTTCTCTGTAATAAAAGAAAAGTCAACGTGATCGTTGATCAATCGCAAGAGGTGATTTTCAGGCACCAACATTTCAATACTAGTTAGTTCAACTTGATTCGCTTTGGGATGAGGTGACTTACGATTGAGCAAAGAACTCACGCCTTTCCAGAATAAATAGTGTTACTTTATTATATCAAATTAAC
>NZ_JBXBBJ010000078.1:0-983 GCF_057221575.1 Paenibacillus sp. Y660 | reverse complement strand
CGGTGGGGTAACCCGCAAGGGAGCTAGCCGTCGAAGGTGGGGTAGATGATTGGGGTGAAGTCGTAACAAGGTAGCCGTATCGGAAGGTGCGGCTGGATCACCTCCTTTCTAAGGAAATACCCGGACCCGATGAGGTTCGGATAAACGTGGCAGTTTATCGCTTTACTCGTTGTCAGTTTTGAAAGAGTAACCGTACCCCAAAAAGTGGAGATAAGCGTTGCAGCTTATACCGATTACTTTTCGGGGACCCCGGAAACCATCTTTCAACGTTAAGTCATCCGTTTGGTGGCGATGGCGGAGGGGAACCACGCGTTCCCATACCGAACACGACCGTTAAGCCCTCCAGCGCCAATGGTACTTAGACCGCAGGGTCTTGGGAGAGTAGGACGTCGCCAAGCGGGTTATGCTATGCAAGCGAGCTGCCAACATTTAGAGGTTGAATGCAGCAAGCGAGCATGATAATCTAATAGTCCTTCCGCGAGAGCGGTAGGGATGATCCTTGCACCTTGAAAACTGGATAACGAAAGAAAAGAATTGCTGAAACATCCTTTAAGCTGTTTTTATTGTTAGCGAAAGGTGTTCGAGATTGTTCCGACTTCTTTTCGTTTTGTTTCACCTACTTGATGTCTTAGGAGATTGAGGAAACAAAATGAAAACGGCGGTCAAGCCGAATCACCTGAGCATATGGTTAAGCTAGTAAGAGCGCACGGAGGATGCCTAGGCACCAGGAGCCGAAGAAGGACGTGGCGAACAACGATACCGCCCCGGGGAGCCGTAAGCAGGCATTGATCCGAGGATTTCCGAATGGGGAAACCCAGCTGTCGTAATGGACAGTTACTACTAAGTGAATACATAGCTTAGTAAGAGGCATACCAGGGGAACTGAAACATCTAAGTACCCTGAGGAAGAGAAAACAATAGTGATTCCGTCAGTAGCGGCGAGCGAACGCGGATTAGCCCAAACTTGCGGATTTATCCGCAGGG
>NZ_JBXBBJ010000076.1:0-1044 GCF_057221575.1 Paenibacillus sp. Y660 | reverse complement strand
GTAAGAGGCATACCAGGGGAACTGAAACATCTAAGTACCCTGAGGAAGAGAAAACAATAGTGATTCCGTCAGTAGCGGCGAGCGAACGCGGATTAGCCCAAACTTGCGGATTTATCCGCAGGGGTTGTAGGACGTCTCACATGGAGTTACAAAGGTGTTTGGTAGGCGAAGAGGTCTGGAAAGGCCCGCCAGAGCAGGTAAAAGCCCTGTAACCGAAAGCAAGCACTCTCCGAGACGGATCCTGAGTACGGCGGGACACGAGAAACCCCGTCGGAATCCGGCAGGACCATCTGCCAAGGCTAAATACTCCCTGGTGACCGATAGTGAAGCAGTACCGTGAGGGAAAGGTGAAAAGCACCGCGGAAGCGGAGTGAAAAAGAACCTGAAACCGTGCGCTTACAAAAAGTCAGAGCCCGTTAAATGGGTGATGGCGTGCCTTTTGTAGAATGAACCGGCGAGTTACGATCACGTGCAAGGTTAAGTCGGGAAGACGGAGCCGTAGCGAAAGCGAGTCTGAATAGGGCGAATAAGTACGTGGTCGTAGACCCGAAACCGTGTGATCTACCCCTGTCCAGGGTGAAGGTGCGGTAACACGCACTGGAGGCCCGAACCCACGCACGTTGAAAAGTGCGGGGATGAGGTGGGGGTAGCGGAGAAATTCCAATCGAACTCGGAGATAGCTGGTTCTCCCCGAAATAGCTTTAGGGCTAGCCTCGAGGAATGAGCGTCGTGGAGGTAGAGCACTGATTGGGTGCGGGGCCCGCCAAGGGTTACCAAGTCCAGTCAAACTCCGAATGCCATAGACGTGCTACTCGGGAGTCAGACAGTGAGTGCTAAGATCCATTGTCAAGAGGGAAACAGCCCAGATCATCAGCTAAGGTCCCCAAGTGTGTGTTAAGTGGGAAAGGATGTGGAGTTGCAAAGACAACCAGGATGTTGGCTTAGAAGCAGCCACCATTTAAAGAGTGCGTAATAGCTCACTGGTCGAGTGACTCTGCGCCGAAAATGTAACGGGGCTAAACACACCACCGAAGCTATGACATG
>NZ_JBXBBJ010000075.1:0-1130 GCF_057221575.1 Paenibacillus sp. Y660 | reverse complement strand
CATTCCGCCTAAAGCGAATAGTCAAAATCCATGGAAAGTGGATTGGTATCGGTACAAAGAACGCCACTTAGTTGAGTGCTTTTTTAATAAAATCAAACACTTTCGCCGTGTGGCTACTCGTTACGACAAGTTGGCCACGTCATTCCTGACGTTTGTATACGTAGCTGCCATTTTCAAATTGACTCAATGATGAGTTTTCAGACACGTCCTAGTTGAATAAAATGCAAACAGACGCAACTGATCAGATGTCAGTTGCGTCTGTTTACTTATCGTTACCGTATTAAATAGGCTCTGTTTTTGTAACTTCGATATTAGTATCGCTCAAAGATACTGCATATCCACCAGCAGACTCCTCATAAACTCCTATCTGAGTACCAGTTGAAGAGTATTTTTTCCATTGCAACTTCCCGCTTGAATTAGCCGCAACCTGATAATTTGTTAAATAGATTGTTGTACGTGGTAATACCTCTTGATTCGCGCCATATTTTACATTCTTTGTCCATCCTCTTTCCATGCCCCATGAGCCACCAATTTGAGCTTCAACTTTAGTGAAAAACGGTACTCCGAACTCTCCTTTTATACTAAGGTTAGTTGATACATTCCACTTTCCAGATGTGGTGTATTGTTGTTCATACTGGATCGTTCCACCACCATCAGAAGAGTTTTGATAGCGGAATATTCCAAGATTCTGATAATGCCAATCCCTTACTGCTTGAGTACTTGGTAAGTATGTTTCAAAAACATACTTAAAACCATCATTAGTAGGCGGTCCCATTTGATTCACTCTTTGCGAAAGTGGGACAACTTCCGTGGTATTCCCGTTTAAATCCGTTTCCCAAGCTCTAACTTCAGGAATTGGGATTTTCTTGGAAACTTTCGAATCTGCCAACTTCTGTATTGTGATAGGGGTATTGTCTTGAGCGCTGACGATGGCACTAGAGGTTGTCATTGTGACTAGGGCTAGAGCACAAACTGCAATCTTCCTTTTAATTTTAAAATTCATAATACATGACTTATGCAGTTCATTCCAAGCGATGGAAACCGATTAATAGTCATAGAAATGTAAGCTAAAAACCGGAAAACCCCTTGACTTTTGGAAATCACACCAATAATCGCGAAGAATACCTTTT
>NZ_JBXBBJ010000074.1:0-1206 GCF_057221575.1 Paenibacillus sp. Y660 | reverse complement strand
ATCTAGGAAAGGAAAAGACGCCTCCATAAGTCGTGTTACTGCTCTAACAGTATCACCGGAGACGTCTTCCCAATCACCATGGTCATTGTATCAAATTACACGTTGGAGCTCAAGGAATTAGAGACCAGCGTTTTTTGTTAGGTGTGCGGAGAAAGCAATATGTCCTTGCTGTGACGGGAATCTATCTGTGAAAGGCAGTCGGAAGCGAGCTTGGTATAAGAGTTGCGGTGAACGAGCAAAGCTCATCATACGTAGGCTTTACTGTGAGCGGTGCCGCTGTATTCATCATGAATTGCCAGATCTGCTCATTCCATATAGACGCTACGATGCTAGCAGCATCGAGAACGTTCTCACGGAGAAGGTTCGGAACGTCGTTGCAGCAGACGACTCTACCATCGCAAGATGGAGAACATGGTTTCTGGTCTGGAGCGTGTACGCCGTGGGATGTCTAGCCGCTATCGCTACTCGGTTTAACTTGCCTGTGAGATGTTCGTCCACTCCCTCTCAGTCTGCACACCAAGAAATCGGACGCTATGTGGAAATAGAAGGCGGTTGGCTGAGCCGAGCTGTCCGACGTATCACGAATTCGCTGTTTTGGGTACAGACCCGTTCTGCATTCTTGTCCGCACGCTCTTAAGCTACACTCATGCTAAATCCGAATTGGGGAGGCATGAGAGATGAAAGATCAGCAAAAAGCAGAGGACCTGGCTGCACAGCGAGTACAATGGTTATCCCCCTTACTCGCTTCAGGCTTAGATGCAGCCAAGGCGAGTCAATTAAAGCTGTCCATTTGTGAGCAAACAGGGCTGTCTGAGCGCACCATCCGGCGTTATTTGGCCAACTATCGGGCAAACGGGTTTAGTGGACTGAAACCAAAACCAAAACAAAGAAAGTCAGAAACGGATGCCATTCCTGCCGCTCTACTTGAACAAGCTATTCTTCTTCGACGTGAAGTTCCAAGCCGCAGTGTGAGCCAAATCATTCAGATTCTAGAATGGGAAGAAAAAGCTAGGCCGGGTCAATTGAAGCGAAGCACGCTGCAAGAGAAGCTGACCGCAAAGGGTTACAGTTCCAGGCAAATGCGAATGTATGCCGGCGGTGGAACAGCTGCTCGCCGCTTTCAGAAACAGCATCGCAACAGCTTGTGGCAGAGCGACATCAAGTATGGGCCCCATCTGCCCCTTGGACCAGGCGGCACGAGCAAAC
>NZ_JBXBBJ010000073.1:0-1214 GCF_057221575.1 Paenibacillus sp. Y660 | reverse complement strand
AGGAGCCATTCCTGTAATGAAGTAATTTGAGCTTTGAATGAAAAATGCGCCTCTAGTATACTGTGAATTGTTCCGGGAAGGACAAACCCACATACGAAAAGAGGCGCACAAATGAAGTATAAGATGAAACAGAAACAGAATCAACGTATTACGCGAATTACGGAAGGTACTTTAGTCGTTGGAGCAGATATCGCAAAGAAGATTCATGTAGCGCGAGCTGTAGATTTTCGGGGCATAGAGCTTGGCAAAGATTGTGTGTTCCATAACGATCGAGAAGGATTAACGAAGCTAACGGCGTGGATGAAAGCTCTGCAGCTGGCGCATGAGAAAACAGATATTGTTTTCGGCATTGAGCCGACTGGGCACTACTGGTTTCCATTAGCAGCTTTTCTTGAGGCGCAAGACATCAAGATCGTCATCGTCAATCCGCATCACGTAAACAAAAGTAAAGAACTCGAGGACAACTCACCGACGAAGAGCGACTACAAGGACGCCAAGGTAATCGCAGACCTTATACGTAATGGAAAGTACTCGGAGCCCAAATTACCGTCGATGGAATATGCGGAACTACGTATTCTCATGAATTTCCGCGAGAAGGTTATGGTGAGTTTGAATCAAGTGAAGGCACGCGTACAGAACTGGTTCGACCGCTATTTCCCTGAGTATTTGAACGTGTTTAAGGAATGGGAAGGCAAAGCGTCCATGATGACCATGCGTCAATTTCCGACACCAGAAGAGATCGTCTCTACAGGCGCCAGAGGCGTTCTCGCACACTGGAGAATGGAAGTGAAGCGCGGAGTAGGCATCAAAAGGGCTGAGAAACTCTTTGCTACAGCTGAGAGATCGATCGGACTTAAAGAAGGATTACGAGCCGCTAGAATGGAGCTTATGGGCTTACTCGACCAGTTTGAGCTTTTCACTAAACAGGTGGAAACGACAATGAATCAAGTCATGGCTATCTTGGATGAGATTCCGGGAACAACGCAGATGTTGAATATACCAGGCGTAGGCGCTGTTACCGTTGCGGGGTTCCTTGCTGAGGTCGGCGATCTGAGTCATTACGATCACGGGCAACAGATCATCCGCTTGGCAGGCCTTAATCTGAAGGAGAACAGTTCCGGTAAACGGAAGGGAAAGACCGGCATTACCAAGCGTGGACGGTCTCGACTGAGAGCCTTGTTGTTCCGTTGCGTGATGCCTATGGTAGCGAAGAA
>NZ_JBXBBJ010000072.1:0-1251 GCF_057221575.1 Paenibacillus sp. Y660 | reverse complement strand
CGCGCATGCGACCAGCATCCAATTAGCGTGACGCCTTGTACCTTGTGGTAGCCGGGATAACCGTCCACATGCAGATAGCCGCTGAATCCCTTCAAAAAATCGCGAGGATGCTCGCCGCCGCGCGATGGCCGGTAGTCGTATAAAACGATCGGCGGGCCTTCACGCCCCGTTCGGTACAACCAGAGATATGATTTCGTCTCCGCAGACTTGCCCGGCTCGCGCAGGACCTGCAACGTCGTTTCATCGGCATGCAGGATGTCCTGATTCAGCAGGTGCTCCCGCATACGGTCCGTTAGCAGCGAAAGCCATTGATCCGCGCCGTACATCATCCAATTTGCGAGCGTTTGCCGTGAGATCGTTAGACCTAAACGGGCAAACTGTTGCTCCTGCCGATACAGCGGCTGACTGTCTACATACTTCTGGCTCATGACGTGCGCCATGATCGATGGAGAAGCAAGACTTCCCGGATAGACGGGCTTCGGCATGGGAGCCGTTACGATCGGCGTGCGAATTTCCTCGCGTTCACAGCGTCGGCATGCATACACCTGGCGCACATGCCGCGTCACCTTCACTTCCGCAGGGATGACCGCGATTTCGTTTCGCGTCTCGGTGCTCATCTCATGAAGCACACCTCCGCAGCAGGCGCAGACTTGCTCCTCCTCAGGTAAAACATAAGTGATCGTTTCCACAGGGAACTGATCCAGCTTAGCTTCGCGGCTGCCGGCCGACTTCTTGCGACTGTAAGTAACGGTCTCGATGTCTGGCTCCTGCGAGGCAGGCGTCGCTAGCATCTCGGCTTCATTGAACAGATTCAGCTCCAGTTGATCCGGATGCGTCTTCTCACTCGAGGCGCCGAAGCGCTTCTGCTGCGCAAGACGGAACTGCTCTTCGTACCATTTGAGTTTGGTCGACAATTCCGCATTCTGCTGCTCCAGCTTGGCTGTTTTCTGTTCCAGCTCTTCTATTGTAAGGGAATGGGTTTCCGTTTGATTTTCCATATTCTATTTATTCGCAGGGTGAATGCTATATCCTACCTCTAGGTATGTCGAAATGACGAAAATTTCGTTAAATAACCGTGTTTGCCGTGACTTGCGGGTGCGCATGCCGTTGGCTTAGGGCAAGTCCGTCTAGCAGCCAGCGAAGTTCGCGGGAAGAGACGGTGACGGCACCTTCGCGTCCCTTTGGCCACTCAAACGTACCGCGTTCCAGCCGGCGATAAAACAGCCAAAAGCCATTGTACTCCCAGTACAG
>NZ_JBXBBJ010000071.1:0-1327 GCF_057221575.1 Paenibacillus sp. Y660 | reverse complement strand
TTTACATAAATACCATCGGTCCATCGCTACCCAGAGGCGGCAAGTGACCGACTCACGCAGCATGAGCAGCATTTGTCTGGCTAAATCAAACTTGGTTAAGCCGACCTCATCGTCAGGCACTTTATGCCAAGCGCGGTAGAACAACGGATATTCTAGTCCATTTTGGAGCACCGCCTGCAGGACAACGAGGTTCATACACCAGCTGTATGTTTTCGATGAAGAGTCCATGAGCCAGCACAGAAACGGTAGTTTCTTTGCATAGGGATGAGCGCTATGCGTAACATCCATGACGGTGCACCGCTTCGTTTGAATATCCCGGATTGTGTCAAGAGCAATGAAAAGTCGAACTTTTCCCAAAGCGATCGCAAGATTGGCGCTCCCGCGCATTCGCCTTGTGAAAGCTTACGAAATCGTGGATTTTCAAGGGTTTGTTTCACTGAAATCACCTAATATCTTGAGAGATATACCCGTTAGAAAAGGTATTCTTCGCGATTATTGGTGTTATTCCCAAAAGTCAAGGGGTTTTCAGGCTTTTAGCTTACATTTCTAATTTCCATCGCTTGGAATGAACTGCATAAGTCATGCTCAAACTCGAATGCTGGCCAGCGTTCTATAAAAAATTATTTATTGGAGGTTAATCAATAATGAAAAAAGGTATTATTGCAGCAATTTTATCTTTATTCGTGTTAGCAGCACTACCGATGAGTGCATTTGCATATGGAGCGGAAGTTCATAGAACAAATAATGATTGGGGAGCATATAAAGCCTCTCAAACTACGTTCCAAATGCCAGACTCCTGGAATATTAAATCTGGTACTTATCCAACTGTTTTTTGGACAATCGAAACGGGAGGCGGTACATCTAATAAACATTTCAATCTCGATTTTGGTTTACAGTATGATGTAAACAATAATGGTTGGAGATTTCAGTTCTTTGGCAATACAAACAACCGGATATGTTGCAAGCATGCAGCTTTGCAGAAATGGAGCAAATTTTTATGAAGGCTAAGCGGAAGTCGATCCTTCGAAAAACGCAGCTATCCATTGCGCTCATCGAAGAGGCAAAGGATGAATATATATTTATTTGCCTATATGAATCATAATCGTGGAGATGTTTGTTTGGGTCTTGTATCCATTTGATGATGAGGACCAGGAAAAGCTTACACCAGGCATTATAAGCAAAAAATAACAAGGGGCTATCCCGATACACTGGTACCCATAGAATGGACACTTTGAAAAAAGGTGTTCAGGCTATGGGTACCTTTTTGTATACTGTAGTAAGCATCGGAGGGCGATTATATGAGCAAGAAGCGGTTTACCGAGAAGGA
>NZ_JBXBBJ010000070.1:0-1601 GCF_057221575.1 Paenibacillus sp. Y660 | reverse complement strand
CCTGAATTTCGAAAGCCCCTAGTAATGAGTGTTAATACACGATGTCATAGGGGACCACTTCCAAATATGTAAGTGAAAATGATGAAGTGATTGGTCCTGCTAGATTTTAGCGTACATCATCCCCCTCCCCATACGAAGGGGCAACGTCATTTCCAAGTATTATTTTGGGTTATTTCTGTCATTCAAGTAATATGATTTTCCGCTCGATTCGGAGCCAGATGTAACGGTTTCTGAAATGCTCAGCCATTTTTAATGTGACTTGTCGACCATGGCGTGCCAGTACACCTGCGCATTCAAAAAATTCTCGTCGGAATCGCTGAATGGTAAAGGAACGATGAAGCGGTTCACAACAATCTTGCTTGAAACGTTCGAACAAATTGTAGGCGAACAGTTTGATGAGCAGATCCATTTCATTCGCAGCGAAATTATCCGTTGGAATACGGTTAATTGAAAAACCGCGCTTGGCTTCTTTGATGTAGTTTTCCATGCAACAGCGCTGGTTGTAAAAGCGCCACACATCGATGGCTTCCCATGGCTCACTTGTCACCATTGCCTCATATTGCCAAAGTAAATCGAGAAATCCATCTTGCTCAAACTGCACTTGTTCCGTTTCGAATCGTTGTACCTTTCGAATAACTGCTACACGCCTTGTGGTGCTCCACGAAGTAGCTTTGTAACACAACACCAGACCTTCAATAATCCAGTCATCATCAACAAAACGTGTCCAGTGCGGGCAAGCATGAACTTGTTCTCGCAAGCGATTCGTCCATTTGATCTTACCGACATAGCCGATGTTTCTGGATTCCCAAAAACCGTAAAACGCTTCTCCGCCAAAGCCTTTGTCAAAGCGAACATAACCGACAGGACGAGTAGATAGAAGCGATAGCGTTTTCTCAGCAAAAGCAAGTACGTCTGTGGAGCTGTGAACATTGCCGGGCCGTAATTCAGCATTCAGCAGAAACCTGGACTTCCCTTCGTATACCAGAATAGGATGGTAGCTTTTGCGTCCGGGTTTATAGCTGTTTACGCCAACGGCTGCGCCTTGCTGATCACCGTAAACGGTCTCCACGGTGGAGTCGAAATCGAGAATAAGTGTATCTGGCAGGCATGGAGAAATGATCTCCATATTCAGCTTTTTGAGATCTAAACTCAGAGTGGGACGAGATTTACCTAAACGCTCTAATTCCTTGTACAGCAAACTGTGATGAGGACAACGTCCGCCTAGAAAACGTTGCAGCAATGAATCGTTCTGTAGTTTTTGAAAGTGGAGAATACGCTCGCAGCCGAGCATCCAACCAATTATGAGGTAAAGCATAATTCGATACGTTGGGAATATGGAGTTTGGCGCTTTAGAGTGACCAAGCGCATGAAGGGCACGGTCTAACTTGATTTTTTCAAGATACGCAAGCAAAACTTTGCTGCCTGCCATACTTGTTGCATTTCTCATAGAAAATTCCGTTTTTAAATTTGCGATTTTTGTGATAAACTTCACCATAAAGGTGCTCCTCTCTTTTGGGTGATGTGTTCTAGACAAACACCATTCTACCAAAGATCAGGGCACTTTTTTACATTTTTATGAGATTTCACTTTCGAAATTCAGG
>NZ_JBXBBJ010000069.1:0-1708 GCF_057221575.1 Paenibacillus sp. Y660 | reverse complement strand
ATTTCCCATAATGAAAAATGGGATTAAATGAAAAATCCCCCTAACCAAGTAGGAGGATGCTAATAAAGATGGTTCGAGGAAACCCTTGTCCCATCAGCCTCGGCAAATGCCGAGAGGCTATTAAAGGATAGAGAGGAGAAGTGACGATGGGCAATTTAGTATTCGAAGAGATTCAAGAAGAGCATCTGCCTTGGATCAGAACGATTTATAATTACTACGTCCAAAATTCAACCATATCCTTTCATACGGAACCGCTCGCCTTGGATGAGATTCGAGCAAATGTGATTCATCCTAATCCGAGGTACAAATCCTACGTCATTTTAGAGGAAGGTGAGCTTAAGGGCTACATTCTTATCACCCAGCACAAAAACAAGCAAGCCTACGATGTGACAGCCGAAGTAACGATTTACCTCGACCCGGATCACTTAGGTCAAGGAAAAGGGAGCAAGGCAATTGCCTTTCTGGAAGAGCAAGGACGGGCCAGCGGCTTCCACGTGTTGATCGCAACCATCTGCACCGAAAATGAAAGAAGCATTCGCTTGTTCGAGAGACATGGCTATATGAAGTGCGCTCACTTCAAAGAGATTGGCTTCAAGTTCGGTAGGAAACTCGATATTGCCAGCTATCAGAAAATAATAAAATGAAACAAAATAGGGAGATGCTTATTAGTCTAGGCTAATTAAAGCATCTCCCTATTTTACGGCTACTCGTTCAAACGCAGCTTCTTATTCAAATATTTTAATGCCTTCTCCGTACAAACCTCGCTCAGCTCAGCATTGACGAAGGCTCTTGCTTTTGCTAGATCGTCTGTCGCGGGCAGCTCTTTGCCAAGCGTTACGCGCAGCCAGTGGTCGGAGCTCTCAAAGCACATGCTGCTCCAGCCGCCTTCGAAGTCGCTTTCCTGTGCTCCGGTGATGACAATATCCGCGAAGTTCTGAAGCTCTACCAGCGCTCGATCGTAATCCTTTTTTTGTTCCTTGGCCGTAAGCTGACTCTCTTTGCGCAATAGACGCGAATCGATATTGCCGGCTTCCTTAATGATATGATACATATTTTTTGCGTGCTGTGACATGAGGCCGTTGTTATATCGCTCATCCACACTTCTTCCCAGCGTCAACAGCGGCTGAATGTAAGGGAACAGGTCAATGTGAATAAAGGATAATTTGCTGCCAAAAAACTTTCCGTATGCCGCGTGCTCGTCCTTTACGATTTTGACGCGCCAAAGCCACGGATCCAGCTCTGTATCTGTATGCCAGTTGTCGCTGGGAACGACCGAAGTGAGGGAAGGATGCTCAGGAATCAAATCAGAAAACGGAAAAATCTTATATTGGCCAACAAGCTTTACGAATTCCGGATACGTTGAGATACTCATGCGCTCACTCCTAAATATGGACTAATGAATCTATTCTATTACTATCCATAATTATCCTTCCTCACACTCCCCAAGGCAACATAGATAATTGTAAAGTCCAAGCCGAAAATAAGCAGAGCGAGCAATTTGTTTAATGGCATACATCGTTTATGGTCTGAATCATGTAATAGTCCTTATTTTGGGATAAAAGAAACTTTTTACTGATTGAAAACGTCATCATGACTTATGCAGTTCATGAGATTAACCGGTAATTGTGAGAATCTATGTTTGAATAAACCGGCCACATGGTCATGGAGAGATTCTTAGGCCAGTATGCTGAAATAAGGCTTGCAAAAC
>NZ_JBXBBJ010000068.1:0-1903 GCF_057221575.1 Paenibacillus sp. Y660 | reverse complement strand
AAGGTAAAATAGATCGTTATATTCATTATTACAATAATCACAGATATAAATGGGGATTAAAAAAGATGACCCCTGTACAGTACAGGAATCATCTAATGTCAGCTGCCTAACCTTCTCTTTTTATAGTGTCCTTGACAAGGGGTCCAGATTACGAAGGACAGCCCTTTAATTTATCTTGGCATTAAGGAAGGTCTGTTGTTAGTGATGCCGCTTTTCCCCAATATTCTCCATTAACATTAGTAGCGCCACCGCTGTTCCAGGTAAGTATATAATCTCCGGTACGCATGCCTTGTGGAAACCCACCTTCAAAGTTTTTCCATGTTAATGTACCACCAGCGGCAATTTTTTTACTGAAATACAGAAGACCAGTACTAACATGCTCCAAGTTTACAGTCACAATTTGGGTGCTATAGTTCTTCATAAACAACTTTATATGCCCGTAATTCGGGTTGATACTAAAGGGCCTTGGTACTGTTGCTTTACCAGTAGCTGTATCATGCCATTCCTTATCAACTGCCATAGGAGTGATTTCGATTTCCTCACTAGATATCGAATTTACGGACGGGACCACTACATTATTTGCTGGTGCCGCAGATGCAGCTGTAATGGCTGCTGTCAAAGATAAAACAGATAAACCTACTAACAATGCGCTTTTTTTCTTCATAGCTTGAACTCTCCAAATCCATTAATATATATATTTTTTAGTACTAAGGTACTTTAACACAATTAATGAAAAAGGATCAACGTCAAATATTTTCCAAAACTTCTAAAAGTAGTAGGGAGATTAATTATCATACGTAGAATGTGCTTTCTTGTTTAAACTCGGTTCTCATGTGCATTTTAAATATAATGTTCTGGTCGAAAAGGTTGAGAAGCAGCGTAAAAAGGATAAATCCGTTGGTAAGCCAGTGACACCTACATATTTTGCCGAAAAGCTGGGTAGAGAGAAAAACTATATCAACAGTGATGAACTCATTATTTAAAAAAGGGATATTGGCGGTAGCCGAAACTGAAATTTATAAGGAAAAACAAATAGCAAACGAGGATCAGGAAGAAAACAAGGTTTATAACTCTCGTGTGTGGTTTGTAAATCCTAATATCTTGTGTTGTGCCCGAAGGAAGAAATTGATCATGGAACAGCAGCTATATTTAAAAATGCTCTTAAAAACATCGAGATTGAGGGCGAAAGAAAAAAATACAAATTACCAGTTAATCTAATTTAAGGGTGCCGAAAGGCACCTTTTTCACGTTTTAAAGGGTGGGTAAAATTTTACTCATTGGTGAGTAAATTATTACTCACCACAAAAGCACAAAAGATAATCGATCTATTGTGATTAAAGTAACATCCCATGAAGAACGAGGTAAGGGCAGCGAGAATCTCACCCTTGTCCATTGGCAAGCTGCTGGATTGCAAAAGCCATCTGTCGCACAATGCGCCATGTTATGTTCCCCTTCTTCATCATAAAATTGATATATATTTAGGTACGCTGCATCCGGAGGATCTCATTAATGTGTTGGCTCAATTTTTAAATAAATCACAATGCTGGACATGAGAATAGAAATCTCTGGCCACGAAAAGAAGTTATACTGTGAGAGGTAAATTAACCATCATTCTGGATTTAGAGGACAAGTCAAAAGAAGACGAAAACGGGCTAGTCGATCATGTTGCTTTAGAAAATTCTATTCGGGACAGATTGAATGTAACAAATGTAACCGTTCATGCTTTCGAGGTTAAACCATTTAATAAATAAAACACAAAGGCCGCTCCCTTAAAGGAGCGCGGTTAAACACCCTTATTGTGGACACTGCACCTCTTATTCGATGTCGATCGTAAAATTGCTTTAATTTTCTGCCATTTACTCTAAAATGAACGTTTCGAACTTGATCAGACTTTAACTTTTTT
>NZ_JBXBBJ010000067.1:0-2011 GCF_057221575.1 Paenibacillus sp. Y660 | reverse complement strand
GGGATGGTGTATGCTAAAATCTAGCAATACCTGTCGATTCATCATTTCCACTTACATTTTTGGAAGTAGTCCCCTATGACATCGTGTATTAAGGCTCATTACTATGGACTTTCGAAATTCAGGTTTATATTGACAATGGCGGAACAAAAATTCCAATTGTCGACTTGCTTAGAAGTCTTGTAGGGTCAGGTGATTCTTCTTACTCCGTATTGCTAAACTTACGACTTCCTCGTACGCTTGTTGCTGCAGGAGGAGGTATTGCGCTGGCTATAAGCGGGGTACTCATCCAAAGCGCCGTTCGCAATCCGCTTGCGGACGCCTCCATTATCGGGGTGACCTCGGGTGCGGGTTTTGGCGCTCTAGTCGTGCTTGTCGCTTGGCCGACACTGCCCATTTTTGTTCTTCCGATTGCCGCGATAGCGGGCGGAATTATCGCTGCTGCTTTTGTATTTTTCCTAGCGTGGCGCAAGTCGCTTAATCCATCGGTTCTTATTTTGCTCGGAATCGCGGTTTCAGCAATTGGCTCAGCCGGGATACAGGCGATGATTGTTAAGGCAAGTTTGTGGAGCAGTGCCGCCTTTGTCTGGATAACCGGCACGACCTATGGACGAGGCTGTGGTCGATGATTATCGGCGTCCTCCTTGCAGCTGGTGCTGTTGCGAGCGTAGGAACGATTGGTTTCCTTGGGTTAATAGCGCCTCATGCGGTTCGCATGATGATCGGGCATCATACAAGACGTTCCATTGTATTATCGGGGCTGCTTGGCGGAATATTGCTGGTCATAGCGGATACGCTTGGAAGAACAGTGATGGCGCCGAAGGAAATACCGTCTGGACTTATCATTATGCTGATTGGCGCGCCTTACTTTTTGGTTCTAATGTATCGTTCACTCGTCAAAAAGGGGAAGTAACATCAGAAAGTATGGATAAAAACTAATAATTAAGTTATTTATTGCCATTAATGTTCGTCAAAAGTGGTTGACAAAGTAGACGTAATCTCTTTAAAATGGTAAACGGAAAACAACAACAGCATATTTTTTCGTATAATCTCAAGAATCGGCTTGAGAGTCTCTACTCGGTCACCGTAAATGATCAGGCTACGAAAATGGTGGAAAAGCACGCAGCGGTCCGGCGTGTATATTTTTCCCCTTTTTGCAGAGCCTAGGAGAAATGCGTATTTTTGCATTTTTTTCTAGGCTTCTTTGTTTGTTCCAGCACATTTTTGGGAGGTTTATAATCAAAATGGAACGTTTCTTTCGCTTAAAGGAACACGGAACAAATGTCAGAACAGAGATTATGGCGGGGCTGACGACTTTCATGACGATGGCGTACATATTGGCCGTCAATCCAATCATACTCACACCGGCTGGTCTAGACTGGACAGCAGTATTTCTAGCTACGGCGCTTGCTGCCGGCATCTTCACCATCGCGATGGGCTTATTCGTCAACTTCCCTGTCGCGCTTGCTCCGGGAATGGGCTTGAACGCGTATTTTGCATCGGTTGTTATTGCATCAGCGTCAACAGACACCCCGATCTCGCCTGCAATGGGTCTGACAGCAGTCTTTATTTCAGGAATTATTTTTATCATTCTTACACTGACTCAAATTCGTCAAATGCTTATAACAGCTGTTCCAGACAGCTTGAAGCATGCCATTACGGTCGGTATCGGCTTGTTCATTACGATTATCGGATTGAAGAACAGCGGTATCATGACAATTGCCGTATCAAGCTTTACGGATATCAAGCAAGGCGTTTTCACGCCGGTTAGCGGCTCCGAAACCGTTATTCAGCTGGGAAGCTTCCACAATGAAACGGTTGTACTCACTGTCATCGCTTTGCTGCTTATCGGCGCACTGATGGTGCTTCGTGTACCAGGTGCCATTTTGTTCGTAAGCGTCAAATAGCCCCCACCTTGTCATCAGATGAGAGCTAAGATAAGCTGGATTAAGATTTAAACACGTGGCAAGTCAGCGGTAGCGATGTTGACCAAGGCAACAGCTTGTCTAGCGTT
>NZ_JBXBBJ010000066.1:0-2285 GCF_057221575.1 Paenibacillus sp. Y660 | reverse complement strand
CTGTGATACGTTCAATCCATGCTTGACGACGTTGTTCTCTCGTGGTCATGTGGCAACCTCCTTCATTGGGTTGCCTTCATTTTCTCATGAATGGTTTGGACGTTGAAGGTGGGCTGGATTTGATGCTTACTTAAATCCCACTTACATGCAAATGAATTTGACGGCCAGTGAACACTTATCTCCCCAGAAACTCTCATCCTAAGGTTTTCAAGAATGTTTAAGATATCAACTATCATCAGGCTCATGTCGTATTTGTACCCTATTGGGATACAAATGGTCTTCCACATAATTATCACATCTTCTGTCGAAAGAGGAAACACAGTCTCAAGAGCATCAGACAAGGATGATATATCTTCATCATATTCCCCAGTAAATCTGGGACATCCTGCTTGAATTCTAAAATCCATCGACAGTCTCATTTTTTCTATGGTGCAGGATAACCATGATATGTACCCGAACCATTATTTCTTACCCAGATTCTTGTTGCAGTCACTGTAGAACCATCAGGCATGTATACTTTGGATGTAGAACCGCTAGGTAGATCAAACCATGCACCTTCACCAGACTTTAATGTTGCTGCTTTTTCACCTGCAAACTCTAAATCTGATTTGCTCCACTGCCCTTGAGGTAATCCTAACTTTTTAGCCATTGCCGGTCCTTCTTTCCAATCGACTCCATGTTCCCGCTCTTAAGATATTTGGCCTCAGGGCGTAAACCACAATCCCCGATATTATGAATCCAGATTCGTAAGTCACTTACAAAGTAAGTATGGAAATCATCACAAGTAAAGATGTATACCTTTACTTTTTCATCGTGATGTACAATTTCAATGTTATCAATCTTTAGATGGTTTCCGTTGCATTGGAATAACTCATCGCCCACCTTCAAATCAACAGCAAGCACCCATCCCTTTCCATCTATCCAAAAATGGATGATTATCAGTTGTCTCAATAATTTGATTGCCAACTGACAATTTATATGTTGTATCTTTCTCGTTACGATGAAGTGCACTAACTTCCTTGCAAGCCTGCTTACCTGTTTCTTCATTCTTCTAGAGAACCTTATCTCCGACCTCAATGTCTTCGATATTTTTCTCCCCTCGTTAGTTATAAACTTTAACTCTATATAAGTTGAACTATTGAATATCCTGATTAAAACCTAACACAAAGACGGTCGATGATGGTCAAAAGGGTTTTCATTATCTCATCCATGAATTGTTGCACGTTGGCGAATCTCTTCGACTGTGTGGTAAAAAACGTTGTTAATGACATCTGATTTGAGCCATTTCCACAAACCTTCGACAATATTGAGTTTCGGGCTGTATGGAGGCAAGAATACAAGTTCAAGTCGATCTTTCATCTCGTCCGGAATGGTGCGAGTAGCTTTGCATGATGAATTCTAGCATTGTCTAATACGATCACGATTTTGTCTTTGGGATAGGCGGTGATGACTTTAAATCTAAAAAGGTCTCGGCTGTATACTGTTCATCTTCCTGCCACACCAGCTTGCCTGTTGCGTAATCGACGGTTGCAAGAAGCTTTACACCGCGATGTTTGCCTGTGGTTTGGATGATACGCTGCTTGCCGCGGAGAAACCACGTTTTTTGAATCGTTTGGTAATCGCGGATCATGGACTCGTCTTCAAATAGCAAATGGTCGATTTCGTCATTCATGTATCTTTTTTTAAATGCGGAAACGTAGCTTCTGAAAATACCCTTTGTTTTTCTTCATCAGCCGCTGCCAAGGTATAGGTTGGTTTGGTGTAGCTTAGTCCCTGACGGTGCATCATTTTGGAGATGCCACGAAGCGAATACGACTGGCCAAATTCCTGTTTGATATAGGCAGCAATGATCTCCAGTGTCCAATTGTGCCGTGCAGTAAAACCCACATCATGCGGAATGGAGCCCACAATGATCTGCTTCAACTTTTCCTGCTGTTCTTGGGTTAGTCGGACAGGTGCGCCTGGAGAATGGTTCAATTGCAGACCAGGAAGTCCTCCTGTTTTATAAGCCTAGATGTAACCCTTTACCGTTTTTGCATTTCGGTTGATGATAAGGTCAATCTGCTCCACTTCGGTTCCTTGCAGAAACAAATAAAGTGTCTGGTACAGTTCGTACATCCGATGATCCTTTGCTTTTTTCATCGCGGTTTCGATTTCT
The DNA here is from genome assembly GCF_057221575.1 of Paenibacillus sp. Y660. Classification (NCBI taxonomy): domain Bacteria; kingdom Bacillati; phylum Bacillota; class Bacilli; order Caryophanales; family Paenibacillaceae; genus Paenibacillus; species Paenibacillus sp. Y660. Next base: position 127 of record NZ_JBXBBJ010000066.1, on the reverse strand, counting down.
TGAAACCTGAATCCGTGACCAATCTCTAATCTGGTTCTTTATACGGATGGAATTAATACCAGCCACATCCAATTGAATCTTTGGGTAAATGAGGGTAACTCAAAGTAGAACCCTCGTCTAACAGCGT
>NZ_JBXBBJ010000065.1:0-2368 GCF_057221575.1 Paenibacillus sp. Y660 | reverse complement strand
CGCCGTTTTGCAAGCCTTATTTCAGCATATTGGCCTAAGAATCTCTCCATGACCATGTGGCCGGTTTATTCAAACATAGATTCTCACAATTACCGGTTAATCTCATGAACTGCATAAGTCATGATAATAATTACATCCTACTAATATTTTACTTCTTTTTAAGTATATACCATTTTAATAGGGTGTTCAACATTATTTATTATAATACTTGTCTAATATATTTAGCACAGACTTTACTGCTTTTTTCGTAGTGCTATTATTTGCTTTTGTTTTTGCATTTTGAGTAACGGTAACGATTAGATTTCTATATGTGTACGTCGCCATATCAGTTCTATCTGATAATTCAGGATCGGCTCCGTCATATCCAGTAGGGACTTCCCAAGCAACTAAGTTTTTTCCCATATCTACTTCTGTATAAGCGAAACGCACATAAAACTGAATAGACTTATCCTTATTTTCAAAAATAAATAGTTGTTGTGTAGGATTAAAATCGCCACTTCCACCTCCAAGAGTTATGGTGTCTTTCTTGTTAAATGTAAAATCTCTTTCTATTAAAAAAATTGTTTTATACGGTTGAATTAATGAGAAACCATCTATAACTATATTGCTTTCAAAATCCTCCATGAATTTTGTGAAATCATCATACTTGGGTATGTTTACAGTATCTATTACGCTCTTGTTTGATGCTGTTACTTGTGGTGTTTGTACATTAGATCCATTCGAACAACCTGTTAGAGAAATGGAAATCATCAAACAGCTGATTAGAAATAACAACATTTTTTTCATATTATTACATCCTCCTCGGGAAGCACAAAAATATACAACTGATAAATCAAAACAGGGATTGTAATACATAGCGATTGAATAAGCATAATTTTCATATATATCGAAACAGAATCAGTAATCTTAAAGAAGTTCAACTCAAGGCTATAATTTTCCGCTGAATCTTTTATAATTTCCACAAAAAATGGTGTTGTAAAGTACGATGCACAGAGAAAAATGATAAAAACCAAGATGGTGATAAGTAATTGTTTTCTTAATTCCAATAAATGATTTAAAAACGGGCTGGGTTGATCTGATTTTCTATTGATCATGCCCCCTCCTTTAAATCTAGAATTGTATAAATTTTTCATTATTTCACATTTACATAAATACTTCCGAAAAGTTGTTCACCTAGATATACATCAAGCCTCCACAATCCTTTAGCTGGTAATTCCATATTTGAAGGAATATGTGCATCTGCCCCGTGGTTAGGCCCTGCTAAATCATGATACTCCCAAACATGTTTTTTATCAGGAGTACCTGCACCCTCAACTAAGGCTGGTTGTTTTTCCTTAGTTTCTTGATTTATTGCTTCTACTTTGAAAGGTGTTTTTGAAAGTTCGTCCTTAGTGCCCCAGAAATGCCACATATATTTATTGGCTTTTCCAGAAATAAAGTCCGGCCCAAGAATCGCTAATTTATTTTTAATCCCTTGCATCTCTACATCGCCAACTTTGAAATGAGAACTTGGTACATTCTGCTCTGGAATTTGGTCATACTCTGCATTTGAAGAAAATCCATTAACTATGAGTGAAAAAATGAAAAATATAATAATTCTATACATCCTATTCCTCATTAATCCCATTCATATTATTTATATTAATATATAAGTTTGATAGCGTTTTCATTATCCCTTCTAAAACTAAAAAGTAAAAGAAAATATATTATTTTTCCTCCTATAATATTACACAAGATGTATGTATTTGGAAATGGTTCTACCGACTCATTTGTTTCCAGCTTATCTTGATTTAAAAAAAGCGCAGAAGTGGTAATATGATAAAAAGGAATCATATTAGAAGATACTCATATGTAATGAAGGAATTAATTTTGGGACAAAATATATTGGATGTAAAAGCAAATTTTTCCGTGGGTTTAGCAACAAAACGAGGCTTCAAATATTGGAACTTATCAAAGACCAAGAAAAAACGATTTCTCAAATTGTGGAAGAAGTCAGTGGGAATCAATCGAACATTTCGCAGCATTTGGCTTGTTTAAAAGGGTGTGGAATAATCGTTGGACGCCCAGAAGGTAAATTCATTTATTACAGTTTGCGAAGCGAACAAATCAGGATGTTGCTTTCGATGATGGATGATGTATTCCATCAGGTGGAAGAAGATGTTGCTGCATGCGAGAGAAATGAACCGGTTATTACGACATTATTATTCTAAATCCTTTATTAGGTATTTAGCCCCCTCCTTTTTTTTAAATAGCCTCTCGGCATTTGCCGAGGCTGATGGGACAAGGGTTTCCTCGAACCATCTTTATTAGCATCCTCCTACTTGGTTAGGGGGATTTTTCATTTAATCCCATTTTTCATTATGGGAAA
>NZ_JBXBBJ010000064.1:0-2737 GCF_057221575.1 Paenibacillus sp. Y660 | reverse complement strand
GCAGTAACACGACTTATGGAGGCGTCTTTTCCTTTCCTAGATTAACTTACATGGTCATTATATCGGTCAATGTCTGGACAATCTTAACCGTCAACTGACGGTCATATTAGATTAGCGGAAACAGTTACAATCTGATATCGTGTCAATCTGTTTAGAGTACGTTGATAAACGGGCAGATGTTATCTATATTTGTTGCTACCACGAGTTAGGCGAATATGGAATGGATGTATTTTATAAGATTAACGATGTTTTTGTTGAAAAGCACAAAGTTAATGAAATATATAGTGAAATTGATGTTTCTGAGGAAAGGCAGTACGCGGTGCTAAGAATAGGAAACGAAGACCTGCTAAAAATAATTAATTTGTTTGAAAAATATAATCGTGAAATGCCGACAGAAATGAAATTAACCTATGATGTGATTAAGAATAAATTAGAGGCTACTTATTCTTATGATTTAAAATTCACCAATTTATCAAAGAGTGCAAGTGAGGTTTTCGATGAGTGGTTTGAAGAAGTAAGTAGAATGAGAAAATAGAATACTGGATCATGCTCAAGAAGTTTCTGATGCATATCGTGGTTTAGTTGATTTAAAAAGAAGTTGGGAAGGGATGCTTAAAAATCCTAATTTAGATACTGAACTTCGACAACTTTACACATCTAAGTTGAATGAGGTAAACGCTACAATGGAAAAAATTGAAGTTATGTTTGCCCCCCATGGCGGAGTGTATCCACCTAAATAATGATTGGAGTAATGTATATGATTAATAGAAAAAAGACATTAAAAGAGTATTTGACTAATGAAGAATATGAAGGTGTAATACAAAATGCAATACAGTTTTCTGATAGGTCACTACCTGTGTGGCATATGGAAATTACAGCTAAATGCCTGTGTGAGTTATCAAACTTTGATTTGATTCGTTGTATTAGACAGGATGTTTTTACAGATTTAGCGACGTTTGAAATTATTGAAAGGATTGATGAACAGAATACACCTTTCTATGCTGATATTGATTCAATAGAATTGATGGAAAAGTTATCATCTGTTAGTTCGGAAATGCTCTCAGCATATAAGAGTAAATTAGATAGAATGATTGAAAGTGTTGAAAAGAACGACTTAATAGATTTAGCAGATGTTTGGATGTTCGATGAACAGAAGGAAACGTATCAAGGCTATATCAATTTAATAAAAAATAAAATTCATTAATGGTAGTAAATATTTTTTTCTTTGGTGGTGGGGCTACCCTGTGCCGAATGAATCCATCATTCAACCAATAACAGACTTAACCCATGTTATACCCGTATAAAGATTTAGCCATTTCGTTTGTACGTACAGTAATGCTCGAAAAGTATAACCTAATTAACGCTGAAGTGTTACATAGAACAGGTCGATTATGGTCAGATACCACCATGATTGACCTGTTTTTTGAAAGTGAGATTAACAATGAAGATTACAGGAACATCGTCGTATATTCAAGGTGAAATGATTGTTACTGGCTTTGATGCAACGAAAAATCATTTTCCCGTGAACGATAAGGGTAGAGATAGATAATAAAGGCTGTTCAAGGTGATTATCTTGCCCCGGTTGAAGCAAATCCGGGCATGCTCGCTGAACCGAATGAAGCCATATGAGAGCAAAGAAGTGGAAGAAGTATTCGAAGAGGCGCTTAGGTGATAGAGAATTCCGACTTTATCAAATAGTAGGATGGTGGAATCCTTGTCTATAATTCGAATTGATCTGAATGCAGTCGAGGCTTCTAAGCCAAAGCTGAATCAAGGCGTACAGAAGTGCTCACAATTAAACAGCAGATTGCCATCGACGATGTATCAAGTCGATTCTGCGATTGGAGCTCGAAGGAACATTCGGTCCAGAATGGATCGGACAGCGCAACGGTTACGGGAGCTGGATAGAAAGCTGCACGAGTTGAATCGCTTTATACACGGCGCGCAGGAACAGCATAACGGATTAGAGAGAACACTGGCACAGCAGGCCGAGGACGTTCGCGGGCATGCACAGATCAAGCATCCAAATTCGCCAGTTGGATGGACGGCACTGGACTACGAGGGATTGAAAGAAAGGCCGGGTATGCTGGCCATCGCATTAAGCAAGGCAGTCCAGTGGTATGAGCAATACATGGAACGATCCAAATCAACGAGCAGTATTCCTCTGAGGGCGTCCTCTTATGCGAACAAGCCAGCGCAACTGTTGCCGTATGAACCCGGTACTTCCATATCAGATGATGATATTATGAATTGGGATGATCCAGAGGTCTATGAACGCCTAATGAAGGGGCCGTTTGGAAGATTAACGGAAGAACAGCGGCTCAAATTAATTAAGGAGATATAGCAAGGCAACAAGGATAAAGAGAGATCGATGGAGAAGTACGAATATGGAAGTACCTTTGCGGTTGGATTTGGCCATGGAATAGAAAAAACCATTCAAGGGCTAGTCGATATGATAATCCATCCAATTAAGACAGGCGAAGAGATACTTGAAAGCGCAAAAGACCGAATCGACAGAGTTGGACTTTTGTCAAGATAGTAGACACAGATATTTTTCTTGCGCCACTCGATTCAGTACATACGTTCGAAATCTGATGGCGTTTGATACCCGATTGAAGAATGAATGCGTTCATTGTTGTAAAATACCTCAATGTATTCAAAGATGCTTTTCTTCGCTTCTTCTCGGGTTTCGTACTTATTAAGGTAAATCAGTTCCTTTTTCAGTACACTATGAAAT
>NZ_JBXBBJ010000063.1:0-3630 GCF_057221575.1 Paenibacillus sp. Y660 | reverse complement strand
CTGAGCCAGGATCAAACTCTCCAAATGGAAGTTTTCGCTTCGACGCGATGTCGAAGAGAAAGCTTCATGTGTTTGAAATGCTCATTACTTTTATATCGCTTTTTCTTACAATTCGTTAGAATCGCAAGGGCAGTTATTACTCGTTGTTCAGTTTTCAAAGAGCAATCTTTTTTCTTTCGTTCCGGTGTATTTCTTGGCCGGAATAAGAATATACCATGTACTCGCCCAGTATTGCAAGTGTTTTTAAAAAATAATTAAAAGTTCTTTTCCTCCACTCACCTATAACAGATAATCAATCCATCCGCTTACCAAGCCTTTATTGGAAGAAACACATTCATATGCGTTAAATGCTTTCTAAAAATACTTACATGGCCGTACCTGCTCCTATACCATTATCAATGTTAACTCTTAAACATATTTCGCCATGATATCAGATAGGAGCTGTTTCATCCGGTCCACCAGTTCTGCTGGTTCTTTCACTGTAGCCTCGTTCCCCAAGCCAACAAAAAACTTCGCAAAAAACGGAAGATCAATCTTCCTAACATTGCCTTCCAGACGGCCAGTACCATCCATGTACATATAAAGCTTTGGCGACGACCATAACTCAGATTCGCAGCGCTGAACGCCTTCCTTGCTAAGCTCAACATAAAGTGGGATATATTCTTGTTCCTTCTGGTAAAACTTATCTTGATTGCCCAGGTGGACATGGCGAAGATCCAGTGGCGACAAACCAGAAGCATCAAATGCAGCCGAATGAATTCTGTCGCATCGGAACAAGCGGAATTCAGCGCGCAGAAAACAATAAGCGGAGCAGTACCACAAACCATTGCTCGCATATACGCCAATCGGCTGTATTTGACGACTTGAATGTCCTTCCCGAGAATCATATTCGATGAGAACAATTTTTTGCTCTATAGCTCCTTCGAGCAGAATAGACAAATACGGAGACTTTACCTGCCTCTCAGGTGTAAAAAAATCAAATCGGTTCTTTAACTGATCGATACGATCCCGTACATCGCCGGGCATATAAAAGTAAAATTTGTTCAAAGCTGATAAAGCCTCATTCTCAAAGGGAAGATAGGAATAGTGGCGCAAAGCATGACTTGCAAAAAATATAGCGACCGCCTCTTCCTCCGTAAACGCGATGGGAGGCAGAATTCTTTCATTAAGCACTTGATAGCCACCGTGAGGTCCAACCTCCGAATACAAGGGTACACCTAGCTCGCTCAATTCCTGAAGGTCTCTTAATATCGTCCGGGTTGACACCTCAAACTCATTGGCAAGCTCTTTCACCGTAAACTTGCGTTTTCTGTTAACGGTCATCATCAATTCTATCAATCGTTTCGATTTGGACATTAAAGTTCTCCGTTATTTTTATATTTATGACAAGGGTTGTCACTATTATAAGCTACAATAAAAAACGAGCCTAGTCGATTTACTGCGTTAATCACATTAAAAATGAGGAGTGAAAGCACATGCAAGCTGTTAACGAATTCAAAGCACTATTACTCGAGGAATTGGAGCATATCGTTAAGACATCTTCTAATTTGATCCGCAAAATCTCGCCTGAACACTGGGATTACAGACCGCAGCCAAATATGAGGTCACTCCTTGAGCTGGCTGAGCATCTCGTATCTGTTCCTTCATCTGATTTGCTGATTCTGCAGGAGAGCAGTGAACCAGTCATTCGCAAGCTCGAGGCGGATATTGCTGCTGATAACGACAAGGAAGCTCTGATTGCATGGATGGTTTCAGGCATGGATCAAGTCAGAACGTATATGGAGGAGCTGCCCGTAGAGGAGTTTCTTCATAAGAAAACAAAACCGTTTTATTTGGAGCATGGCTCGGTTCAAGCCAAATGGCTGATTGAAATTACAACCCACGCGCAGCATCACCGTGCGCAGCTGTTCACCTATTTGAAAACACAAGGCTACGAAGTCAACATGTTCGATTTGTACTAAATGGAACGGCTCTGCTCGCTGTGCATGCGAGAGAGCCGTTTTTCCCATTCATAGAGTCATTCTAAAAAATCGCTCGCGTCTGGAAATCAATTGCTTTAATAAGCGTCATAAACTGAAATCTCCTGAGACAAACTAAATTCCTTAGCTAAGCGATGCAAGAAATCGTTCTCCTTCAGCTCATTTTGGCAGTGTATATTCCATATCATTCAAATTTATCTATGATGTATCTATCGACGTATGAATTGAATCTATCGTAGGAATCGTTTATATCTTGAATTCGAAACTCTCGGTTATTGCTCATCGTTATCTCTGGAATTGGAAACAAACCATATGGGTCAAGCTCCGAGGCAAGCGGCTCTTGCTCGGTGTAATACAGCAATGCGATCGATCGCTCATAAGTGAAGGGTTTCTCTCCCTCATACATTTTGACTAACTCGGTAAATAGTTCTGTTGCGGTTTGAGGACCTTTCGGAAGAGCTCTCATTGCAATTTCACCAACACCGCCATGATCGTTAAACGTAGTGATCCATTCTTGGTCAATGGCATCTATTCTCTCGGCAGCAAGCCGCATGCTTCTCTCTCCAATTAATTGCTCAAACTCTTGCGGTGACTGCGGCTTAGAGGCTACACGGGCGTTCAATCCAACATAAAAAACAAAGGCAAAGATAACTGCGATAACAGCTCCTAAAATAATCATATTTTTTTTGGTCATAAACGCAGCCATACCCCTACATGATCCTCACCGAAGAATCTTCTGAAAGTTCGTGATCGACAGCCGTTCTTCGATGTCTATCCTATCTGTTTCCAAAAAGCCGCTTTGCATGTATAAATGGATGGCTGGCGTATTTTTGGAGCCTGTCGATACAACGATGCTGCGATAATCTCCATCAAGATTTTCAACGCAATGAAGCAGCTTTTTGGCGATTCCCTTTCTAAAATGATTAGGATGAACCATCAATCGATGGATATCGATCTCGCTGCCCTCCGCCTTTACAGCGATTGCCCCGCACAACTCATCGTTTATGTAATAGCCATAGAAGGTTTCTCCGCATATGAGCAGAGTGTCCACTGTATCTTTTAGAGGCGGTATTTCATAAAAATATATTAACGCAGCCTCCACCTCATAAGATGGAATTTGAATGCTTAGTATATTCTCTGCAAAAACAGGATTCGTAATATCGATTTTTCTAATCAAGGCTGTTCCTCCATATTAATTATCCTTGCGCTTATTTAGCATCCGTTCGAACTTCTCCTTCGATCGGCATAATGACGACATTCGCGTAATGACGCCCAGCTCCGTATATTTTCCCGTGCTGTCCAATGAGCCATAAGTCTGCATATCTGCCATAAAGTTATCCGTGAACGTGACCGACTCGCCAAAGGGCTTCGGCTCTTTGTGCCTCCCATAGTTAATTTTCTGCAATCAATTTACCTGACCGGAACCGAAGCCATTCTGCTGCGGCGCTGCAAAGCACTATAAGAGCAGCTGCTGCGAGTATCCGTTTCATTCGAATCGCCTATCCTGTTATCAGATATCGCTTATGACGCATGACTTATGCAGTTCATTCCAAGCGATGGAAACCGATTAATAGTCATAGAAATGTAAGCTAAAAGCCGGAAAACCCCTTGACTTTTGGAAATCACACCAATAATCGCGAAGAATACCTTT
>NZ_JBXBBJ010000062.1:0-3639 GCF_057221575.1 Paenibacillus sp. Y660 | reverse complement strand
ATGCGGACACACAAGGTTTAGTTTTTTCATTAACCGGCGGATTCTTTTAAGGTTATAGGTGATACCAAATTCATTCTCAAGAACCATCTTTATGGAGCGAGAGCCCTTTTTGAACCCTTTCCAATAAAATGCTTTCTTAATCCATTCACCTGCCACGGCATCCAACCTCGCGCGCTCTAAGCGGGTGTCAGCGGCCTTTACATAACTGTAGTACCCCGAACGGGATACGTTAAGGAGCTCGCATAGAAAGCGAGTCATTCGCCCAAGCCCCTGATCTACGGCCTCTGCAATTAATTCGAACAATTTAGTTTTGCTCAGGCTTGTTCCTTTTGCTACCAGCAACCTTTCGTTCGAGTCTAGCTTTTTTAACAATTCAAGTTGGGATTCCAAAAGTCTAATTCGGGCTTCCTGTTTGGCAATGACCTCTTCTTGCGTCAGTTCCCGTTGTAGAAGGCGTCCAGAGTTCCCTTTGCGCGAATCAGTTAAACCAACAATCCCATCGCGTTTATACATTCTCTTCCAACGTTCAGCACACTGTTTTACGCGGCTCATTCCAATTACATCTACATCAAACCCGTTAGCCTCAAAGATCTCTCTAGGGGTTTTATGTAACATATATTGATTAATGAATAACTGCTTAAATTCATCGGAATAAGTTATTGCTTTCTCACTTACCTTGATAACGAACTTGTTTTGTGAGAGGATTTCACAATCCTTCTCGGTAAACCGCTTCTTGCTCATATAATCGCCCTCCGATGCTTACTACAGTATACAAAAAGGTACCCATAGCCTGAACACCTTTTTTCAAAGTGTCCATTCTATGGGTACCAGTGTACTATTCCTGTACCGCTATTTTTCTATTCAGGTCTATGGCTGCTTGCTTCATGAGATTGTTGGGAAAGCGGAAGTCTCCCCAACTCCATGTTTACCTATGGCAAGCCACGAAGCAGGAATCGGCGGAATCCCTGGTTCTTCTGTAGTCTCGGGTTCAATCATTTATGGGGCTGAGCCCTCTTGAATTAGCATTAACAGGAAAAACTCCCGTTATTTCATGTGTTTTTTGGAAAAAAACAGGTTTAAATGGATTTTCTCCCGTTAATATCTCGCTTGTGACCCTATTTCGGTGTATGTGCTCCGATTAACGGGAGTTTTTCCAGCTAAATGAACGAACTGATGTCTTATCAGGAAAATAGATGGAGCATTTCCTGTTAATTCTACAAAACCAAAATGATTTGAGATAGCCTTTTATTTCAAACTTACGGGTTAGAACAATGAGCGCTGGAATAAGCGAAAAAGCCTGAGAAAAGTAAGGTTAAGGAGCGAATGACAGGAGCTCCAGGGCACTTAACTAGCTTGTAAAAAAATTTCATAGTTAGGAACAAGTAAACGAGCAGAATTTGGATGCTCCCATTCCGTGCGAACACTTTGGGACAGCCCCTTTTTTTTTGCTACAACAATTGTTCCAATTGTTCTTGCAGCTCATCGGTATTTGGCGCCGAATTTCATAACGTCATACTTCCCCAACAGGGTGATGGCAATTACAATCCGGAACAACCGTATAAACCAATAAGCTTTCAAAATTGCGACCTTAGAAATGTTCAAATACGAAATTGCAATTTAACAAATTTGGAAATAAGCGATTGTGATTTTGCCGGTGTGACTATTAATGGCTACTCTCTTGAGGATTTAATTGAAAATTGGAAAGGTTAAATTTAGAAGCGATTGTAGTCGAAAATAAATGTAACCTATCGAAACAACCCTTTTCGGTTATACCGTGAGGGTTCGGTTTCATTTTTTCTATTATTATGCGGTTAAGCGCAACAAATTGTAAAAAAATCCGACTTTAGATTGGGATTATTCCAAGAACAGAGAAATATTTCAGACTAGCAGAGGTGAATGTAGTTGCGTCCCATTTTTTTAGGAGTTTGTTCCGCTTTGTTTTTTGCTTTTACTTTTGTACTAAACCGAGAAATGGAATTGTCTGGAGGGTCATGGTTATGGAGTGCTTCATTGCGCTATATTTTTATGATTCCCTTACTTCTAATCCTTGTCCTAAGCAGAAAAAATTTAGGTCCGCTTATTCAAGAGATGCGGAAGCATCCTGGCGCTTGGTTGATGTGGAGCTTTGTAGGATTTGGACTATTCTACGCTCCGTTATGTTTTGCGGCAGCTTATGGACCAGGATGGCTTACCGCCGGAACTTGGCAAATTACGATTATTTCAGGCTCCCTCATAACCCCTATATTTTACGAGAAAATTCAAACGCATGAAATTAGAAAAAAGATACCGCTTAAAGGTTTAATGATGTCGATCATCATCCTTCTTGGAGTCGTGCTGATGCAATTGGCTGTGGTTGAAGCGACACAATTTACGGAAGTATTATTTGTCGTTGCAGGAGAGCTCATGCTAGGAAGTTCGTTGCCTACTTTATTGTCCACGATCGGTATGCTGGTCGTAATGATTGGCATGATCTTGCACAGCTATATTTCTCAAGTGAAAAAGAATAAAGTAGTTTCTTAATTATTTTAATTTAATGCAAGGGAATCGCTTAATCATAATTACTTTCTAAGGGAATGCGAGAATTCATTAGATGAGTCACTGGATTTTGGGGCAGAATTTGAAATGGTTATTTATCTAAATCACCAATCTACATAGAACTTTCATCTGACTCTAAGCAAAAGTAGAGGAAATAATGAATTGAGAATGGGTGATTATTATGGAGTTAAGACTCAATTAAGTGAATTGAAAGATTTCACGAAGGAAAAGCTTCTAAATCAAAATGTAGACGAAATCATTAATCATTTATTTTTTCGAATTTGTGAAACAAATAGTGATTCGGTGTTTACTCGGTCATTTTCTTGTAGTATTTCTTATTTGCGTCATGAGAGGGATACGAGGGGATCAACCATGATTCTACTTATTTTTCAATACAACTAAATTATATGGGGCTTCTCCTCTTAAATCAATTTGCTTCACTATCTTTTTAGTATTTATATCTACTACAGCAATCGAGTTGTGCTTGATATTTGCAACAAATAAATACGAATCCACAATTTTCATATCCATAGGACCATTCAAACCGCTTATTTCTCCAATCACCTGATTACTATTTGTATCAAATATAGTAATCGTGCTACCAGCAAAATCATCCATTTGATCCTTATCTTTATGAGCAATATAAGCAATCCCTGTATTGTCGATTAGCATTGTATGTACCGGTTTTTCAAATTTAATATTATTAATAAAATCACCCTGTATATTAAATACACTTAGCTTGTATTCGTTTCCACTGTTATTTGCTATATATATTCTATTATTAGGAGCTACTTTCAAACTCCCATCGCTAATGTTAATTTCCGATTTTGATAAAATTCGCGTACTATGATTCACCCGATCTATTTGCATAATGTAACTATCAGGAACATCAAGATAATCACTTTTTCTTGCACCATAGATGTAAAGATAAATATTATTATCTTTAATATCAAAACTTCCCACCATTCCTTTGATAAAAGGTGTTTCCGCTAATCTAATATGACCGTCAGTTGACGGTTAAGATTGTCCAGATATTGACCGATATAATGACCATGTAAGTTAATCTAGGAAAGGAAAAGACGCCTCCATAAGTCGTGTTACTGC
>NZ_JBXBBJ010000061.1:0-4410 GCF_057221575.1 Paenibacillus sp. Y660 | reverse complement strand
AAAGGTATTCTTCGCGATTATTGGTGTGATTTCCAAAAGTCAAGGGGTTTTCCGGCTTTTAGCTTACATTTCTATGACTATTAATCGGTTTCCATCGCTTGGAATGAACTGCATAAGTCATGATTCATCAGTGTCATGCTTGCAGGGGGTTTAAATCTAATTGTTGGCATAAAAAGATATGTTGATCATAATAAGGGTCTTCACAACGAAAATAACGACCATAAAGAGTAAAACTTCATCTTATAAGATTTCAATATTCACAAAAGCTAAAGAAAAGACTGCCGCTCGTTTTATTAATTGCCATTGTTTACGACTTGAAGATACACGAAACACAATATTAGATATGATGTGACACAATTAATAGCCCCTTAGAACTTATACATCGTTCTAGGGGGCTATTTCCCTTCAACCATTAAGCTTACCGGCAGTTTAGCTCAATAGATCCATGTAATTTGCAACATCCATCCATCTCCTAACGTTATACTGAAAAGGGGGATTATAATGAAAAAATTTATGATAGTCTTGCTAGCAATTTGCTGCATTATAACAGGGTGCATTAATGACAAGAAAAAAATTACGTTATTACAGATCAAAGATTTATTTGAAAAACATGGGATTCCTTTAGTAAAGCCAATAGAATTAAATATGGATAGTGTATTTCTAATGACTTTAAATGGTGTCACACCTGAACCTTTTATTATTAATGATGAACAGATAATCAGTATTTATGTCTATTCATCCAATTCTGGCGTCAAGAAAGGAATAAAGGATTTCGAGGATAATACGGCAGCGGCAGATGTGACGGAACATGGAAGATACCAGGTCGCAAATGTCTTGATTTTTTATAACTACGAAGGTTCCCGTACCCCTAAAGATAAACGAGTTGAAATGGTTGCAAAGGACTTGTAGGAATGTTGCTGCCCTAGATAATTCCATTTACTGCACGCATTCTCCACGCCGCCCATGGAGGTTCTCCACTCACACGTCTCAACGGGTCTATGCCCTCTCATTCCTTCGTTACGCCTATCCAAGGGGTGGAGGCCGGTCTTGCTAACGGTACGGGTCGGTGCCCTTTGGTTTAATGCATCCGGTACTCGTGCTTTCTTTGAAATCCAGCATTCGTGAGAAAACTATATCGTACTGAGGGAGTTCAATGATGGACTCTATAGATTATATAACGCTATCCATGTAGAATTCACTCGTTCATTGATACGCAACGTAAAGTTACTGCAGCAACCGAAAATTATTATTTTAAATTTCCAAAAGAAAATTTCAAGTTTAAAGTAGAGGTAAATGATCAGATTGTAGAGAAAGATTTTTTGATTTCGAAAGATCATCAAATTTTTGTCGTATTCACTTACAATAATGACTCGATTTTAACAATTAATTATACTACGAATACCCTTTCATACGAAAAGCCGCTTGCGAACAATTCGCTAAGCTGCTTTTTTTGGGATTGATTTTACGTAGAAATAGCGCACACCTGATCACATGATCTGGGCTATTTGACGCTTACAGTTATTCTACCTTTAAATAATTTTGAGAAATTCTTTGATAGGAAAGCGGACATCTGTACAAAATTCCTCATTTTGTGAAGAAGTCCGGCCTCTTCAAAAATGAAAAACAGAGCAATTGAAAGCTAGCCTAAGAAAATGAAAAAAAGGACCGGTCGCAAACGATGCGAACACGGTCCTTTTTTACGATTGTTCCACGGAAGGGAAATCGATAATCAAGACCAATTTTATCAAAATTTTGTAATAATGTTAATCTCTACTTCTATCGTTAATCTAACGGGTACGATAGCCTAATGGATGAACGGAAATAGCCCACTAGAACGATTTATAAGTTCTAAGGGGCTATTAATTGTGTCACATCATATCTAATATTGTGTTTCATGTATCTTCAAGTCGTAAACAATGTCAATAAAACACCCGGCAGTCTTTCACTTGCTTTATGATCATCGTTGAAGGTTTTACGTATAAGCCATTATTGCAACGATTGTAGATGCTCCTCAAAGCGATCCCAAGTTTCAGCAATTCCTTGCTCCATTCCCATTTCCATAACCTTTTTGAGTTCTTCTGCGGAAGCATATTTGCCTCGGTTAACAATCTTCGTCTTGCCTTCGTGCTCTAGAAAAGTTATTGTAACCTGAGCGGAAGGCATTCCTTCAGCCTCATTACCTTCAGCATCTGAGAAAAAGTCGACTAAGACGATTTTTTCATCTTGCACAATCTCCTGATAGATTGCTTTACCCCAAGATTCGAAACCGAAAAAGTCCCCTTGATTTTTATCCATACACTTCATACAGTAATGCCAAATACCACCCGGACGAAAATCGACATTGCATACCGTCAGTGTCCAACCGCGAGGTCCCCACCACTGCTTTAAATGCTCTGCCTCCGAGAAAGCTTTGAATACAAGCTCGCGCGGTGCATTAAAAACACGCTCTAGAATAAGTTCTTGACCCTCTATCTTGGTAATCATTTTGTTTGTCATCGAAAATTCCTCCTGAAAATTAGTTTTTATTTTTATTTAATTGTTCGAATTGCAGCTTCTGCAAGTAATGATCCAGGTTGTCGAATCGTTCACTCCAAGTCCTTCGGTAGCTTTCGAGCCATTCGTCGAGAGCTTTGAACTGCTCTATGCGGAGACTATAGTTCCGCTTATTGGCATCAGCCTGTACTTCAACTAGTCCTGCCTCAAGCAAAACGCGCAGATGCTTTGAGGCTTGAGGTTGGCGGATATGAAGTCGATCGGCGATCTCCCCTACCGTTAAGGGGCCGCCTTGCAAAAGCTCCACAATTCGTAAGCGATTGGGCTCGGCGAGTGCGCTAAAAGTCGATGTGTTCATGATTTTGATTTTCCGTGAATGGTTGAACCAGCTGTTGTATCAGGCGCAGCACTTGCTTTACTTCCAAAACCATTCATATCAATCCACCTCATCTCGTTTGCGCTTCTATCTCTTGAACTCAATATACCACTTAAGGAATATTCCTGTCAATGAATATTCGATAAAATCACTCCATTTCTGTTTGGCTTCATTTCGCCGCTATTACATTCGAATCTTTTGCTTTTACACAAAAAAAGACTGGCACCAGGTCAGGTACCAATCTCAGTCATTTTCTATTCATGCCTCGTTCCACATACGATGTTTAATTGTTTGTACTTGGAATACTTATTTTTTTCGACCAAGTTTTGCCGCCTTCGGTTGTTCTATACACCGCAGGGCTAGACGTGCTTGTATCAGCCATCCATCCTAAATCCTTGCTTGTGAACGAAATAACACTCTCAAACCCTTTAATGGTCTTGAGATTGGTCCATGACTTTCCTGCATCTAAAGAACGGCCAACTCCAATGGCTTCACCTGCGGGAGAATAGCCTCCAAGAATAGCTGCTCCTTCGACCAGCTCCATGTTGCTGGGATGGCCGCCAGGCGAAGCCGGCCCTTGCTTCACAATACCGACAGCGCCACCTGGAGCTGGGCCGCCTCCTGCTGTGTCTTGACTAATCACTTTTTTCCAGCTTGATCCATTATCGGATGAGGCATTGAGAGAATATGATTGCTGGGACATGCCAGCTCCTCCATAAAACTCAGCCCAAATTTGGCTGCTTCTCGTATAAATCTCACCACCGCTGATCTCCGTTGATTTCACACTCAGTTTTGTTGACCAAGTCGCACCGCTATCCGTTGTCCGAGATAGCTTGTAGCCAAAGCCTGGTACTATGATAAGCGTCCATCCATGCTTAGCATCCGTAAATTCGGCATAGCGAGTATTAGCTGGCGTCGTTATTTTCGTCCAAGTTTTCCCGCCATCCGCCGTTTTATAGGCAAAAGCCCGTGTATATCCGAAGCCGTTTTTTGTATCTGTAAAATGAATACGCTCAAGAGCGATACTGCCAAGATGCACCTGCATCCGAAGTTCCAATCAAGAATCCGTTGCCTGCCGCGCGTCCAGTTGTCCCGTTAAGAAATTGTATATCGCTATAATGAAAGGTTGAATCACCTGCCGGAGTCCCGCTGAAAAGATCCTTTGCTGTTGATCCAGCAGCCGCCTGAGAAAATGGCACAGCTGCCGTAAGTCCTATTGCAAGCGCCGCTGCAAAAAGTCCACTCTTTAGTAACTTTGTAGAGTCAAAGTCCAATGCATTTGCCTATGTCAAGCTTTCCGGGCTCGTTGTTAACCGCTTGCTTTAATTGATGGAAATTGCATTTGAGTATAGTTTGAGGACTGTAGTTCCGCTATTTCTGTGTTTTTTATCATTTTGAACGTGCAAGAGGACACCAGTTCCGTCCCTCTGGTATTATGGGTTTTTCTCACGTATGCTCACTCATTCGCAGGATTTCAAATCACTTAGAGTTGGTGATGAAGTTGGAGCTACAGGGGAACTCGCCCCAAAGGGGTGTAAGGG
>NZ_JBXBBJ010000060.1:0-4666 GCF_057221575.1 Paenibacillus sp. Y660 | reverse complement strand
CTCTAATTCCTTGAGCTCCAACGTGTAATTTGATACAATGACCATGGTGATTGGGAAGACGTCTCCGGTGATACTGTTAGAGCAGTAACACGACTTATGGAGGCGTCTTTTCCTTTCCTAGATAAACTTACATGGTCATTATATCGGTCAATGTCTGGACAATCTTAACCGTCAACTGACGGTCATATTAGATTAGCGGAAACACCCGACCTTTAGAAGGTCGAGCTTTTTAAAATTATCTTTTTATTGAAAACAGATCATATAAAAACGAAAGTGAAAATAGCAATGTCTAAACAAACTTCCGACTCGTCTTCTTCCCATCACAACTAAACACGATCTTTTTATCCTCGACGAACGTCTCCAGATGCACGTTTTTCCCCCAAAGCTGAACGACATGAGGCAGCGTGCGCTCCACGTACTTCAGATCGAGCTCCATACCCTCATACTCGTGGATCAAATAAAGCTCACCCACACGATTAAAATCCCCATCCTTAACCATCAAGCTCGGAAAACCGCCGTTCACTTTGGAATAAACGAGCTGATCACGAATGTTCTCCCAAGACTTATCTGTAATCTTCCACTCCGGCCCTTTTTTCTCGAAAATGTACAGATCCAGATCATTGACGAGATCCTTAGTCAAGTAGTTGCGGAGGAAGGAGATGTCGGAATCCAGCTCGCGAACCTCGAACATTTTTTCTCTGCCTTTGCCGGGCACGCGTCCGAAGCGTGCTTGCTCTTCCTTGGTAGGATTATCGAACCGCCGTTCGATATCCTCAAATATTTTCAATCCTAAATAATAAGGATTCAAAGTGTGCCGAGACGGCTGGACGACGGAGGAATTCAGCTTGGCGAATTCAATCGTCTCATCGCTAGTGAGATCAAGCTCGCGAATGATTCGCTGATGCCAGTAGGAAGCCCAGCCTTCATTCATAATCTTCGTCTCGATTTACGGCAAGAAGTAGTGCATCACATCGAGCAGCATGGACAGTATTTCCCACTGCCGATCCTGCAGCGTCGGCGAGTATTCCTTGTTGAACCACACGACATCCTTCTCAGGTCGTGGTGGGAAATGTTTGGCGTCAGCCGCTTGCGACTGAGCCGCCGATGCAACGGCAGCAGTCCGATTTCGGGGATCGGGTAATACTGTTGAAATGAACGAGTGGAAATTAGGAACGATCGCTTTGATCATGGTACAATTAGTAAAAGTTCACACGCAAAATCAGAAGGAGGTCGAACATTGTGTCAAATCCAGATGAGAAGAAAACCCATACCTATCAAGATTGGCTGACATGGGACGGATCT
This sequence comes from Paenibacillus sp. Y660, assembly GCF_057221575.1. Taxonomy (NCBI): domain Bacteria; kingdom Bacillati; phylum Bacillota; class Bacilli; order Caryophanales; family Paenibacillaceae; genus Paenibacillus; species Paenibacillus sp. Y660. The sequence goes on along the minus strand of NZ_JBXBBJ010000060.1, from coordinate 3,364 downwards.
TGGGAGTTAATTAATGGCAAAGGATATAATATGTCTCCAGCTCCGACCTCATTGCATCAATTTATTGTAGGAGAGCTTCATTTCGCTCTACGTAATTTCTTCCAGAATCGGAGCTGCTATGTGTTCGTTGCTCCATATGATGTGTTCTTCAGCGAGAGTGAAGATTTTAAGGCACCTGATCACATCACGCAGCCCGATCTTTCGGTCGTTTGCTCAAAGGACCAAATATCCAAGAATGGCTGTCACGGTGCGCCAACTATAATCATTGAAGTACTTTCACCTTCCACTGCATTGAAGGACTTTAATGAGAAGTTTAACTTATATCAAAAGTATGGGGTGCAGGAATATTGGATAGTCGATCATGGGAATCGAACGGTTCATGTATATGCGCTACAGGATGGCAGTTACCAGGTGCGTCATTTATATACGGAGCAGGAAACGATCCAATCTATCGTCTTTAAAGATTTACAAGTGCCTATGAACATGCTGTTCAGACTATAATAACAAACACAATCAGCCGGCGAGATACACTTTCGACCGGTTATTTTTGTCCCCCGATATCAAAGCACCTTGGCGAGACGAAGCCTAGCCTTCGTTCATTATCTTCGTCTCGATTTGCGGCCAGTAAGGCGATTTATTAATGAGGATACGTATGAAGGTGAGATTAATAATCCATTAAGTCAGAATTTGTATACGTATGTAGGTAATAATCCATTAATTAGAGTTGATCCATCGGGTCATGTTTGGGAGACCATTGGTGATATTGTCGGTATTGGTTGGAGTGCCTATGAATTATGGGAAAAACCAAGTTGGGCTAATGCAGGATTCTTGACATATGATGTTGTAGCCGCATTTGTTCCTTTTCTACCTGGAAGTTTTTACTTCCGAATCGGCAAAAAAACATTCAGTAGTACCGAAGAATTAAGTTCTTATGTAAATAATTTAAGGAAAACGCAGAAACTCACATGGGATAGTCATAATAATAAATATATTAGGTAAAAATGTAACTTGGGACAAAAAAATAATTCAGGGTACAAAGAGTGGAGCGGCGAAATATAAGCCGGGTACGGATAACGAGACATTGGAGCGGTTAGCGTGGGATCAAGGGAAAATAGTAAAAAATGGAGATGGAAGTGTTTGGAAGATATTTGAGTTTAGTGAAGTTGTTGGCGCTCATAATGGAAAAGAAACGAAGTATGTTGTAGTTAAGGAAAGTGGTGGAACTATTCACGGTCATCCGATTAATGCAGAAGAAGCGAAAGGTTATCTGAAAAAAGCTAATTAGGATGTGAAATGATATGTTTGAGGACATCGATTTTACTCCCGGTCGAATAACCTATAACGAAACTTCGAATCCAAACTATATGTTTGAGGAAGATCTACTTCAGGTTAGCTATGATAATGAGGGGTACGTATTAGATCTGGGATGGTACGGTGAAGAATACGCCTTAATGGTAATTTATCAGTTGGATTGGGAAAAACCATTATTGGAGTTAAGGAGTAAAAATCAGAATGAACTGTATTCAATGGTGGAATACGGCGCTTCATTTGTTAGAGAGAAAATTATTTTGAATAATAAGTGATAAATTGATTCTTTTACCACATGCGAGTGTGATGACTCCATGTGGTTTTTTATTGCTTAAATATTTTACTCAATCCCTATTGACGTTTCGAAACGTCGATGCTATATTAACATCAAGACGTAATGATACGTCATTTTACTGGAGGGATATTTATGATCGGCTTAGAATACATCGTAAAGCTATACAACGGAACGTATAAGAAATTAGCTGAGAAGTTGGCTATTACACCATCAACGGTTACAGACTGGCTGAGTAAGCGTAGACCCATTCCAAAAGCCAAGCTAGAAGCCCTGTCTAAGCTATTCAATTTGGAAGTAGAATACTTTCAAAAAGAATTATCGAAAATAGAAGAGATCGAGCTGAGACTGGATTATTTGAATCGAATTTCTAAACGAGATTCGTTTGAAATACCCGACTATTTTACGGATAAGGAAGGAATTGAACATGAATACACAAGGTCAATTGATCCTTATCAGGAAGAGAAACGAATGATTTACAATGAATTGAAAATAGAGAAGATTATTCTTACGCTTCAAAGAGACTTATATCATGAACTTTCTAATCCCGAACAGGGTAATAAAGCGTATGAGATTCTGGAAAGGGCTTCAAACGTGATAAATGAATCTGTCTCCAGTGATCTGGATGCTGAGCGGCAACTGCAATGGGAGAGAAAGCACGATAAGCGTATTGAAGCCTTGCGTTCCATGATGTTTTTCATGGGTATTACAGGATTTTCAGTATGGGACGAAGAGGAAGAAAGCTTTCATAACGAATTGTTTAAGCTTCTGGAAAAGCATGATTTGCTGTGGATGAAAGATTAAGACAAGAAAAATTGAAGGGAGGTGATGATGTAGGCAAATTGTCTTTTCTTATAACATAGCTAATTTGATCCAGAATATTAATCCATCCAGAAAATAGAAAGAAGGAATTGAATGTTTGATACGGTTGCGATAAAAGCAAAACCGATTGACATAAGTTACCAATAATTATATTCTTGAACAGTACAAGTTAGGGTCGAGGGAAAGAAACCCTCCTTTTTTCGTACAATTTTTATACACCGAACTGTTGATCTATTGGTCCTAGGAGGAAACGTCATGAGTGAGTTTAGTCAAAGTTATCATTTACGCACCAGCGACAAAGAAGAGGCTGTATCCCTGCTAAAACGCTCTGGCAAACATGGATATGTATTTGATCCGACCAATGGCTGGGTATCTATTGTAATCGCAGATGGTGATTTCTCGGTTGACGAAGAGGTGATGGAGCAAAATACGGGCACCCTTGTTCATTATGTATACGCCGAAGATAATGGATGGGAACTTGTGGTCTACAACAAGAATAAACTCGTGTTTGATTACCATTGTGAATGGGAAGACGAACTCGTTATTAAAGCTGACAAGTTAGATTTAAACGTGATCCAAAACTTAATTGAGGAACAAGGAAACGCTGCCGACAACCTTGAATCGATTTTTGGTATCGAGGACATCGAGGAGTTGTTTGCACTCGAAACGCCTCCTGCTTATTTGATCGCAGACCGCTTAGGGATCGTAAACAATGCTTGGTTATCGTACGATAGTGTACATGACGACTCATCGTTTTTCCAAGGGGTAACTCAAATATAAATGAAACGATTAATGTCCGACATCGACAGAGTTTTATTTTAGGACGTGTCTGAAAACTCATCATTGAGTCAATTTGAAAATGGCAGCTACGTATACAAACGTCAGGAATGACGTGGCCAACTTGTCATAACGAGTAGCCACACGGCGAAAGTGTTTGATTTT
>NZ_JBXBBJ010000059.1:0-5571 GCF_057221575.1 Paenibacillus sp. Y660 | reverse complement strand
TGGAAAATTGGTGGAGTCTGGCCTTTTTTGAAACTGGTTTTCATCTTCCATATTTTCCAGCGCCATTTCATAACTATTCTGGCATCACCACTGGAATCCCCCATCTAATTCCGAGAGGCTATTACAGACTTTTTTCTCAATACATTCTCACTCATTCTTTTTCTGAGAAATTTGAATGTGGAGGAACAGCCAAAAAAGCGCAGAAGTGACTCGTCGAAGAATCCTGAGCACGAGTTCTTATCATCCCCAAAACGCAAAGGTCCGCAATGCTATTCTGCATGCGGACCTTATTTCCCTCTTCTACAAACCATTATCATGAATAATCTGTTTCTTTATTTTAAGTATTTGAATCAAAGTTTTCTGGGAGCTTGAAAAAAACTCAAGTTCTTGTAAATCAGAGAACTTCAAGTTCTTTACTAAAGCATTTGTAATTTCAGAATTATTGCTAGTTAAATCAAGGTAACTGAAAAATGAATCCACAAGTAGATAACTATCTTTCTTTGGATGTTTATTTAGTTGTAAAGAAGTTAAAAATACTAGATATTGATGGTCTGGCTTCATTAAATTCTTAGTGGAATAATAAGTAGGTTGTGTTTCTTTTTCTTTTATTGTAAAACCATGCAGTCCATAAACGAATGCCGTATTATTAACAATATTCATATCCCCCTTAATTACTTTTTCTATCATTATCTCCTGACCCAAACTAAAATGCTGTTGAGTAATATTTCCTGTAGGTTTTGCTATAACAACTAAAGAGGCACTTTTCACACTATCAACATAAGTGCTCTCATAATCTATAAAACTTGTGTAATCATTTTCTGTAAATACGTAATCAATACCATGTTCTAAAGAGAATGCGTCTTTTGTACTCTTAAGATTTAAAAGTCCCTCATCTTTAAATGTCGTTTTCAAAAGTTGACCAATAACTAAAGCTCCCACGACTATTAAAAGTTGAAAAATAATCCAGCGTTTCATCATAGTTCACCTTCACTCAGATTACCATTAAACATAAAAATTCTCTTATCACAAAGACGCTCAATATCCTCTTTACTATGACTTGCTAGCAAAACTAAAGCACCACGCTCAGACTCCTTTTTAATAATTGTCCGTACTAGTTCAATACCACTTTCATCAAGAGCATTTGTAGGCTCATCAAGTAGAAGAAAATCTGGCTTTTCCATAATTGCTTGTGCAATGACGATTCTCTGTTTCATACCTAGCGAATACTTCCTAACTGTACGCTTATCCTCTGGATCAAGTCCTACTCTTATAATTGCATCTTTTATTTCTTCAGTTCCAACTAGTCTATTGATTTTTGCAAGTAGTTGAAGATTTTTCAAACCCGTAAATTCAGGATATAGCCCTGAATTTTCAATTATAATTCCTATATTCTTAACTGAGTGTATTTCTTTATGTAGTTCTTTTCCATTGATAAAAATCTTACCTGTTGTAGGTTTAATTAAACCGCTTAAAGCACGGAAAAGCATTGTTTTCCCAGAACCATTTTTACCAACAAATCCGTATATTTGTCCACTTTCCAATGAAACACTAATATTATTTAAAACTGGAGTCCCTTTTATATTTTTGCAGAGGTTATGGGTTGTAATTTGTGGCAATTAATTCAACTACCTTTCTTAATCAAATACTCTCATTGTCTATTAACGCAATATCCATCTGGTTAATATAATTAGCACCAATCACAACTACTAATCCATTCAAAAGAATAAAATAGAGAATAGCAGTAACATGCATTAAATCGTTTTCCATCATGTTCAAAATAATCGTTGCAACAGGGTTAAGCAAAAGTAAATAAGGATTTTCAATAAAGATTGAAACTGAACGCATACTCAATGAAAGTGTAACTAGGATCATAATAACAATATATATACTAAGAAAGGCAATATTGCTACTAAAACGGATAGCTAAGAAGTTAATCAATAACGTTACTAAATTAAGAAATAATGTAATCGTAATCCATAAAAATATAAGCATTTTTATAGTTGCAGCATCCAATCCATAGTTGGATCGGTATAGACACAGTAGGAGAATAGTAGCTAAGAATAGATAAGTATAGCAAGCAGCTACAATAAATAATTCAATAGATTTTTTATAGACCCATTGCTTTTTGTTACCTAATCTCGAGAACAAGTACTCACTCCCGACCAAAAAGTTTCTATATATGAAAGTTCCAAATAACATACTAAAGAGCAGAATATAAAACAACTTATCAATTAACAAAGTATAGGATTTAATATTACCAATATGTAAACTTCCAAAAATCATTTCTGCGATCATAGTTTTGATTGGTACATCTATTTGTGTTGAAGAGGAGAAGATCATAATATGGTAGAACACGATCACAGGTACTATTGAGAATATTTTGAATAGCATTTTGCTTCTAATCATATTTGCCCCTAAATCTGGTCATGTCTACTGACCTGATATGTTCTAAATATCGAAAAAAAGAGAATAGTTATGTAAAAAATCAAATAGAATGCCGAGCTTTTTCCCGACGTAGTATCGATTGACACATAATCAAATAAGTCAGTATTTAGATATTTAAAGGAATTAAATGAATAAAAATCAGCTGTATCAAAGACAAATACCAGAAGATATACCGGTATAAAAACAAGAACTTTGAAATTTTTAATCCAATACGAACATGCTAAAGAGAATATACTTAATAGTCCGGATAACATAGATAATAAAAATAGATACAACACATTGTAAACAAAAGGATTAGTTACATACAAACCTAAAAACGGTATACCGCGTCCGTAAGAGTCCTTTATAACATTTTGTCCTGTCAAATCACTAATGTAGTTTATGCTATTATAAAATCCAAAATAGGTATTGAGGTTTTCGGGAAATGTAATTAAATTCAATAGAATATTAATACTAAATGGAATAGAAATTATAATAAATCCACCAAGAAAAGTTGTGATTAGTTTAGAAAAATAATAGTTAGTCCCCATTCTTGTCTGTAAAAACGGAAGGATTTTCACACTTTTATCATTGAGATATGAAAATGAAAAAGGAAATACTACAATAAAGGGAAAGATTGATACAAGATATTGGAAGTAAGGTCCATATGAATTTCCAGCATAAAAAGAATCAGCTGAATAAATCGAAGAAATATCCATACCTATGTTTGAATATACGTTCAGTAAGTAAACACCTACAGTATATATCATCATTATGGAAAACCCTAGCTTGAAGTTTAGTTTATTTACCATTAAATTAAATTGCATGATCACTGCCCTTTTTAACTCCATTCAAAAGTTCCTCTCATGTATTAAAATTTTTTACTTATTGGTACGTCCCGAATTCGGGATGTACCAAAATTATTTTACCCATTTCGGATCAATAGAACCAGTGATTTTGCAGTCCAACGCTGGATCATTTCCTTTTAGCCCAGAACGTAAGATGCTTATTAGCTACTTTATATTGATCGATCCATCGGCTTTATAGATGTTAGTGAGAGAAATCGTTGGATCAGTGAATACGAAATGAAGTATGGATCTCTCCTCCTTGAAGAAACGTCAGCCGTCTGTTCCGACAGTTGCGTCTTCACCTTATGACGATATTTACACATTAAATCCTTACTACCTGGGATTAAAGATCTTCGAGGATATCGGGAAACTGTGGGACAATCCAACCCAGGAAGAACGAGATCGTTACGGTCGAGTTCCAGGACGTGGACGAGAGAAAATGTTCGAGGTTAGAGAACAAGATCCTGATGTATCCTTCATCCGTAACTGTCTAACGAAAGATTTGGTGAAAGAACTGGACCTGTATGTATTCGAAAAGAAAGGTCCCGAATGGAAAATTACCGATAAATCGTGGGAAAACATCCGCGATCAGCTCGCTTATCCTCGCGCAAATGGCGCCTTCCCTTTCAACGACTCTTCCTTCGACTTCGAATTCTTCTTACTCATTGCCGTACACCTCGGATGTTTCTGCGACCATCGCTAATGCTGGTTTGCTTTCCTCATAGCTATCCTTCTTCACTTGTCCTGCACCGCTATTTCCTTTTTCCTATCTTGCATCCGTTCGTGTTTCTCCATCAATAGGCATAATGATCACATTCGCATATTCTTTGTCAGCATAACGATTAATGACACCTAGCTCCGTATATTCACCCGTGCTGTCCACTGATCCATAGGTCAACATATCTGCCATAAAGTTATCCATGAAAGTAACCGACTCGCCAAACGGCTTCGGCTCCTTGCCTGCTTCGCCATTTTCGCCCAAAGTGTCCTTCTGCCACTTAATCTCAGCAATGCCCTTAGCGTTGATTTCCACATAAGTTTCTAAACCTTTATACGAAATAAAATAGCGAAGCGCTTCCCCTTTAGGGAACCTGTATGTTGTAGTGAAACCTTCGCCATAAGGCGCGATCTCTGTGCCGATACTTATCCGAGTCAACTTAATCGCAAGTGCCCGCGCTTTGGCAAGGTCGCCGTTTTTCAGTGTTTTAAACTGCTCTTCGCCCGTTGGGGTCCGGACAATGATATGTTTTGCTCCGCTGTCATAATCAACTTTACCTCCGAGCGTCTCGGTTACAAAACGAACGGGGATGTAAGTCCGCCCTTCCTTCACGGTAACAGGTGCATCCAACTTTACATTCTTCCCGTTTACTTCCGCTGTTTTCAAACCATTTTTTAGATGCACCGTCATTTTCTGAACCGGATTATTAATGATTATTGTCTTTGTTGCTGTCTCATAGGAGTAAACAAATGATTTAGGGTCGTTAAAGGCTCGAAGCTGAACCATCGTTCTGTCGTTTACAACCAATACATCTTCTTGGTAAACTCCGTTAATAAACATTTTTGACGGCTGCGCTGGCGCAGCCATGCTGGTCGTACCAGCTGACAATACTCCTGCCACCGTTAATGCGACTGCTGCTATTTTTATCCACTTTTTCACAATTATAGCCTCCTCTTTCGTTCATAGACGCTTGTTATTAGTATAAAGTTGCTCTAAATTTCCGAATACGCAGCCGCGAGTTTTCGTGACCTTTGTTATCTTAGGCAGTTAAGACTTGTATTGCCTGCTTTATAGCAATTCCTCGAATCTCTTTACGTTTCATTATGTCAGACATAGAAAAGAAAGAATTGTTTTTATAAATCAAGAGTAAAACTCGTCTTGTTGCTATTACTGCTTGGGTCTCATTTTGCACTAAATAATAAATGACTTGGTAACAGTATGTTTCATATTCACGTAAAATTTTCAATTTACACTCCATGACTGTACACATATAACAAAACAACACCTTGTAAGTTATTTCGAAAAGTTCTTCTGCAGTAAAAATAGAACTTGGTTCTTTTACTTTTAACCATTTCTATAATAGTGGTTCCGCTAGTTTTTTCGGGATCAGCCTTGGGAATCTGAAACACGCGTTTCCGGATATGGGTAAGCGTCAAATCCAGCCCACCTTCAACGTCTAAACCATTCATGAGAAAATGAAGGCAACCCAATGAAGGAGGTTGCCACATGACCACGAGAGAACAACGTCGTCAAGCATGGATTGAACGTATCACAGATTACAAATCGAGTGGCCTTACCATG
>NZ_JBXBBJ010000058.1:0-6765 GCF_057221575.1 Paenibacillus sp. Y660 | reverse complement strand
ACTATGCTTTGGACGATGGAGTCCTTGGTTCCCGCAACTAAAGCGAATCTATTGGCAACTAAGATGATTGGAGCTAACAGAATACAACCTGCAAGAACGCTGTTAGACGAGGGTTCTACTTTGAGTTACCCTCATTTACCCAAAGATTCAATTGGATGTGGCTGGTATTAATTCCATCCGTATAAAGAACCAGATTAGAGATTGGTCACGGATTCAGGTATTAGCTAAGGCATCCGCTCTAGTAGCATTACCCTTATGATTGAATTTACCTGAATCATTTCCCTGAATTACTCGTACGCTAATTGCATCAGAAGCGTATGAGTTAATTACATCTGAGAAGGATTTATCGGTATATCGATTACACTGGATATAATTACTTCCATTTCCTTACAAGAGATACTCTTCTCAGATTTGAAGTACCTGCTTTCAGTGCTGTGATAACACCCTGACCTACAGTAGCTACTATACTGCCGGAAGTGCTCCAAACTGCTTTGTTTGTTATACTAGATAACCTACCATCACTAAAGGGGGTTATCAAGCCAACTGGAGCAGTTTCTCCTACCATAAGTGTTGTAGCACTCTTAGATACTGTTAAAGAATTTCCCATTACCACTGGAGATAGTACTGTAAACGACAAGTTACTAGTAGTACCATTAGGAGTATACACAGATACTGGAACTGTCCCAGCTTCTAGATTAGGAACTGTAGCTACAATTTCATTTTCTGACCAAGATACGATGGGAGCATAGACAGAATCAAACACTACTTGCGATGCACCTTTATCTCCACGGAACCAAGCACCTGTTAATGTTACACTATCACCGTATACTCCAGACGTTACACTCAAAGATGATAAAATAGGGGCTGCAGGAATAACTATTAGATTAGTATAAACAGCTCTCCCATCCACAGTTAATGTCAAGTTGTTATCACCTGTGATATTATCATTCGGAACCCTAAAAGTGATAGAAGTATCAGACCACATCTCTGGAGCTAGAGCTGTATCATCTAGATAAAGAGTTGATGTATCTTGAGAACTGCCAAATCCATACCCGTTTACTGTGACTAAGGATCCTTGATTAGCGGTGGGGGAACTTAACGACGTTATCGTATTAGCTTTTGTTACAATGAAGCTGTCTACGTAATAACCCGAACCAATCCCATTGACGTTTACTAATTTTATAGCTGTCCAACTCGCTGGGGACGTTATTGTAAATATCCCATCCATATGAGTCCAACCAGAAGCGTTTACTTTGTTATATCCTAGCTCTGTATTACTGTACGGTACGGATATATGATTTCTTTCGACAGCAAATGTTATCTTATCCTCTGGCAATCCAGCTAATAATCGTAACTTTGCTTTCACTCTGTAAGAAGTATTGAGTTGTAGTTTGTTAGTTGTGACAAGTCTTAAAGAGCTGTAAGTTCCTGTCATCCCACTAGCCATCAAACTATGAGTTCCATCAGTAACTTGGTCCGTAGACACGCCTACTTTAAAATTATTGACAGCTGACCAATTACCTAAAGAACCATTCTCGAAGTCTTGTAAGATAATAGCTCCGGTATCAGATGTGTCAGATAACCCGCCAATCGTGTAAGGTAATGCCGATGACTCAGATCCATCTAGAGCGATAGCTCTTACGTTAACAGAACCGTTTGTTATCCCTGAAGGTACAACTACTGAAATAGTAGTGGCAGTCCACGACTTTATATTCGCAGCTTTAATAGATCCAAATGTTACTGATCCCTTAGTAGCTCCTAAATTACTACCAGTCAAAGTAATAGTATCCCCTACGGTACCTGATGAGGTAGATAGTGATACTAAGGATGGCAGTGTTGAAACGACGTTCATCATCAGATTACTATTTCCGTTATGCGGAGTAGTAACTACTACAGAGTTTGAACCTAACTGTAACCCTGCCGGAACCACAGCGGAAATCTCTGTGTTAGATACATTATTAGGAGTTACGGCAGTGCCACCAATTGTAACACTAGGAGTCTCTCCGAACTTGGCTAAGCCCTCACCCTTAATAATTATCGTGTCTCCAACTCTTGCACCTGCTGGTGATATAGAACTTATTACAGGGTTAGATCGATCTACTGGTTCAGCTACCTTTTGTAGCTTAAAGTCATCCAAGTAATAATTTAAAGCAGCATCATTAACAGCAAAATACAAACTGCTTGAAGTTATTTTGTGTTTAGGATCATCGAACCTAAGTAGTCCAGAGAAGTAAGTCCAACCATTACTGTCAATAGGATAACTACTTAATGTTCCATAATAAGTGTAAGTAGGCCCTATTGATGTAATCTGAAAGGTTGGTTTTATTGTAGAAGCCCCACTTTCAGTTCTTACATATCCAGATACTAAATAAGTAGCCATAGGCTCTAGCGGGGTAGCTATCTGTAATCCTGCGCTAGTAGTAGCGCGAGCATATGACTTAAGACTATACCCACCACTCCTAGCTTGTTCTGATGAAACAACAGCAGAGGATGAACCATTCTTATCAAATCCCTGAGAAGTGCTATCATCAAAGTTAGCAGAAATTACATTAGGGGCTTCGATTATATTAGGCGCTATTTCCGTTATGCTCACATCGTCCAACATAATAGACCCGCTTGAATTATTCACTAAGAAATTTACTTTTAGCTGATCAACTGTACCGCTAAAGGAGTACATTCCCGAGAGCTTAATCCATTTATCACTTGCTAGTGTATTTATAGGGCCAATGCTTACTTTCTCTGTCAATAGAGATTGTGCAGTTGGAGTCCGATCTACAACTATCTGCACTGTTGTAGAGGAACTTGCAGAAACCCTCACATAAGCTTCGATTCTATAAGTACGCTCCGATATCATAATAGCTAAAGCATTTAAGGAGGGAGCATGAGCACTAGCAGAACGTCCAGTTGCAATGAGTGAATGAGTACCACTAGTATGATTATTTGTATCAACTGCTAATGACATTCCGGCTGATGTCTTACCCCATTCAGATCCGATTGTGCCGGTATCGAAGTTCTCCGAGTAAACTACAGTATCGACTGTTGCTTGAGCTACTGGAGTTGGTAAAAAGATACCTAAGATCTGCACTAATAGTATTGATGACACCAATAATAAACTTATCTTCCTTAACTTGCTTTTCATATAGATAGTTCCCCTTTAATCTTTATGGTATGAATCAAAAATCTTTTACTATTTGAAAAAACGGAGAATCCATCGATGGTATATCTATAGTCACAGTATTATTAGCCGTGTTACGCGTCGCTGTTAATTGTCCAGTAACAACTCCATTACGATCTAATTTATTAACTGTTACTACTGATACTCCCGATAGAGAAGTCTTTACGACTACTTGACCAGTCAAGGCTTGTACTAATACTGGATAAGTTCCCCAGTTAGCTGCACTGGTGTATCCATTACCTGCGTCTTTAACATCACCTGTATTATGCGATCTGGACACTATAGTCAATAGCATATTCTCAGATTGATTTATAGTTTTCCCATCCACAGGCTGTAGGCTCACAGAACCATAAGGATAAGTTTCGCCATTAACAGCTATACTAAGATTGCTAGTGTTGACAGTGCTACCACCTATAAATCCAGTAACCGATTGATGATTAGGAGTATCTACTCGTAAGTGCTCTTTACCTGCTACTAACCCGTCCCAAGTAAGTTCACCTGTATCACTTACATGAACAGTATCAGATACGATCTTGGAATCCTCCGCTGGAGATATAAGATCACTGTACAGAGATGTAGACGTTGCTCCGAAGTTCTTAGATACCCTATGCACATAGAAAGTAGCTGTAGGCATATCACGGTCAATGTTATGATCAAATGTCCACAACTTACCATTTATGATATTACTGGCAATCACTTCCTTATGGTTATAGTTCACGACTATACTCTCTTCAGCCGGCTTTACATAACCCTTAAGAAATGATACAGCATGGGAGATGGCTTGAGCACGCTTTACTGGATTCCCTTTAACATCAAAGAAATTAATCTTATCAGTATCTTCGTAGCTGCAAGTTCCACAGTACGTGAATAAGAATAGCCCATCCCAATCTTGTAACTGCGCATAGGCCGTAATGACAGGCATACCTTCGAAAGCATAGTCATTAGGATTTACATGATCCCACTCTGTTACAATAAAGGGTTTTCCTTCTACTTTGCTTTGTCCGCCTGCATCAATGAACTTAGTCAAATAACGTAGATTTCCTGAAGAAGGTCTTACTCCTTCTCTGATCAAGGAATTATTCTTCATAGTAAAATTATTATTATTCCAAACTCCTCCAGGGAAATCTGGGTGATCCCAATAGATATGGGTATCCATGTAGTCACCAGCATTAGCTCTGGCCTCTAGTTCCCAATTGCTATAGTAGTTCTGAGTCGTAGTGATCGGGATCTTTAGACCTACGTTAGTTTTTAGATAGCTCTTCATATCAGTGAAAGTGTCATATAGTGTAGAGTAATAGAACTCGGTTACGTCATAAGCTCTTTGTGGTGTGTACTTCGTGATGTCAGCCCAAGCCGTTCTTTTTATAGTTCCATAATCTAAATTCTCTCCTTGACTTAGGGCAGGGAGCTTAACTTCTCTAACTGTTATATTATCTAATTCTATATTACCGTACATCCAACCAGTGTTAAAGGTAATAGCAGCATCAGGTAATAGACTTGTGTTTTCTGAAGCAACAAATGTTTTAGAGAAGGATCTCCAAGCCCCGTTATCTAACACATTCTCGATACTGAAATTTGAGTCTAATCCATAGGTATCTTTAGTGCTAAGATTTTCTATTCTCACTCTAAGAGTATTAAAATTTCCTCCACCAGTACCTACAACTCTACCTGCAAACTTTAGCTCGTATGTATGACCCTTCTTAAGCTGTAAACCTTTCTGAGCTAAAACTACATCGTCGTAATTGGCCCACGAAGTTACAGTTTGTAGTCTTAAGTTCTTAGCCCCTTCTTGCGGATAAGTACTTCTCTCTACTACTGAAACTGTGGCATTATTCTTGTTAGTTGTGAACCAATTATCCGTATAGCTTTGCTCAAAATTCCCATTTACTACAGCGTTTGTTGCAGATACAGGTACATCCCAAGCAGATACTAAATTTTCGTGTATCTTGTATTTAGTTTTTAAGAACTTATTGAACTTAGTAGTAAGCTCTTTCATATAATATGGAGTTAAATTCTGAGAGGAAGCAGTACCGTCTAAGTTCCCTTCTTGCCATGATCTAGCCATATAGTCTTCATTAGTTATTTCTACAGAAGCTAGAACCGGATCATTCTTCAAAGCTAATCCTGTGTATGGGTTAACGTGATTAAATAATTTGGTAGCATAATCTTTTGACAAGTCTCCTAACCTTTTATTGAATAAATCATATGTAGAACCGTTACCTATTTGATTATAGTCTACAACCCCATCAGCCATTTTATAGTTTCTTCCGGAGTGTACATTAGTGACTACATAGATACCTCTTTCTTTCAATTTGCTGATAAGGTAATCCCAACGATCTAACTGCTCTGCATCAATTTCCTGAGTGTTTGATCGGAAGTGATTGTATATGCTTTTCATGTAGTTAGGTTGATCCGCAGCATGCAATCTCAATGCATTAAACCCAGAAGTGGCTAAATCTTCTACCACTCTGTCAGTCTGTGCATGAGTCATAAATAAGCCTGAGAACGAAACGTTCGTCCCCCAAAACTTAGCTCTGGTTCCATCTTCAAAATAGAAGTGGCCGTCTTTCACAGTTAGGAATCCATGCTTACCAGCTGGAGCATCTAAAGTTATACTACTCACATCTAATGGAGAACCTGCTGTACTGTCTGTCTTCCAAGCTGTTGTATTACCGTATTCTGCTGCCAACGCTCCAGATACGTTCGATAGTAATAATGATGCCAATAAAACTGTTGTTAGTACTTTCCTTAGCACTGTTAACTTCCCCTTCACTTTTCGATTTGATTGTCTAGTCACTCTATTAGTAATTTCCCTGCTACCCTCTCTGTTAGTTTTAGGTCAGTATACAACATAGGTCTACCTTCCTTATTACATACACCAAGTCTATTGGAGCATCTAATAAGGGAGCTAGCTCCCTTAAATTACTGCATGTAAGCTTGATCTGCATAATATCCAGCAAGATCAGCTTCTTTGACGCTAGAGTACAAGATGATAAGAGTTACTCTGCTAAGTATCTTTAACAAGCACTTTCTCCTTACAAACCTGAAACAGTGGTTATAGTGAAAATACTAGTATAGGTGGTTGCAATTGTTCCTATATAATCGTTCACAACATACTTACCTCCTGTTCCAGACACACTGGCTATTGCGGCTGTTTTTGGTACATTTATTTCGAAGCTCAATGGTGCTGAATACCTTCCCATTCCATATCCCGCACCTGCTTCTAACAGCGTTTGCGTAGAACTGGACAAAGTGAGTGACCTAGGAATAGGTCCGTAAGTAGGATCCATAGCTTGACCTACCAAGCCTGTTACACTTCCGACCACTAGACTCACAGCACTGCTCGGTATCTTTGTCGTTATCTGCCCAGACCGCTGCGTACGGCTATCGCAAGCTTACTGTGCTTCTTAGAAGACGCCATAAACTGAAGATCAACAAGAAGAAAGTGTACCGTCTGTGCAAGCTAACGGTTAAACACCCTTATTGTGGACACTGCACCTCTTATTCGATGTCGATCGTAAAATTGCTTTAATTTTCTGCCATTTACTCTAAAATGAACGTTTCGAACTTGATCAGACTTTAACTTTTTT
>NZ_JBXBBJ010000057.1:0-7627 GCF_057221575.1 Paenibacillus sp. Y660 | reverse complement strand
ATCCTTAATTTGTTCCCATTGTTCATCGCTTAGTTCATACCGTCTTTGAATCATGATTGATGCTCCAATCGTTTTTCTCAAATCATATCACAAAATTCTTTAGTTTTCAGACACATCCTAGTTATTCCCGTGATTTTAGTTTTTGTTTTGTTGTTTACTGTTGGAGTTGTTCAAGCTGAACCATCTACACAAGAGGATTCTACAAAAAGACCAATGGTTGAAACTGATCTTCCGTTAACAGATCTACAAAAGGTCCAGTTATATTATGAACGAACGTATCTGGATCGAATTCATGAAACTATTGCAAGTGTTCTAGGAAGCATTGAGGAATTGGATCAATATGGGACATTTTATTTAGATAACAGACGACCTACAGAGTTTAAGTTTGTATTCCTCTTAAAATATGAAGATGAGAAGATTCAAACATTGAAAAATTCGCTTGAGAAGTATGTTCCTTCTGAAATTTTAGAATATAAAAAAGCAAAGTATTCAAGAGCAGAGTTGAAAGCATATCAGGATCAGATTCACGATGTTGATACAGGCGCATCTTCCATTTATGTCGATGTCCAACTGGAAAAGGTTATTGTAGAATTTGATAGTGCAACAGTCAACTCTTTCACAGTTAACACTGAAGTAAAAGAAAAATTAAATAAGTCTAGTGTTGACGAGAATGTTTACGAAGTTAAGATTGTAGAGCATTCTGCAAAACCCGAAAAGGCGCGCACAGATACTTTTACTGTTATGGGCGGTGGAATATCCATCAATGGTAATTGCTCTACAGCAGCTACTGCTACTAAAGATGGGAAAAAGTATTTAATCACAGCAGGACACTGTATTTCATCAATCGGTTCTAATGTAAAACAAGGGGCTGATACAATCGGTGTATGGCATTTTGATGGACGAGGTAGTGGATACGATATTGGGTTAGTTCGCTTAACTAACACAAACAAATATATCAGTAATCAATTTTTTTATAGTCCTGTTTCTAATGCAGAGTATGGTAAACGGTACCCAGGCACAAGCAGCGTAGCTCTTAATCAACTTATATGTAAATCAGGAGTAACAACAGATGTAACATGCGGTACGGTTATTGATAATTCTGCAGATGAAATGGGTTATACAGATACAATCCTGATTAGTAAGTCCGGAGCAAGTAGAGATTCGAATGGTGGTGATAGTGGTGCTATCACTTTCAATCCTTACGATGATCGAATTGTTGGCGTACATGCAGGAGGATTTTTTAATGATGTAGATTATTCGGAAGGAGTTGCTATGAAAATAAGTAAATTGAATGCACTAAGTGAACCTAACAAGCCTTTCACTTTATACACATCTAATACGGATCTGAAAGTGACAAATTAGAGCACTTATTCCAGCGAGGCTTAGTATCCATTTTATGGGTCCAAGCCGTACATTTCATATTGAACAAATCTTAAACGGAAAGGAGGGAAGAAACTGTATAAACTTTCAATAATAATTGTAGTTATGCTATTTCTAATCGGATGTCAGAGGATAGATAAGGAGGAAGTTCCAATTAAAGTTCCAATTGAAAAACAAACAATCTCACTGGTGACCTCTGATATTAAGGAGATCCGAATCATTAAGCCGGATTTGGCCAACTTGTCTAATCAAGATGTTCTAATCACACTTAACGACCAAAAAACTTTCGATAATCTAAAACAAATATTAAATAACGCCGTACACAAAGACGGAGCATTCGAAGATATACTACATGATTACGAAATTATTATTTTGAAGAGGGATGGCAGCTTATTCACCATTCGTTATTGGGTTAAATTCAAAAGATTTGAGGATGATTTTTCAAAAAATTACATTATGGATTCTAAGACAGCAAACAAAATGAATTCTTTCTTCAAAACTCTTGGGTTACAATAAAGAATTAGTGTAACACAGTCCCGAAAAAAACAATATTCCAATGAAAGAAACCGTCCTGATGTGAGGGCGGTTTCTTGATTTTTTCTTGGTTTCTCAGGTAATATAAAGGCTTAGCGTATATTCTCGTTAAAATGTTGGCGCGACCCCTCTAGAGGAGTATATCGATTTTCTCAAAGACTATACGTATTCCGGCGAACATCTTAGATTCAACAATGGCAGCCTGCAGGTTGAGATCTATTATGTGCCAGCAGAGGAAGGGCCTTCGACTACCGTACCGATTGTAAAATGTGATCTTTATCGCCTGTCAGGCAATAACAAAGACGGGTTTATCATTACCGCATTCCAAGGAAGCGAGTATCATGGCTAAATTAAACTACGGCGGGTTGGACCTTTTGAAATTCCTTGTCGCTATATTGGTTATCGCTAACCATACCGGCCCTTTGCATGCCTACAACTCTAATGCAGATTATCTGATTAGCGGCGTTCTTACACGAATTGCTGTTCCAATCTTCTTTATGACATCCGGATTTTTTTTCTTCCGCAAATGGACTGGCGAGCAAGCAAAAGATTCAAAAGCATGGCTTGGATATATGAAGAAAATTGGCGTATTGTATTTGATAGCCATATTGTTATATATACCGCTTAATCTCTACACTGGTTATTTCAAGGAAAACTTCACGATATACTCCTTCTTCAAGGATATCGTATTTGACGGAACCTTTTATCATCTGTGGTATTTGCCAGCTCTAATGATAGGCATAACGATTGCTTATTTTTTGTATAGGAAAATGTCTTTGACAGCGATGCTAGCGTTTGTCAGTTTATTATATGTGATTGGCCTTATTGGAGACAGCTACTATGGCCTAATCGAAGGAATCGATGGAATCAGGCAGTTCTATGACGCGATGTTCTTCGTTTTTGATTACACGCGCAACGGCCTGTTTTATGCTCCCATTTATATTGTACTAGGTGCCTATGCTGCCAAGCATCCGCTTCAAGCAAGAAGACCGATTATTTACGCCAGCTTATTTCTTCTGTCGCTGGGATTGATGTTTGCCGAGGCAATTATGTTGAAGTCATTGGAGCTTCCCCGTCACGACAGCATGTACATTTTTGCGCTGCCGGCCACTTATTTTTTATTCCAATGGGCATTGTTATGGAGAGGGAAATTTGGCAAAGCATTCAGGGAGTGGCGGGTGTGGATTTATATTTTGCATCCAATCGCTATCGTGCTCGTTCGCGGTGCGGCTAAGGCTGCTGGATTAGAGTCGGTATTTATAACGAATAGCCTTATTCATTTTGCTGCAGTATGTCTGTTAACGGTTGTAATGGCCGCGGTCGCTGTAAAAATATCCGACATAAAATTTAAACTCAGCCATAAATATGGTAATGGGAGACGTTCATTAAGCTAGGTGATACGAGAGGAGAAGCCGCGTCGAAGGAGCATTACCTGCAGCAGGGAGGGATTGTTATGAGTATCGAATTGCTCATTCAACTACTCGTGCTTATCGTAATGATCATCGATATGGCGACCAGATCCAAAGATTCTTAAATGAGTGGAGACAAGGCATCTTAACAGGTGCTTTGTCTTTTTTTCAGTGCGTAAATGGGATTACAGGAAAAGGAAATGACAGCGGAGCAACGAATTACATAAAATCAGGTTAATCAAACGCCAGCATGAATGTGGATGAAGCCAGTTGAACGAGACCATGCAGTGCGGGTTTGTGGAAATATATAATCCGAATATATTGCGCGGTCGATGATTTTTTTATGAGGAGTAACGATATGAAGGACGTACAAGTGTTTCACTATGATGCATTTACATCGACGCCAAATCAAGGCAATCCAGCAGGAGTTGTTCTCCAAGCCGATCATCTGAGTAAGGAAGACATGCAGGAAATCGCCAAGCGGGTCGGTTTTAATGAAACGGTGTTTGTAACAAAGTCTGAGCGAGCGGACTTGCGGTTGAACTATTTTACGCCAGGTCATGAGATTCCCTTATGCGGTCATGCAACGATGGCGTCGATGTACGCGTTGAAGAGTCATGGCTTGCTGCCTGATCGACAACAATTGACGATTGAAACGAATATCGGTATATTGCCGATTACATGCAGCGAGGAAGAGCCTTATCAGATCAAAATGAAACAAGGCAATCCGGAGTTCATCCCATTTGGCGGAGATAGGGAACAGTTGTTTAATGCGATAGGTTTATGTGCAGATGATTGGGACGAGCAGTTGCCAATCGTTTATGGCAGTACCGGAACGTGGACCTTGCTAGTACCTGTCAAGAAACTTTCTTCTTTTGCTAAAATGGTGCCCAGCACGGATCAATTCCCTGCAATTTTAAAAGAAAACCCGAGAGCCTCCATTCATCCTTTTTGCTTGGAAGCCTTTGATCGTGAAGCACATGTGCATGCAAGGCATTTTTCTTCCCCCTACTCAGGTACGATAGAAGATCCGATAACCGGTACGGCTTCCGGCGTGATGGGCGCTTATTATTTCCTCACTAGCGTTGCATTAATGTTATCTGATTCTTCATAACTTTCTGTTTTATCGAAAATTGCACAAAAATAAATCCTTTACAATAGATATGGCAGGTAGCCCTGTCCATAATCCACTGAAAAGGATCAATCTTATGGACAAGCATAAGCTATTTTCTTCGTTTGGTAAATGGTTAGCGCCAATATGTACGAGTACGTTCACAGATCGGGTGTCTTAAACCCGGCAAGATAAATACGAGACGACGAAGAGAAACGAGCAGATAGTCTCCAAATCATCCGGTTAATCACTCATGTGAACAAATTTACATAATTTATTTAAATGGAAAGAGCTACCTTTAAGAGGCGTTCGACCTTTTGGGTTTGCTGTCTGAAATACGTTTTCTTAATTTTCAGAAACATAGAGTGTCAAGGTTTATGCAACGCGAGTGTTTCACACTGTTATTTATTAATGTTTTTCATTTCTATTTTATAACAAATAAAAATAATAATGAATGAGATTGTAACTACAATAAACGCTACTCCAACTGCAGGAACTTTGAAAGCAAAATAGTTAACTCCCGTCATAATAAAACATATAAAAGACATTAACAAAGTAAATTTAAAAGTTTTAATTTTTTTTTCCATTATCCTCATTACCTCCGATAAAATAGAATTCCAATAACTCATGGACTCATTAATATTGAAAAAATAAAATAGTGCAAGGAGAAATCTTAATGAATTCCTTCTTGCTTACAAAACATATCAGGACACTAGCGTTGCATTAATGTTCTCGGAATCTTCATAATACTTCGTGATTATTAAATCCGAGCACAAAAAAATCCTTTACAATAGATATGTTAGGTTACCCTGTCCATAATCCACTGAAAAGGATCAACTCATGGACAAGATTACTATATTTTCTTCATTTGGTAAATGGCTAGAGCCAATCTGTAAGAAAACGTTCAAAGATAGCGTAAAAGAAATGAATCAAGATATGTACACGAAGAAACTAACGACTCTTGCTTATTTCAAGCTTTTCCTTCACGCAGAACTTCAAGGACGCGATGGACTTCGTGACATTGCCAATGATGTACTGTGCCCAGAGTTTCAATACGAACTCGGATTTTCCTCGATTTCATCATCGCAACTTTGTAGGAAACATAGCGACGTGAATCCGATGCTTCTAGAACAGGTTTTTAACCAACTCGTGAAGCGAATCCATTCTAAAGCCAATCCGCAGCGATCTCGAAATAAGATTAAGATCATTGATTCGATAACGATTGTGATGTGTTTACAGAAATTCAAATGGGCACATTATCGATCTACGAAATCGGGTATTAAACTACACTCTCGCATTGCCTATTGGGATGACGAGGAGGTCTTTCCTGACAAGGTAAAGGTTACGCCAGCTAAAGTTAGTGATCGAAAACCGCTTGAAGAACTGGCAGATGAAGAAGGCGTCACTTATGTCTTCAATCGAGGCTATGTCGATTACGCAGTGTCTTGCACATGATTCAAACGGAAGACTCGGAAGGGAATTTGCTATTCTTATTGACGAAACGATTTGACCTAACAGCTGATGAAGTTAGCGAAATGTATCGGAACCGCTGGGCGATAGAAACGTTCTTCAAATGGATGAAACAGCATATAGCGATACGTTCATTATTTGGAAGAGGGCTCCTTCCTTATCGAAGGCTCGGAAGCTCTTATTGAGCAGATGCTAGGGGACGGCCACCGCATAGCGATCATTACCAACGGCATTAAGCAGACGCAGCATAATCGGATCGGCAGATCAAGCCTCGCAAATGCTTTCGAGCATATCATTGTTTCGGAGGTTACCGGCTATTCGAAGCCGCATACGGGAATCTTTGATTATACATTCGATAAGTTGCAGGTAACGGATAAATCGAAGGTGCTAATTGTAGGAGATTCTTTAACTTCTGATATACAAGGCGGCATCAACTACGGCATCGATACATGCTGGTATAACCCGAAGCGAAAACGGAATGAATTGTTAATTAAGCCGACCTATGAAATTCAGCGTTTGGATGAGCTGCTACAGTATGTATAGAAGTATGGCCAACAAATGAAGTCGAATTCCTTATAATAGAGGAATCGGCTTTTTTTATTTTTATTAGTAGGCCGTCCCATATCGCTCATTATAATTGAGATAGATAAACGAAAATAAAAATACTTTATTACAAATTTGAGAGAAAAACGTTTTTCATTCGTTGTATATAGTGTATAAGGTTTTTCAAAAAAAGGGGAATTGTTGCATGAAGTCTAACGATAAAAATTTTATACAGCGATTACAACGGCAAAAAGAAGATGCTATGGAATATATCATTGATCTATATTTGCCATTAATAAAAGGGGTAACATATAAAGTCCTCTCCCCGCTTGAGAACGATGGAATGATAGAGGAGTGTATCAACGATATCTTTCTTTCTATTTGGATCAATTCGAGAAAATTCACCGGAGATACTACGGACTTTAAGAAATGGATATGTGCGATTGCTTGCTAAATTCAAATCTATTGATTACTACAGGAAAGCTAACCATAAAGTAGAACTCGCCTCAAATGATATGGTTTTATACGCGGAAAAATCAGCAGAAGATGAACTAATTATGATGGAAGACAAAGCTGAGCTTATTAAGCTGATTAACATGTTAGAGCCTGTTGATCGGGATATTTTTGTAATGAAATTCTTTCTAGGTTTAAAAACGGGTGAAATATCGACAAAGCTTGGTATGACTAACGCTTCGATCGACAATCGAATTTATAGAGGGAAAAAGAAGCTTAATCACGAAGCTGTGAATTTTAGTTTTGGAGGTAGTGTATGATGAAGGATATTTATGAATTATTAAATGATATGAACATCGATGAGAATGAATATACGGAAATGGACGTAAATGAAATAGAGAAGGCTAAAGTCAAAAGAGCATTAAAGGAATCCATATCTAAGAAGAAAAAAATAAAGAGCTGGAAAAAGAATGCCGCTGCAATTGTCATAATAATCGGTTTAACCGCTGCAACGTTTGGAGTAACGTTTCCTGCTTATGCTGCCAGCATTCCTGTAATAGGAAATATTTTTAGATTTTTAGATAATGGAAAAACAGGCCTTTATTGTTACTGACGTCCTCACATGACCGGAAATTGACGATGTCTACTGTCCAAGATATGACGCTGAGCGTGACCGCTAATTGTATTAGATAAGGGAAGTGGTCACTGTAAGAACCACTTCCCTATT
>NZ_JBXBBJ010000056.1:0-8901 GCF_057221575.1 Paenibacillus sp. Y660 | reverse complement strand
GATAAACTTCACCATAAAGGTGCTCCTCTCTTTTGGGTGATGTGTTCTAGACAAACACCATTCTACCAAAGATCAGGGCACTTTTTTACGTTTTTATAAGATTTCACTTTCGAAATTCAGGATGAAAATTTAAATTTATCGATACCCTTTATATCCGGAATATTTTTAAAAGCAACTGCTTTAATGTCCTGTTCGTTATCATTCTAGGTGTATTCTAATTCTCTTTTTCGCTAGACATCACTTCGATCATTTTCTGAAGAGAATGATGTATCGCTCGAAGATAACTTATTATGCAGATGAATCCTACAGCTAAAATGATAATAATAAATTCCATTTCTCATCTCCTCCTTTCCTTGAGCGAGAATTTTACCATATATTTTACATATATGTTTGATTAACATATCTCATGTTGAAAAATGGGTACTGCGATACACACTTGTGACATCTCGCCCGAATATGATTGTTTAGAAAAGAATGAAGGGTGACACATGCTTTAAAGGAGATGTGGTTCAGTGGCACAACGTTTAAGTTCAGTGAAATATACCAGAAATTTGCGAAAATACGCCGGTCACGCACGCCATTTCATCAAAAAACTAGGCTGTCAGCAGAACGAGCAATTGCATTTTATTTTAGTCCATGACCCTAAAAACAAAAAACGGAGCTTCAGCAATTCTGCTAATCACCCCGCGATGACGCTGCATAAACCTCTAAATCTACTTGAAAAGCTCACGCCAAAAATTACACTCTTTTCCAAGAGAAATAAACGCATACATGTACTCAGACATAATATTAGAGGTTATGCCGTATTTATGGAGATCAATTACCGGGAAACAAAGGCTAGTGACTTCAAAAAAATCCGAGCTCAGTTCATCGACGTCGATCTAAACAAGATTTCTTTGCGTTTACCATCAAGAGAACAAGTCAAGCAAGCGATTAAATCCATTCAATCCGACCCTGCAGAGCAGCTTCAATCCATTACAGTCAAAAAAAATAAACAAGGTCAATACCATCTTTTAGCTTTGCGAACCAAGCAGCGAGTAGCAAAATTGAAGATTGCATTTATAAAAAAATACGGAAGCCAAATTAAGGATACGATGATAATCGAAACTAAAAACGGATATCATATCTATTGGGTTCTTCAAGGCGGATCCGTAAGCAAATTTGTTCCTATTCAAAAAGCTTTAGCCCAAAAATTCAGTTCAGATCCTATGATAACCAATCTATCAAGAGTGATGCGTGTACCTGGCTTTTACCATATGAAAAATCCTGAAAGCCCCTATATGGTTAGGGTCAGACAATTAGGCAGGAACCAACCTTTTACCCAAGAGGAAATTATTCAATCACTGTCATTAGAGCCTTTAATTGAATCAAGCTAATCATAGCGGCTAGCCTGTCTAAGCTAGTAAAAACCTCGGCCATGCGGTCGGGGTTTATATTTTCATATATTACCTATTTTAAATTAATCGTCCATTAACAAATAATCATTATACTTACTGTAATTCAGCAATTTATACGTTAAATATGGAAAGGAATTACATGCTATGGGAATTCATACTTATTTTCAATCTCTAAACGATCTCGAACGTATTATTCGCTGCCCAGGTAAGTTTAAGTTTGAAGAGCACAGCGTAGCGGCTCATTCTTGGAAGGTTGTACAATACGCCAAAACGTTGGCAGATATTGAGGAACGCAACGGCGTCACGATCGATTGGAAGAAGCTCTATGAGATTACGAGCAGCCATGACTATGGTGAAATATTTATCGGGGATATCAAAACGCCCGTTAAGCACTACTCGCTGGAACTGCGCGGCATGCTGCAGCAGGTAGAGGAAGGCATGATTACGCTTTTTATAGAGGAGAATATTCCAGAGGAGCTCAAGCCAATTTTTTTCAAACAGCTGCGCGAGGGCAAGGACGATTCTGTCGAAGGTCTCATTCTTGAAGTGGCCGATAAGCTCGATCAGGTGTACGAGGCGCTTACTGAATTGCAAAGAGGCAACAGAGAGAAGGAATTTGTCATTATGTACCGCGAAGCGCTTGTCAAAATCAAAAAGATTAAGCTGCATTGCGTAGATTATTTTCTAAAGCATATTTTGCCCGACATCGTTCATGAAAGCTCCAATTGTCCGATTGATATTAAAAAAATTACCAACGAAGCTTTGGAGCTTTAACCTTAACTACGATTTAAAACCTCGTCATCATACCACATGTTTTGTATACGATTAAACATGAATTGCTGCATTGCAGCACCCTCTTTGTTACACTTCCATGCTTCAATGAATTCAACTAACTTTCCCGTCTTCTTTTCGTGACACGTTCCTAAAGATCGATTAGATCTTAGGAATGTGTCAAGACTCAAATTAATGTTTGATACCGCCCTAAGCTTTAAATAAGCTTAATTTTTTGCAGCTCGTCCAAAAGAGCAGGCCTATTCCGATAAGTGAGACATAGCTGTTCAATGATCTTTATTGCATGGACTCCCCCACCTGCCTTAATGAGATGACGAATAGTTCCACATACTCTCCGATACTCATTTCGATTCGATGAGCGAGCAGCTTCCTCGGATATCACTTGTGTAAACAGAAGAAAAACATCTTCTGCATGTTCGCCGACAAGATGAGGGTAGAAGTCCTCTAAGGTTCGTTTGTGCTTTTGAACATATTTCAGCAGTCTCAGCGTCTCCTTTTCTTCAATAAGCACTTTGGTGTATAAGGAAGCTGCGTTCCATTTCCTATCGCAATTCGTTTCTAACTTGTCTAAAAACCCCTCGTATGCCGCTTCCCATTCATCCTTGCTAAATAATTCCTTTAATCGCAAGTAATAATTATAATCGCCAGCTGCTGCGAATTCCTCTGCAAGTAGTATTTGATGCTCCACTTGATGAGTAAGCTCATAAACTTCGTAGCGGCACTTTTTCCATATATCAACAAGGCCAGGATAACCTTTAGCCGCATCTTTCTGTTCTCCTTGCTCGGCTAGATCCAGTGCTTTGTCGAATTGAAGATTCTTTATCGCATCTTCAATTGCCATTTTGCGAAAAGCCGTAATGTCGAGATGATCCTGTAAAAACGTCAAAGCTTGGCTTTCGCCTTCAAGCTTTTGAATAACATGATACCGTAGCTTTGCTGCTTCCTCAGTAAAAAAGGAACTGTATGATGATGTATTACGTTCATTACTTTCCAATCTGTCGATCAAATTATTCCACAAATCCTTTTCCGCAGCATTATTAATTAAATAAGAGGCACTTCCCATCAGAGACAATTGCCACTCATTCCACCCCACTAAGCTTGGATGAAGCACCTCTTTTAGAAGCAGTTGAAAAAGGATTGGTTTATCCTTGAAGGAGCTATCTTCTAATTGGCTTACTGTACTATCTATACCGTTCAAGCATTCCTGAATGAGACCTCCGACATATCCGTCAGAATCATCACACCTCTGCAATAAATCACCCATCTCGTGCATAATGCAAAAACTAATTTCAACGGCACGAAGATGATTTCCTTTATTTAATGCTTCCTCTGCTTTCTCCATTACTTTTTCAGCACCAGCAATAGCATAGGGAACATTACGATATGCAACAAAGCCATGACGGTCAGCGTTTTGCTTAATAGAGGAACGAATCACTTTTTTATATTGGTTTAGACCCTCTTTTTTGTCGGCATCAATAAACTTCAAAGTAAGCGCTCGCTCTACTTCTTTGATTTCATTGTGAAATTGGACAAGCAGCGTGATCAACTCATCCTTATTGAGCTTAGACAAATGGTCAGCAATATTCTTTTTAGAAGTCGACTTATTTTTAGGGGCAGACGGAGCCTTTTCTATTCTGGAAAGCTCGTCTCTGATTTCCAAAAGAACAGCTGCTGTATGCTTACATATTGGACCTTTATCGTAAGGACATTCGCACAATGTATAAACCACTTCACCACGTGAACCAAGCTGAATTTCCACATCGTAAAGCTCACTACCCTCAACTTCAGCATGATAAACCCGTGGCTCGATTTCAATAATGGAAAGGATTTGACCGTTTTCTCGAACGGCTTCCCCACGCTCAAGAATAATCGGATCTATACGATCCTCAATCTGATTCAGCTTCATTCCGCTACCCTGCTTTCTGGAATTAATTATATAATTCTATTTTATCCAGTCGAACAAGAATCAAGCAATAGCTAAATCTTTAGATAAACAGACCATTCGATACTGTGTTAGTAAAGTAACTATTATTATTCGTTTACATTCCGTTATTCACATTAAATAAGCAAAAAAGAGCACCTAATACGATGCTCTTTCTCATGAGTTTGGTGGAGGCTAACTGTGGTATGGCAAATCCACAATTCACCTCCATTTTACTACGCGTTGGTAAGCTTCAATACCTTCATCAATTGGTACAATAAAAGGGCACTCTCTTGACGTTGCGTGTTCTTACCAGACTGGAAATGGAATGGACTGTTTGTCAGCAATATTCCATTATCCAAGGCAGCAGTATAATATGGTTTTGCCCAATCTGGCAATTTGTCGGGATACTCTGTCGAAGAGGTCTTTTTTATTACTACATTCGCTTCGCTATATTTCAGTGCATTCACCAACATAACAATCATTTCTTGATGCGTAATTTCTTGTTTCGGGCGGAAAGTACCGTCGGTATAGCCATTAATCAAACCCGCGTCGACGGCTGCATTAATCTGAGGTGCATACCAAACTTCTTTCGTAATATCTTTAAAACTTTTAGAAGCCTGCACCTTAGGCAAAATACCTAAAGCCCGATTGAGCATGGCAGCAAATTCAGCACGCGTGACAACCGATTTTGCCTTGAAACTTCCGTCAGGATAGCCATTAATAACCATCCTGTTTGCTAACGCTAAGATACTGTCTTTATATGGATTACTGTTATCCAAATCATTAAATTCAACATGATTTTGAACAACGGTATATACGGAATTCCCCTTACGCTTCAATGTTACCTGCAGGATCCCATCCTTCCACTCCCACGTGGTCGGAACCGGGACGTATGTTTGAGTAATCAGATCATAAGTTAAGCCTGCATAAACGGCATCTGCTTTGTTTGTTGATTTGAAATTCATCGTATGACCAACATATTCAGAGAAATTTGATAGAACGATATCCTGACCGCTTCCTGTCAACTTAACCTCAAATTCCACAGGAACTCCCAACGGAACATTGGTAGTGCTATTGAGTTGAGCACTCAATTTAGTCTTGTAGTCGCTTGCCGCTTGGGTAATCGTAATGACTACCTTCTGTTCCGAACCACTAACTCGTGAACCTGACGAGGACAAGGAATTCACCGGAAGCTGAAGCTTGCCAGATGTTGATTCAAAAATAAGTATTGCATCCTTCGAGTTATTATTAATACTTGATATTGTATTTGAATCTATCTGGAATTGACTGTTTTGAGTTGCAGTTTTTTCATCAGCCTTAATAATAATTATTGGATTTTTCTTAAAGTCGGGATCGCTAATTGCATTTGAAATAAATACCGATGACACATCTGTCATAGACGAATAAGTTCCATCTGTGTTTTCTTTGGTTGTGGTCACTATCTTGGAATCTTCAGCATTTGGGCCTCCAGCACTGCCGCCTGGTGTTCCTCCACCTCCGCCGCCTGGTGTTCCTCCACCTCCGTTGCCTGGTGTTCCTCCACCGCCGCCGCCTGGTGTTCCTCCACCTCCGCCGCCTGGTGTTCCTCCACCTCCGCCGTCTGGTGTTCCTGCACCGCCGCCGCCTGGTGTTCCTCCACCTCCGCCGCCTGGTGTTCCTCCACCTCCGCCGCCTGGTGTTCCTCCACCTCCGCCGCCTGGTGTTCCTCCACCTCCGCCGCCTGGTGTTCCTCCACCGCTGCCTCTGTCATCCGTAATTGGAGGAATAACAACTAAAGTACCCGTGCTTTCCATTCTATTACTTGTTTCTCGTGTAAGGAAAATTTTATTGCCTGGAAATCCAATATCACTGATGGTAATCGTAATTGTGCTCTGATTCGGTTTAACGATCCCGCCCCCTTTGATGAAGGCTTGATTCTCGTTGTAAACACGTATTATATCTCCAGCTACAAGGTTATTCACAATGATCTTATCCGCTTGAACCATGAATTTTTGTACGGAAATGGATGATGCCGGGATAGCAGGAGTCCGTTTATCTTCGAATAGTATTCTGCTAAAGAATGGCGATGTGAAATCATCATTTTCCATGAAAACGCCGATTCCAAAAGCTTTCTCCGGCACATCCATCTCTGGAATAGTAACGGAATACGTTCCTTTCCCACCATTCACAACGGCTATCTCATCTCCAATCGCACTATGTGCATCTATAAAATACAAGTAATAACGGACATCGGGTATTTCATTTGTTCCCGGTTTCCATGTCACCGAACCCGAAAATTTGTTTATGTCCAAATTCGTATCTGTCGCTGAATAGTCTACAGGCAGATATTTCGGTGCATCATAAATCGGAACCGATAGATGAACGTCCAGCGTACGTTCGCTGCCGTAAGTGTCATAACGAATGACCGGATACAACCCAATACTGACTGCTCCTTCGGGCAGGGTCGAATTTGATATTTCATAAACAAAGAGCGAATCTGTCGATAACTCTGTCTTCTTATATATTCCAACTTGCATAAGTTTATTGCCTAACCGATCAAGATAGTACGCGGCATATCCCTTAATCCCATCCTGATCGACCGGTGGTTCAATGGACAAATACCCGTCAATCATACCGGAGGTCAAATCTTCATCCACGAAAACAGCATTAGCAGGCAGGTGAGTCTCATTCATGACTGTTTGCATCTCTTCAAAGTTTTTAAATTTATATAAACGGTTATCAGTTGATATGAAAATGGTATGATCTGCATCAACATAGGCATCTTTGATGCTCACTAAAGATTCGTATGTTTTTGTAAAACTATCTCTGTCGTAGACGGCACTATTACTGAACACGAGACTCCCGCGCGCATAAATAATCCTTTCTGGATAAGTCCCATATAGTATAGAAGGTTGGTTCGCATCGAACCTAAGATTGCCATAGTATAGATAGTTTTCATCAAGAAACATATTGGAATAGTAATATCCATTTGCTTTGTTGTTTCTTTCAAGCAAACTAAAATTTTGACTATTGTATCTATAGAGGTTGGAACCATCTCCACCATAGAGAATCTCTTGATCCGGATTCAATACATAGTTGTCTGGACTATAGATTCCTGTGCTCTTTTCATTATAAACCGCATCCGTAACAGAGGTATAGACAGCCGATGTCACGCTAATACCTCCACCAGATCTCCCGCCATTGTACAATATCCGATTGTTCTTATCGGGAAAGACATTAAGCGGGTAGTTCTTCGTGGTGATTTGGGCAGTGGCCGCTTCTGATGGCATCCCGTTTTCCAAATCTATAACATTAATGTGGTTCTCGCCTTTAAAGATGACATAAACCTTGTTATTAAAAATTTTTATCTCTCTCGGATTAGAACCGATGAACATCTTCTTAACTTCACTCATATCGTCCTTACGAATAACAACAAGTTCGTTGGTGCTTGCCACAATGGCATAGATGTAAGGAGAATTGTCCGTGGTCGTCCAATCCGTTATCGGTTGATCGCTTCTAATAGAATAAGAATTAGTGTTTAAGTTAACGGTAGTCTTTTGCGGTATCGTAAGATCGATTCGAGTGATCTTATTTAATTGATCATACCAATTCTCAATGCCTGCAAGATACGCATGTCCGTTCGAATCGAGCAATGCAAACCTTTTGTTAGAAGGGAATTGAACCAACGGAGTATAAGTAACTTTATCGTATACACCTTGAGTGGTAAGAACATAGGAATCCGTTACATCCAATATTACAGCTTCGAGGTAAGTATAGTAGCCATTCGTTCTAGTATAGGTGCCTGTGGTTTCTGCCAGATTATCTTTATTGAACTGATGTCCGCCAAAATATACGGATTGATCATCTATAAATATATGTTTGAGCGATAAAGAAGGCCCTCCAATTTGCATATCGTCATCAATGTCTTTACTTAGCTCTGCTCCGGTCTCAACGTCTATAGCCGTTATTCCGGCATAAGAAGACAAATTACCGACATAGAGTGTATTGGATAACTCATCAACCGCAAGAGCTACATTATCAAACCAAAAACCAATTTTTAATTCGCTGCTCTTTCGAGTAGCCTTGTCATATTTGTAAACCTTCCTGTCACTTGTCCCGTAGAAAAGATATTTGGAAGAGGCAGCCACCGAGGTAGGTACTGCATTTGTAATAATCGTGTCCGATATGTTATGAGTTGAGAGGTCAACCGTCTTTATCATAGTCGCTCCTGAAAGCGCAATCTGCAGAGACTGCCCATCCTTTGCAAGATAATACGGGTTAGAACCAACATTCAGCGTTTTTTCGATCTTAAAATCGCTAAGTCGAATAAAATAAAGATTATTTGACGAGCTAGAGATTGCATAAATATAACCCGCATCTTCGTCCAGCAGCCAGTCTGTCAAATCATTCGGGAGAGGGAGCTCAAGAGATTCCGTTGCTGAATCTGCGCTGGCAATTGGGGCCACAACCCCCAATGAGTTAAACATCAATAGTAATAGTAATAATAAAGTTAATTTTTTTCTCCCTGTTTTCATGAACTGTTTCCCTTCTATTTTTTAGTATACCTACCAAATTAATGATACTATAATGTCCCAATATTTTCTATGGCATTAACACTAAAAAACTACTATTTAATTCATGGTGCAAAATAAATTTCCATCTCATGAGCGTTCCACAGAATAAAAATTTTCAACCTGAATTTCGAAAGTGAAATCTTATAAAAACGTAAAAAAGTGCCCTGATCTTTGGTAGAATGGTGTTTGTCTAGAACACATCACCCAAAAGAGAGGAGCACCTTTATGGTGAAGT
>NZ_JBXBBJ010000055.1:0-9507 GCF_057221575.1 Paenibacillus sp. Y660 | reverse complement strand
TCATAGTAGAGCGTCCTCCTTGGATGATAGGTAATAAGGGCTTTGACCCCGTGCAACCCTATCGTACCAGAGGCGCTCCTTTTCATTCAAAGGCCATTTCTTAGCACCTACAGGAATTTTATCTCCATTTAAACGAGGTTAAAATGGGGTTTTCCGAGTGATGGCGGAACCTGAGTCCGCGAACGCCACAATAATCGTTGAATTAGTAAAATAAAGGAATCACTGTCCGCTGAAGCTCTCATTTCCACCACCGCCCACATGCCTGATTAGTTGCAATCGATGTTTGTGGAAGTTATTCCATTTGGCTGCAAAAGCTCAAAATAGAAAGATGGCGGTACAGGAATAGTCCCTGCACCGCCATCTTTTCTTTCAATTTTTGTTCAAAAGCAACCTATTTCTCTAGCGAGTTTAGTACGTTTGAGACAGCAACTTTATTTGTTATTTAGCCGTATCTGCCGCGCTTTCCGGAAAGCTGATCTTGTCCAATTGGCGGAAGCGAAGCAGCAGGAGCAGAGCTGCCAAGCACAATATGCCGCCAAGCAAATAAGGAAGTCCCATTTCAATCGTGAAGAAGAAGGAGCCTAGCAGCGGCCCTGCTATACGGCCTAAGCTATCCATGGACGAGCTTAGACCGGATGCAACACCCGTACCGACAGTCGTCTTCTGCGTAATGAGCGACGTAACGCACGGCCGGATCAAGGAGTTGCCGATTCCAAATACAGCAAGCGACATCGTAGCCCACCATAAGGAATGTGCGGCGAGCAATAGGAAAAAACCAATAGCTGAAATGATGAGCCCTAAAGCGATATATTTGGGCTCCTCGCCTTTCTTGATAAGCCTGCGTACAATGCCCCCTTGCACAAGCGCACCGACAAACCCGCATACAAAAAATAATATGCCGACCTGCAGCGGAGTGACGTCAAACCGCCGCATTCCAAAAAACTGCAGCGTTGCTTCCATTCCCGCGAGCGTGAACGTTACGAAGAACGCCAATACGTACAAATATTTAAGCGGTCCAGTAAAAGCCGCAAGGCGCGATACCCGCTTCTCCGACTTGCTTCTCCGTTGTTCTGGCGCAAGTGATTCCTTCAGCTTCGCCGCGGCAAGCGCGAAGGTAATGAGCGCCAAGGCCGATGCTGCGTAAAAAGGGGTTTCTAGCGTGACCACGCTGAGCAAACCGCCAACGCCCGGTCCTATCGTAAAGCCAAGGCCGATCGACATGCCGACGAGCCCCATTCCCTTTGTCCGCTCCTCCGGCGGCGTTATGTCTGCGACATACGCAACGATAACGGAAGCAACTGCACCCGAGAACAAGCCGCCAAGCACACGCGAAAGATACATAAGCGTCAAATTGCCGGAGGACAGCCCAAACAGCAAAAAGCTCGCAGCAAATCCAAGAACGCCGACTAAAATAATTGGCCGTCTGCCAATACGGTCGGACAAGCTCCCCCAGAAAGGTGATAGAATGAACGAAACAGCAGAATAAATAGCCAGCATCCGTCCCGTATGTAATTCTGCTTTGCTTGGATCCGCTGCTTGGATAATTTCAGGCATAACCGGAATGATAATGCCGAATCCTATAAATGTTGTCATTAGAATAGCCATTACAATAAGCATTCGTTTATCTTTCATGCTGCAACCCCTCCACCAACCTATGTTACCATATCCTTTTATCCATCATGTATGAACAATTGAAGAACAAATAAGACAGACTCACAAATTATTAAAAAAATGTAGCTTGCAATCCCCCCTGTATTTGCTATACTCAACTTTGTTTGTTACCTCTTAATGAAAGGCAGGGATGATAGCGATGGATCACAATAAAACCCCGCTCTTCACCGCGCTTCGCCGACATGCGGAGCAGGATCCCGTTCAGTTTCATATTCCCGGACACAAAAAAGGATTGGGCAGCGACTCGGAATTTCGCGAATTTATCGGCGATAACGCGTTGTCGATCGATTTAATCAATATAGCACCGCTTGATGACCTGCATCAACCGACAGGCGTTATTGAAGAAGCGCAGAAGCTGGCTGCTGACGCCTTCGGATCGGACTATACTTATTTCTCTGTGCAAGGAACAAGCGGCGCAATTATAACCATGATCTTATCGGTATGCGCGCCTGGGGACAAAATTATCGTTCCTCGCAATGTGCACAAATCCATTATGGCTGCCATTATTTTTGCAGGCGCTAGACCTGTATTCATCTCGCCTGCGCGTGACAATAATCTTGGTATCGACCACGGCATCACGACTCGATCCGTCCGCAAAGCGCTCGAGCGCCACCCTGATGCCAAAGCCGTGCTTGTCATCAACCCGACTTACTTTGGCATATGCGCCAACCTCAAAGAGATTGTCGATCTTGTTCATTCCTTCGACATCCCTGTCCTCGTGGACGAGGCGCATGGCGTGCTCATTCATTTCCATGAGAAGCTGCCAATGTCCGCTATGCAAGCTGGCGCGGATATGGCTGCGACTAGCGTTCATAAGCTCGGCGGCTCCATGACACAAAGCTCGGTGCTCAATGTCCGCAAGGGTAGAGTCAACCCGCATCGCATTCAGACTGTAATCAGTATGCTGACGACAACGTCGACATCCTACATCTTGCTGGCATCGCTGGATTCGTCGAGACGCAATCTTGCTTTGAACGGACATGCTATCGCTGAGCGCGCGATTGAGCTTGCCCAGCTTGCCCGTAAGGAAATCAATGAGATTCCAGGTCTGCATTGCTTCGGAGAAGAAATTCTCGGTGATGAGGCTACCTATGATTACGATCCGACTAAAGTTTCCATTCATGTCCGTCACCTTGGCATTACCGGCTACGAGACGGAAAACTGGCTTCGCGACAACTATAATGTGGAAATTGAAATGAGCGACATGTATAACATTCTTTGCTTAGTTACGCCTGGAGATACCTCTGATTCCGTATCAAAATTATTAATTGCGCTTCGCGGCCTGTCAGAGCGGTTCCATGATGGTGCTGAAGCACGTGAATTAGTTGTCAAAATCCCAGATATCCCGCAGCTTTCCTTATCGCCGCGCGATGCTTTCTACGGTCAGACGGAAGTGCTGCCATTCAAGGAATCAGCGGGCCGAATTATTGCGGAATTTATCTACGTATACCCGCCGGGCATCCCGATTCTGCTGCCGGGCGAGGTTATAACGCAAAAAAATATCGATTATATCGTTGATCACGTCCAAGTCGGCCTGCCGGTCAAAGGACCTGAGGATCGCAGCATCGAATATGTGAAAGTAATCGTTGAAGAAACGGCTATTTCATAATTAAAGCTTGTAAACCGACTTAATGAAGCACAACAATGCTTCGAGGGTCGGTTTTTTTTCGCTCCATTTTTCCGGAATGCCACTTATTGTCAACCGATTTCTTGCATGCTATGATGTTTGCAGAGGTGAGATACGATGAGTCAAAGCGCTTACATAAAATTTGTGCAAGGATCATCCGTGGAGAAGCTGACATTAGAGGAAGTGCAAAGCCAGCTCCTGCATTACCAAGAGCAAACGAAGCTAACCGGCTTACAGTTAGATTGGGATTACGCCGAAGCAGCATTCCCTTATACGATCGAATCAAAGCAGGATGAACGTTGGTTTTATTTGAAGGGTATTAATCCTCTTTATAAGCATATTATATTTGGCCCAAGCGAAACAGAGACCGTGTCTGGCAAAGTCGTACCCTGCGTGCAGGTCGTTCTTCCCGACGAATCTACCCACGGCGACAAGGCGAAAGCAAATGAGCTGTGCAAATATATCGCCAAGCAGCTGCAAGCAGAGCTGACCATGTTCAATGGCCGAACGATTTATTATAATCCGCGCAAATAATCAGGCGCACACAAAAAATCCGCAAGCGGCGCTCGCGGATTTTTTGTATGCTGCAAGCTCGTAAGATGGCGACCCGGAACTAGTTCCCTTCGCTCTCCGTACGTGCAATTTCCTCGTAGATCGCCGTTACGCGATCCCACTCGGCATCGTCTTCGATGCCAACAAGGAAGGACTCATCGTTTTCTTCTTCAATACGGAAAATGACGCCGTCTGCTTCCGGATCGTTGCGATCCAGCAATACTGCGTACACATTGTTTTCGGATTCAAACGTATAAACCATGACCATCTCGCGTTCCTGGCCCTCGTCGTCAGTCACGATAAAGACATGCTCTTCATGCTCGTGATCTTGACCACAGCCGCAATCATCTCCATGCTGATGCTCGCTCATGATATTACCCCATTTCAATAATGTTTACAGACTATCGTATAGTAACATGACACTCTATCTACGGTCAAACAAAGACGCCCCTCGCAGTAGAGGAGCGCTTTGGCTTTGCCTATGCATTATTGGGAAGAAATTAATTTTTCAGAGACAGGCGTCCATTCATCCGAACCTTGCAGCTTGACAAAGAAACGAATCGGATATTTTCCGCTAGCTTCAAACTTATAATCAATTTCATCTGTTGCAAACCAAAAATTGTCCTTGTTCGTTGTTACGGCTTCCGTTTGAATTACTTTCTCTTTACCATATGGGTCAAAGATCGAGACTTTCACAGCGACGATATCCGTCTTCAAATTATCGATCTGAGCAAACACTTTGAACTTCGCTTGATAGCCCTTGGATACATTTCCGAATACCGCATTGTTTTGGAAAAGAAACATATGCACATTTGGCTTATACACGGCTGCTCGTTTGCTTTGATTATCCCATTCAACGATCGCTTGCATTGATGTGGCTAATTGACGAAGCGGCAAATAGGTTTTGCTGTCTGTGACTAAACCACCGTCATCCTGCTCATTGCCATTAATGATGACGCGAACCTTCTGTGTTGCAGAATCTGCGAACAGCATGGTTCCGCCCCAAACCGATAGCAACAGCAGCAGAATAGCAACTTTTGTGAGTTTCATAGATGTAAGCCCTCCATCCGATAGCTGGATGTATGGTTATACTCGCTTGCATCACCAAAGTTGCGCTTTGGACAAATCTATTTGCACCCCTAAGCATAATTCGACCAGTATTGTCAAACGCTGTTGAAACATGCGCTTGCCTGGGAAATACCGAAATGAAATGATGCTATTACCCAAACGTTCTCGTTAGTATGCAAGGTACGCCCTTCCCTAGTGTGCCGGGCTGTCTCATCCTTGCCAAATAGCTCATTCCCCTTGCGCACGGCGTCTTGCACACCGCACAAGTGTCCGATAGCACCAGCTTGTAATTATAATGCTTGCGATCGCTTGCCGGCTGTTTTTTCTTCGCTACTTTACCTTTTCCTTTGCTCATCCTTCGTTCGCCTCCACTATACGTTTCGCTTTAGCATTGTATGTAGGGAAGGGCGAATGTGCATCTGCAATTGTCAGGGATACACAATTTTTGGTACAGTACTTATGTGGAATGCTGAGGAGGTTTTATCATGAACATAAAGATGATTGGAACAGGAAGCGCTTTTGCGAAAAAATACGATAACAACAATGCCATTATTGAATCAGACGGCTTTCGACTGCTTGTTGATTGCGGTATTACTCTTCCCAAAGCGCTGCATCAGCAGGGATATTCCTTCTCTGAGCTTGATGCGGTATTGATTAGTCACATTCATGGAGATCATGTTGGCGGCTTGGAGGAGTACGCTTTTCAGATGATGTTCAAATATAATCGCAAGCCGGTACTTTTCATTGCCGAATCACTAATTGAACCGCTTTGGGAACATACTCTTCGCGGCGGGCTAACGCAGGAGCCGCTAGATAAGCTGGAGCACTTCTTTGAGGTTCGTCCACTCAAGCCGAATATAGAAATTGAGCTTCATCCCGGCTTAACGGTCAAGCTCATTCAAACGAAGCATATTCCGAATAAGCCCAGCTATTCCTTTCTATTTAACAATAGCTTC
This sequence comes from Paenibacillus sp. Y660, assembly GCF_057221575.1. NCBI lineage: Bacteria > Bacillati > Bacillota > Bacilli > Caryophanales > Paenibacillaceae > Paenibacillus > Paenibacillus sp. Y660. The sequence goes on along the minus strand of NZ_JBXBBJ010000055.1, from coordinate 3,633 downwards.
TTCTATTCTGCCGATATGCGATTTGATCCGTCGCTGCTTCAACAATTGGTTGATGAAGGCGTCACCACGATTTATCATGATTGCCAGCTTGAAGCGCCAGGAGTCGTTCACGCCTGCTTGGAGGAGCTTCTAAGCCTTCCGGAAGAAATCCAAAGAAAAACATGGCTCATGCACTACGGAGACGCTATAGAGCAATTTGAGGGCCATACCGGCCATATGCGAATTGTCGAGCAGCATAAGCAATACACGGTAGAGTAGACATAAGAAAGGCGCCTGCATATTCCTTATGCGGCGCCTTTCCTTTTAGAGCCTTAGTCCCATGGACGATCTAGGCTAATCATGCTGGTTTGTCGGTTTATTTAAGAGCATTAACTAATTGCCCTAAAAGGTAGGCAGCTGGTCCAAATTGTTCGTCGGATCGCCGTCGGCATCACCGCGGATATACGTATCGCCATCTCTGCCCTTGAAAGCGTTAACGCCCGAAATATTTCCGGCTTGGACTTCCTGAAGCGCCGTTGCATAATCAAGCACGCGACCGTTTGTCGTTTTGAACGCAGTCAGGTCACCGTCTCCGTTTTTTTGCACTGCGACAATCTGCTCTCTCGTGTCTTGTCCGCCAATCGAATCGCTCATTTTTCGTTAGCTCCTTTCAATGTAGAAGAATGTACAACAATCCTTATATTGCCTTATAGATGGAGTTATTATGCAGAGAAACCCCATTTATTTTGCAGCTTGCGCTTGGAATAATAAAAGCTCGTATGTTGCAGCGATGCCTTCTGGCAGGCTGAACCTCTTCTCATACTCCATGTACATGTTCGTGAACAGGCTTCTTGAGCCGAAGTAGCGTTTATCGGCAGCTTCTGAAGCGCTGGCTCCTACCGCTTTTACAGAGTGCAGAAACTCTCTTACAGAAGCAAATATTTCGATTTGAGTCGAGCATTCAGCTTGAATGGTTGAGAAGCCCGCTTCAGCCAGCATGCCCCTCCACTCGGAAGCGGATTGGAACGAAAGCCCGTGACGCTGCGGGACTTTTCCGTTGGCATTATAAACGGCATTAAATGATTCATGCAGCTCGCAAAACGTTTCCGGCCCGAACGTTGTAAACACCAGCAAGCCTTCTGAACGAAGCAGGCCTTGCAGCTTGCGCAGCGTCTTGCTCGGCTCGCTCAACCATTGAAAGCATGCGTTAGCGACGATCAAATCAAATGAGCCTGATGGAGCCTCGGACACCCACTCCTCGACATCTGCATGCAAAAAACGAACGCGCGCTCGTCCAGAACCTAAACGGAGACGATGCTCAGCTGCTTTTAGCATCTCCGGTGCCAAGTCAAGTGCGGTAATCATGGAGCTTGACCATTTGTTAGCCAACATTTCGGTCAGCGTTCCGGTTCCGCAGCCTACTTCAAGTATTCGAAGCGCGGGGGGTTCTTCTGGGTGAGCATGCTTTTGAAGCGTTTGGGCAAGTCGATCCGCCATTAAGCGCTGCACGTTTGCATGCTGATCATAAGTACCGGCTGCGCTGCGATTAAAATGTCGTTTGATCATTTGTTTTCTGTTGCTCATGCCACCATCTCCTTAGCTCGACGGCTATGCCCGCTTCCCTTCCAATAAACGGTACATGGCCGCAGTCGGTTAATGTTAGCAGCTCAGCGCTTGGCAATAGGGACATCAACTCCCCGGCAGCGCCGTATGGACAAATCTTATCCTCGGTGCCATGAATTAATAAAACAGGGCATGTCATCTGTGAAAGTAGAGTTAAGCTCTCCTCATGACGTAAAAGCTCAAGTCCCGCGATAAGAGCAGAGGTTGTCCAGCCACCTATCGACGGAAGACTGTCAGGCAAGCCAGCTTCCCGTTCCGAATCCGTAAACATGATCTGCCGAAATTTCAACTCTACTTCAAATCGGTCATTCTGAAGGCTTCTAATCATCTGCCTCATATAAGCATCCGACCATCCCCTAGTCTTCTCTTCTCTTGAACGGGTAAACCGGGCTGTTCCTGCGAGCAGCAAGAGACCGTCTGCGTACCTTCTTGAAGCAAGTCTAAGTGCCAATAATGCGCCAAGCGACCAGCCTGCTATCAATAGCGGACTTCCGGAGGCTTCTGCAGCCGAATCGATCAGCTCCAGCATCTCTTCTGGCGTATCTGCCTTGCTGTAATCTACAGCGATATGATGAAATTCCGGTAAACACGCATGAAACCGGTCGAAGACTGTATTCGAAATGCTCCATCCCGACAGCCATAGGATCGTGCTTTGCTTCATGCCGGTGCCAGGTCTGTCAAATAGGGCAGAATCATTCAACGGATAATCAGCCAATTCTGTCATGGACTCAGCACCCCCAGCTGCAATCCGATCCGGCGAATGCGCATGGCCGCATCGACCAATTCATGCTCAGCATGCGCTGCCGATAAGGAGAAACGAATGCGCGCGGTTCCGATTGGAACGGTTGGCGGACGAATCGCTACAGCGGCGATTCCTTCAACTTCGAGCGCTTCACTGAAACGAAGTGCCACTGCGTTATCGCCGACGATCAGCGGAATGATAGGCGTGTCCCCGGAGCCGACGCTAAAGCCGGCAGCACAAAGCGAGGAGCGGAACAGCCTGCACGCCGCATGAAGATGTTCACGCCGCCAATGCTCGGCCTGCACCAAGTCGAGTGCGGTTGAAATACCTGCGATGAGCGACGGGGGCAGCGCCGTTGAATAAATCAACGACCTTGCCTTGTTGATCAGCCAGCGGATTAAAGTTCGACTGCCGCAAACATACGCGCCGTATACGCCAAACGCCTTGCTGAATGTACCCATATGTACATCCACCTCATTTTGCAAACCCAGCTCATGGCATAACCCCTCGCCGCGCGCTCCGTAAATTCCCCCGCTATGCGCCTCGTCTACCATCAGCATCGCACCATGCTCTCTTTTGAGCGAAGCTAGCTCCTGCAAGGGTGCCAGATCGCCATCCATGGAAAAAACGGCATCTGTAACAATCAGCTTACGCCGTTTGTCACGGTGCTTGTTCAGCAATGCCTTCAGATGCTCCATATCGTTATGGCGGTATCTAGCATGCTCGGCTCGGCTCATGACAATGCCGTCCACAATGCTCGCATGGTTGAACTGATCACTGAAAACGACATCGCCTCGTCCAACGAGTGCGCTTATTACACTTGAATTAGCCATATAGCCGTTTGCAAATACAAGTGCAGCCTCACTGTTCTGCCAAGCAGCCAGCTCTTCCTCAAGGCGGCCATTCAGCGGCCGGTTGCCGGTTACAAGGCGCGAAGCGCCTGAGCCTGCTCCGCCTATAAGAAGCTGCTCGCGAATCGCCTCAGTAATGGCGGGATGCTGTGCAAGCCCTAGATAATCATTGGATGCCAGATTTAACAGCACTCGTTCTCCGCGCCGCACATAGCCAAGGCGATCTGAAACGGTGTCGCTCTCGCGCAGGATGCGCTCTAGCGATGCATCAGTCAATTTCGCAAGCTCTTCTTCCATCCACTTCATGTTCTGTACCTCCCACTATAAAGTAATGTTTTCTCCCGTTTTCTCGCTTATTCTCAGTATTACAACATTGACACCTTGTGTGGTAGTGGTGGAGAATGTAGACTCTACATCATTTTCTGTAAGGACGTAGGC
>NZ_JBXBBJ010000054.1:0-13077 GCF_057221575.1 Paenibacillus sp. Y660 | reverse complement strand
CATATCCTTAATTTGTTCCCATTGTTCATCGCTTAGTTCATACCGTCTTTGAATCATGATTGATGCTCCAATCGTTTTTCTCAAATCATATCACAAAATTCTTTAGTTTTCAGACACATCCTAGTTTACCAATAAAATATTTTGTATTTAAGGGCAGGAAACCCCCTTCAAATGCTATACCGGGAAAAACCCGACCTTTGCAATGTCGGGTTTTCTAACATATCGTTTTTATTGAAAACAAATTATATAAAACGAAAGAGAAAGTATCAATGTCTAAACAAACTTCCGACTCGTCTTCTTCCCATCACAGCTAAACACGATCTTTTTATCCTCGACGAACGTCTCCAGATGCACGTTTTTCCCCCAAAGCTGAACGACATGAGGCAGGGTTCGTTCCACGTACTTCAGATCGAGCTCCATACCCTCATACTCGTGGATCAAATAAAGCTCACCCACACGATTAAAATCCCCATCCTTAACCATCAGGCTCGGAAACCCGCCATTGACTTTAGAATAAACAAGCTGGTCGCGAATGTTCTCCCAAGACTTATCGGTAATTTTCCACTCGGGCCCTTTTTTCTCGAAAATGTAGAGATCCAGATCGTTGACCAGTTCCTTAGTCAAGTAGTTGCGGAGGAAGGAGATGTCGGAATCCAGCTCGCGAACCTCGAACATTTTTTCTCTGCCTTTGCCGGGCACGCGTCCGAAGCGAGCTTGCTCTTCTTTTGTCGGATTATCGAACCGGCGCTCGATATCCTCAAATATTTTCAATCCTAAATAATAAGGATTCAAAGTGTGCCGAGACGGCTGGACGACGGAGGAGTTCAGCTTGGCGAATTCAATCGTTTCATCACTGGTCAAATCAAGCTCGCGTATGATTCGCTGATGCCAATAGGAAGCCCAGCCCTCATTCATAATCTTCGTCTCGATTTGCGGCCAGAAGTATAGCATCTCATCGCGCAGCATGGATAGGATATCCCGCTGCCAATCCTGCAGCGTCGGCGAGTATTCCTCAATAAACCACACGACATCCTTCTCGGGACGCGGCGGAAAACGTTTGGCGTCAGCAGCCTGCGATTCAGCAGCGGATGCAGCGGCAGCTGTCCGATCGGGATCAAGATTCCATAGATCGTCATAAGATGACGCTGGGATGTTCCATTCAGAGCGCTCGCTGTCTTTTTGAACCATTTAGATGTAGCGTTTCTTATCTAATTGATAAGGTTTAATGAGCGTAGGATCGACATGCTCTTGAATAGCGAGAATGGCATCAATAAATTTCTCAACGGCATCCGTGCCGTAGTCCATTTCATATTGATGGATGCGCTCGGCAGTAGCAGACATGCTCTCCACCATGTTGCGGTTGGTCACACCGAAGCGGGCATTATTTTTGAAAAAATCGCAATGTGCCAGTACATGGGCGACGATAAGCTTATTTTGGATCAAGGAATTGCCATCAAGTAGGAAAGCATAGCAGGGGTTGGAGTTGATGACGAGCTCATAAATTTTGCTTAGTCCAAAATCATACTGCATCTTCATCTTGTTAAAGGTTTTAGCGACCTACCTACAACAAACCATGCAAGCATAGCCCTCTGCCGTACCCAGCAGAATAAGGGCTCTTTCTCGTTCCTCCTCTTCTTATTGATCTCCTCCCTCCTGTACGATTTATCCCATTATGATCCATGCTGCAGCAGTTGAAACGAAACTTTCTCATTCATTTTTGTACACTTTCCTATGTGGTTTTCAGTAGTCAGGGATGAAGCATGCTACTTTCGAATAAAAACAGATAAAAAATCGCTGAGACTATTGACTGCTATAGGAGAGTGGATTTTATCAAGCTCATTTTTTTATTTTGTCTGTTTTTATAGTTGTTGTTTGCAAACATGTCCGTTTACATTCGGCAAAATATGAGTGTGTTCGTTTTTATTCGTCAAAATCAGCTGAAATTAGCAAGGGCTATAGGATCTGATGAAGTGTAATCGTTTGATCTTTTAATCGTTATAAGTTATAAACGGTTTCATCATCAATGCTTTGATGTGAAAAAGAAATCACCTGCTTAAAATTGGAACGGACACAAGATGGAGTGAGGTTGAGCTGATCTAAAGTATTGACTGGGGGCTTCCACTTTTCAAAGAAAGGTGGAAAATGGGGAGTCTGTATCGGGTTCTGACAGAACAATTAACTTATATGATCAAATTTCACCTTCCTATGATCTGCAATTCAAGGTGTAGATTTCCATTAAAGGTTGAAAGCTAGTCAGTTTTCATTATAAAGCAGCTAATTCAGTAACTAAAATAAAATATGATTAACAGACTTTTGGGTTCCATAACTTAAATTAGAATTATTTTTCGTGTTATTTCTTTACTACCCCCATATATTGTTATCTTATAACGAAATATTTTCTTCGTTAGCATATCTTTGAAAAGGAGGTAGTACCTGAGATTCGTATGACATTTATAATATCAATTAAATTAATCGGAGGGTAATCTTGTATGCGAAGAATTGCAATCAAAAAGGTTATTGTTTTTCTACTTACTATGGTAGTACTGGTGAGTAATAGTTTAAATGTTAGCGCTGATAATACTGATAGAAATGGAGCGACTAATACGGAAATATCCGTTTCAAACTCTGTATATTACTCGGAGCAAGAAAGCTCCTTTGATCAGAATAAGTCATCGTACATTTTAGGTTTAAAAAAAAATCACAATTTAAATGAGTTTGTTGAAAAAAAAGGTTGGAAAAACCGTAAAACCAAAAAGAACGTACATAGTAACACAGTTGTGGTGAATCTTCTGCCCACTGAAGTTGAAAAGTTAAGAAATGATGCAGAAATCACTTTTATAGAGAATGATGCCCAAATAAAAGCTGCATCCGTTGATATGATTGAAAAAGTTGAGGCGGTTGAACCTGGTCAATCTATTCCTTGGGGGTTTAAATCGATAGGAGCAGATCTTGCCCAACAAAAAGATGCTGTTGGTACCAATGTAAAGATCGCGGTTCTTGACACAGGTATTTCAAGTCATCCAGATTTGCAAATCGCAGGAGGTTTCTCGACTTTAGAAAATCACGAAAGCTTCGCTGACGATAATGGTCATGGTACTCATGTTGCGGGAACTATTGCCGCCCTCAGCAATAACATAGGAGTAATCGGTGTAGCCCCAGCTTCGAAAATCTATGCAGTCAAAGTTCTAGACGCAAATGGTTACGGTACTTATTCTCAAGCAGTGGCCGGGATCGAATGGGCAATTCAGAATAAAATCGACATTCTTTCAATGAGCTTTGGTGGTACAAGCCCAAGTGAGGCTTTGCATAACGCCATTAAAGCTGCCAATGATAATGGGATTTTAATCATCGCTGCCGCTGGAAATGGCGGTTTAGGATCAGAAACGGAGCTGTATCCAGCCATTTATCCCGAGGTAATATCGGTAGGTGCCGTAACTCGATCTCACCAAAGAGCTTATTACTCCAGTACGGGAGACAGTCTGGATATTGTCGCGCCGGGATCAAACATCATAAGTACAACACATGACGGTGGATATGGTCTTATGTCTGGAACATCCATGGCGGTTCCGCATGTAACCGCTGCGGCGGCTGTTCTTATGGGACATGGTAAATCCATAGGAACGGAGGAAGTAAAGAAAGATCTTTTTGAATCTGCAAGTCCACTTGGAAGTCCAAATGAATATGGTCATGGATTAGTTAATCTTGCGAAAGCGCTGGGCATCATAGATGGACCGATTGCTCCGATAGACGGACAACCAGTGCCGGAGCCCACTCCTCCAACTGATTCAGACCTTGCTCCCTTAGATGTAAAGAGTGAGGATATATTAGTACTCGGGTTAATGAAAAAGCTTGAGAAGTTAAAGGAAAAGGCAGTTAAACAAGGCGAAGTTAAACTCGCAAAGGAAATTGACGAAACGTATAACCAACTCTTGATAAACAACTCAGAACTGCATCAACTACCTCCTAATCTAAGACAATCAACAAAAGTTGAAACAGAGATGAAGGAGATTGAATCTAGTGTAGCTCAGTACTACTCTACCAATTCATTTGATTTTAACAAAATAAAAAACGAGTATCATAAAAAGATTGGAGAATATAACGCGAAATTTGCGTTACCTTCCTCTTCATCTACAGGCATGACATTGTTATCCGATACATTTGAACCAAACGATACAACCGAGTTTGCTTACGATAGTTATACTGGACAGAACTATTCTTCACTGATTTCTCACAGTCATGACGTTGACTATTTCTCATTCGCTGCTGATCGGACCGGAAGTTTGAGTATTACGTTACAGGTACCCTATAACCGTGATTATGACTTCTATGTCTATGATAAAAACGGTAATATTGTAGCATCTGGGGATTGGTACGGTATTGGGGAAGCTGAAGTTATAAACGTTCCTGTAAAAGCTTACAACACTTATTATATAAAGGTTCTTGGATACATTTTGGACTATGATGATACTCAAGCCTACACCCTTTCACTGTCCACGATTATACTGGATAATCAAACTCTATTTTTAAACCAACCTATTGATGTCAATCTGAGCAGTGGTAGCTTTTCTGTATACAAATTCACCCCGGAGAACTCAGGATCGCATAAATTGTTTACCCAGCCTTTCGGCGGTTATGGAACTTCTAACGACACTGTTTTAGAGTTATACACAGACGCTGGACTTACGAACCGAATTGCTATCAACGATGATGCAAATGGAACAACTTTTTCTGAAATCAATGTAGGTCTAAGTGGAAACGTCACTTATTACGCAAAACTCCGACATTACAGTAGCAGCGGCTCTGTTTATGCCCGTCTAAACGCAACCGTTGATCCATCCCCTATGGAGTTGACACTCAATCAAAAGATTAGTGTAGAATCTCTTTCTGGGAATACGGTTGATCTGAAATTTACTGCTCCAGAAACAGGGTTTTATAAAATATTTACCGATTTCTTCTTTGGGGATATTGGAAACGGTTATAGTGACACAGTATTAAGGACTTTCACTGATGAGAATATGACTCAACTAATGTCTTTTAATGATGATAGCAATGAAAACGTTTTTTCCGAGCAATCTTTTTATACTGGTACATCTAATACGTTATATTTTAGATTGTCTGGGTTTAACGGGGGAGCTACTAGAACTCAAGTACAGACAGTGAAACTAGATCAGTCACTTGTCATTCCTGTCCTTGACTTGAACACTCCAGTTGATATTTCAAAGGGAACTGCCGATAGTGCTTTTTATGATTTTACGCCAGAACAATCGGGATTGCATCGTTTTTTTACGTCACCATATCAAGGGATCGGTTCTGAGAACGATACAGTTATGTATTTGTATGACGAAACCGGCCATCTGATCGCAAGAAATGACGACACAACCGGAGCCTATGGTAATGGCTTCTCAAAAATTGAACAGAATTTAACAGCTGGTGTCAAATATCGCGTTAAAGTCAGACATTATCTCAATTCTGGAAGCTTAAACACACGATTAATGGTAGAAGATGATTTGAACAGTACCCGGGAAACGGCAGAGCCTGCGGCATGGGAGCTCATATACACCAATCAGCTCTCTTCACCCTATGACATCGACTACTACAAGGTTACGCTTGATGAATTAACTCAAGCGCACTTGAACATCAGTGCAAACAAAGTGACTATCGAAGACAGTTTGGGCAACACCTACGGGATTTTCTTACCGGAGAGTACAGAGATGTTCGATCTCCCGGCCGGTACTTATTATGCTCGTGTTGAATACCACCAGGATACACAAATTTTATCCGGGCAAAATGAAATGCGTTCGCTCTCATCCGATTATCAATTGTCTCACAAGCAATCACAAGTGAGCTATGTAGTAAACGGACAAACCATTTCCGCTTCCGATATTTCAGCTCAGAGGTTGCTCATCGACGGTTCTACTGATAGCTACGCATCCGTTAGCTTCTATTATTGGGATCCACATCCGACAACTAAAGTCGAAGTTATTAACCATGAAGGACTGGTTGTTTATGAAAAATTTATTTACAACTTGGAAGGTGGTACCACTTCACCTAAGAAGCACAGTTTTACATGGAACGGAACACTTAACAAAAATACGCACTTAGGGAGAGGATACGACGGCGACTACGACGGAGTGGCGGAGAAAATACTTGCCAAGAATGGTAGGTACACCATCCGAATCGCTCCTACCGACTCTCCGGGTAATAAGTTCCCCACCTATAATGGCCTCACAGTGATAAATGAATCTACTACTTTGAGCCGCCTTATTCCAGCGCCTCCGGTTAAAAATTACAACGGAACGCTAATAACGGCTAGTAATAAAGATAAGAGCGAAGCTTCCAGAAATTACTTTATTAAATATGTATGGGAGAAATACAAGGCTACGCCTCAAGAGACACAATATGTGGCATGGTCGAGAACAATGTATGGGTTAAACGGATTGGAAAAGTTTTGGCATACTACGGAGAATTTTGTTTACAACCCCAATCTATCAACATACGAAAATTTACAAAACCTGCTTGCGCTTGGAGGTATGATACCTGTAATTGGTGAACTCGCAGATGGTACCAGCGCGGTATTGTATCTTATTAATGGCGATGAAGTCAATGGTGCAATTTCAGCTCTTTCGATGATACCATTCTATGGTAACGTAACAAGGGGTAGTGTACTTGGCACAAGAGCTTTCAAAAAACTCTACAATAATCCTTGTAATTGTTTTATAGCTGGCACTAAGGTTATTACTGATAATGGAGAAAAGCCTATTGAACAAATTCAAATCGGTGATATAGTGCTATCCAAGAATCCCGAAACGGATGAAGTCGCTTATAAGCCAGTAGATCAGTTATTTCAAAAGGTTATTGCAGAGTCTTATAACATTTATGTCGGTGGAGAAGTATTAACAACAACAAACCTGCATCCTTTTTGGGTGGTTGATAAAGGATGGATTACTGCAAAAGATCTCGTTGTGGGAGACTTATTTGAAACGGATAAAGGCTCTCATTTAGCAATCGAGCGGATTGAAATAAAACAAGAACAGAAAACTGTATTTAATTTTAGTGTTCAGGATTTTCATACTTATTATGTTTCGACCTTAGGAATTTTGACGCATAATTCAACTTGTATTCCGTCTTCTGTTTATGAAATACAAGTTGCCGGAAGGACAAAATCCACATTAACGGGCTCAAGCCCTTCAGAGATCCTAGGTAAAGAATTAAACAAAGCTGGCTTGTATCCGGATACTACAACAATTCCATCGAGCCAGTGGCAAGCACATCATATCGTACCTTCAACTGCGAAAGCCCCTAAGTACCCCGCAGGCGATGAGGCAAGAGATCTGCTGGATCAATTTGGAATTGATTTAAATTCTGCAGCTAATGGTGTTTGGTTGCCCAAACGAAAAGGTGAACTATCTATCGAAGTTGAGGATTGGGAAGGTACTATGGTTGATTTAGCCACTCATAATGGACCTCATACGAATAATTATTACGTTGTTGTTAGAGATGAACTACGGAAAGTAAAAAATGCTGGAGGAACAACTGCAGATGCTGTAGCGGCGTTGCAGAAAATTAGGAAAGGTTTAATAGAAGATACAATAGTCTTAGGGCGTCAACAATAGAAATAGTACTAAACATCCGCCTCTTATTTAGTATACTAGTAAGAGAAGGATAATTTCTTGTTTATGAGGAGAGTAATATGAAAATTTGGATATTACGTAACCAGGTTGATAGTCATGATGTATTATCGTTAGTTAATTGGGATCAAGACTACCCCCAATATATTAAAAATAATTTTAATGGCTCCGTCATTAATGAATGGGGCGATGTTAAAGTACAATTGTATCAGAGAAAAAAGAGTGACTTCCCTGAATTTAATGTTCCCGTTTTTAGTGAAAATGCAGTGAATGCTTTAATGCATTTGATGAATGGCAATGTGGAGGTTCTTCCGCTAAGTCTTGACGTCGAATCATCAGATAAGTATTTTGCAATCAATGTTACCAATATTGTGGATTGTATTGATGAAGAAAAAGCAGTGGTTGAGAGACTTAGTACAGGTTTAAAGGTAGGCTACGAAAAATATGCATTTAAGCCGGATTGCATTAAACATGAACATATTTTCAAAATACATCTAGAACGTTCAACTAAAGTTTTTGTTTCAGATACATTCCGCGATGAGGTAATAAAACATGGATTTATAGGATTTCAGTTTATTGAAGCTTGGGATTTAAAAGAAAACTTGGACTCCAAGAAATTTCCTCAACAAAATTCGAATCAATTAAAGGATAAAATCAATGAAGAGAATAAAGGAAGTGAGTATGATTTTGCTGAGGCGGAACAAAAGGTCGAGCAAGGTCAGGCTGTAGAAAGCGGTAAATGGAAAATGCAAAAAGATCAAAATGGAAAGTTCGTTTTAGGAATGTTACAGGTAGACGGTTCGTATTCGTGGGTCTTTCCATTGTATTATCCTCCGAGCTTGCTTGATCTGAAATGGTATGTTGCCAACAAGTCAGACGTGTAAAGATGCTTTGCTGTATTTTTCGGATCGGTGTTTTTTCCATGCAACCGCTTTGGAGTGGAAGCTCTGGTCATGACCGAAACTAGAGAACGGCCTATTGAAGATATTCACCTTGGAGAATAGGTATTTTCAAAGGATCCTTTATCCGGCAAGCAAGAATTTAAGCCATTTGAGCAATTGTTCTAAAAAGAGGTTCGAGTATTTGTGAGAAAATTCAGAGGGAGTTTTATAATAAGCAATCAGCAAAGGATTGGATATTCTATCCCAATGTTTCTAGTTAAAAACGAACAAGATTAACAACCTAGGTCCAATATTTTATTATCCTAGAACACTAAGGATTTTAAATTCATACTTTTTGCTTACGAAATGCAAACGCAAAAGTGAAAAAAACAGCTTATACTAAAAGAGTAGGAAAATGAAATCGGGAAGCCGCCAGACATACGCTGGCGGCTTTTACATGTTTATGGAGGTGACAAAAGGTTGCAAATCATGATTTATGGATTAGAAGTAAACGAATTACTACCACCGGCTTATCGGCTCCTCGTATGTTCGGACCAAGATCAAATGGAAAACATGCTTTTACATGCAACGGTTTCTTTGATTGTGATTCCTGAGCATCATGCGCAAGGGCTCATCGAGCGTATGAGCATTTATGCACCGGATATCCCGATTGCGATTGTAGTCGAGGAGCAATCTCATCAGCATGCGCGTCACTGGACTTCACAAGGCATCGCATGGGTGTGGCCAAAGACCAATTGGGAGAGGCATTTAACACTAACGCTGGAGGCTCCGGAGAAGAAACACCAGGATGAAGAGCCGGTTGATTCCACCGTTTATACACAAGCCTATGAGCAGCCTACCATCTCTATTGCTGTCGCAGGGGCTTTTGATGGGGCAGGGAGCACGCATATGTCCATTGCACTAGCAAACTACCTCTCTAAACAAGGAAGCGGTAGAGTGGCGCTGTGGGAGGCTGGTCGGAAGCCATGCTTTGAGTTCTTATCTTTTAACCAAACGGGTGTCACGAATACAAAGCCACGCTTTGAAATGGATAAGGTAACATGCTTTAAGGGAACAGCGGATATGGAATGGATGGAGGCGTATGCCGAACCGTTCAAATATTTAGTCATCGACCTGGGGAATGTAAATACAAGCGAGCATGCGCATCATTTCTTTCGTGCAACGATACCCATCTTGGTCGGATCGGGCAGCAGCTGGCGGCAGTGGGAGCTTGCACAGTTTTGCCGAAAGCATATTCATAAGCCGCAAGATAAATGGCGCATAGTACTCCCTATGGCGACTCATGATGCAAGCGAAGAAATGGCTGAGGCACTTGCAGGTAGGCAGGTGATGGCCATGCCTACCTGCGATCCCTTTCATCAATCTGAAGAGGCCGAACTGGTAATGGACAAATTGCTTCAAATTTCGAATCGGAAGCCTGTAGGCTTTCTTGGACGATTATTGAATCGTTAGGGGGAGAGGAAGTGAGCTATTATTTACGCTATCAACCCATCTTTGACGTGCAGCAAGGGCGCAATATCATCGGTTATGAGTCATTTGTTTGTGGATCTATGGGTGAGCCGCCATCGGTATTATTTCGTCGATATGCCCATCATTTAGCAGCCTTTGATACCCAGCTCATGAACAGAGCTATGAATGAAGCATTGCCGCTGCTTAAACCGAACCAACAATTATTTTTAAACGTACATCCCAAAACATTACTAGCAGGTATTCAGATACCGGAACGACATCATCATCAAATTGTCTTAGAGATCATGGAGACCACCATTTACAGCACTCGCATTAAACAGCAGCTTAACCAGCTGGCCAGGAAGGGCTTATCGTTTGCTTATGATGATTTTGGTGTAAAGCAAGCGAACCTAAATCGGCTGCTCTCGACGTCTTTTCGCCCAACATGGCTGAAGTTAGATAAATCATTTATTGCTGCGTATGCAGCGCCTCAAGTGCCTTTAATCATTCGATTTATTGTGGAACTATGCGAGTTAATGGAGATCAAACTCATCGTCGAGGGTGTAGAGTCGGAAGCGCAGCTGCAACTCTTACAAAATAGCGGCGTTCGTTACGTGCAAGGTTATCATCTAGGCAGGCAGCTAACCCAAGTAGAGGGGGTGTCAACTCGTTTACAGCTATCACAAACATTAAATCATTAAACGATTCTCGTAGTTATAGGAGTCGTTTTTTTTATGCTCATCGATCACCGAGAGGAGGTGAAAACAATGAATAAAGCAGGACATGTTGCGCTTGGTGTAGCTGCTGGATCGGTACTGCTTACCGCCTTGCCTTTGGCGCAACTGCATATCGCTGCGCCGGTTGTTTATATCCTAGCTGTAGCTATTGGCAGCTTGGCACCTGATATCGACCATAAGACGAGCACGGCCAGTAACTTGATTCAACTCTCCACGCAAAACAGGAGACTCGCAAGCTCGCTTGGTATGCTGCTCATGCTCATAGGAGCAGCCTGCTGGGGACTTCCACAAATCGGATTCGACCTAGATCCGTTATGGATAAAAAGTGCGCCATTGTTGGTCGGCGCTGGAGTACTTTGCATGCTGCTTTCCAAATTACGCAGCTTGGTATTCCTGGGTGCTGGTGCCTTATTACTTGTAGCGTATGCCATCTATGATTGGCACTGGTTTACGGCACTAGCTGGGGCTGCGCTTTTTATCCTTCCCATGGTCAAGCATCGAGGCATCATTCACACGCCTGAATTTGCACTGGCCATAACGGTAGGAGCACTCTCTTTCTCCCAACAAAGCGAGTTATGGCTCGTACATGCTGCAAGTATAGGGCTGGTCGTTGGCTGGTGGGCTCATCTCATAGGCGATTTATTTGGCCGTGAGGGAATCCATTCACTCCTTATCAAAAGAATCCATCTTGCCCTCCGGCTATTTGATAATGGCGGTGCTGGTGAACGATTCTTTTCAAAGCTATGTTGGGGCATTAGTCTTGTCTGCTGGTTTATTCTCTTGCTGCCAACCAATTGGAAAGTAGATACCCTATTATTTTCTCTCCTATAAAACTCCTACAAAAACAGACCTTAAATGATCTGCTTTTGAAGCAAAAACAATTAAGTCCTACAAATATCCTATAAACGAAAGGTGTTTTAAAAATGAAAATAAAAAAATGGCTAGTTTGGTTGCCCATGATGATTATGTTATGGATGTTGCCCGTTGTGGCTTTTGCAGCAGATGAGCAGAATCCGATTACAAAAATCAAACAGTACTTTAAGTTTGATTGGAAGATTCTAGATGGACTAGGCTTCTTGTTTTACCTCATCATGATTCCGATCTCATTTATGATTATTTTCTTATTGGTTTACAGTCTCTATGACATTATCAAATTCGCCATAAATGTGAAGCGTGCGAAGGAGAGTCTCAATAATAAAAAATTCTGGATTGAATGTGGCGTTGTATTTCTCCTTATCTTTTTCTTCTTTAGTGGTCTTCTTCTTGATTTTCTGGAGAGCGTGTACACGTGGACAAGCAAGCAAGATATCGATGCCGGTGTATAATGGTTAGTTTTAGTTTTCTAGCCTCATCATCGACAGATTCCTACGTAGGCAAAATGAAAAAAATGTACACCATTGACGTCAGTCAGTTGGGGATGATGGATTGGGTATTGGTAATCGCAGGAGCACTAGCCACGGTGATTTGTACGTACGCCTTTGTCTATTGGTTGTATAAGATTATCGCCTTTCTATGGCTGGTGAAGCTAGGCAAAGCAAATGTAGCAGATACAACGTTTTGGAAGCGCATGGGCGTGGCGATTATTATTATTATGCTTTTCATGACGTCAGGTATTTTCACTATCGTAGAAGGTTTGTTTAATGTCCTTCGAAAGACGGGGTGGACGATGTGATACAAGGGATGCCCTATTCTTATTTGGCAGCTGCGGAGGAAGAGGATAGTGGAAAGTGGTTTATTCCCGATTGGGTGAACGACCTGGGCGATCAATTGCGAGATATAACAACGACTTTCAAAGATTTAATGACAGGTAAACTCATTAAAGATGCCATCGAGGGATTAGTCGTTCTTGGGCAGATGAATTTGTAACACCCCTCTATGGTGCATTCGCAAAGAGTTATTTGTTTTCGCCACAAGTCGCAGAAATGAAGTTTGTCTTCACTGGTTGGTCGATCTTTTCACTTTTTAGCTTAATTGCTCTGATGATTGGCATTGGCGTACTGGCGGTTCAGGTTATAAAGGGTAAAAAAGAAATGGGGAAGCTGCTCAAAGTGTTTGCGAGCTGCTTCCTCGCCACGGCCATCAGCTTAACGGTCATGAATATCATCAATGTGGGCCTAAACTGGATCACACAATTGACGCTTGCTGGCATTATCGGGGAAGCAGATATAACCTATCAGAACTTAACCGGCGAAGAGATTTTAAAGTCGCTGGTGATCGGTATTGATAGTGTAACTGATCCGTAAGCGTCAAATCCAGCCCACCTTCAACGTCCAAACCATTCATGAGAAAATGAAGGCAACCCAATGAAGGAGGTTGCCACATGACCACGAGAGAACAACGTCGTCAAGCATGGATTGAACG
>NZ_JBXBBJ010000053.1:0-13231 GCF_057221575.1 Paenibacillus sp. Y660 | reverse complement strand
ATGCTTCATAGTGAGTGCCTCTTTTCGTATGTGGGTTTAGTTCTTGCCGGAACGTTTCCCAGTATACTAGAGGCGCTTTTTTCTTTCAAAGCTCAAATTACTTCATTACAGGAATGGCTCCTTTTACAACCATGAAGCTACAAATAACATGTTTAGCCTTGCTGAATTAGCAAGAGCATGTTATTTGTAGCTTCATAAATAGTAGATAATATTATTTCACATTTGTATTTGATGCCTCATATACGAGACTAAAAAAGTATGTTTATTGGTTGACCCGCTGCATTTGATAGATCCGTTAAGACATACTGTAAATGAGAATACATTGCATCGCCATTACTTAGAGTCCCTTTGTTAACTCCTTTTAACTTATTACCATTATAAACTATACCTCCACTATCACCCCCATTACTAGTGTAGTCCGCTGATCTTAGCTTAGTAAAAGAGTAGCCACCTACAGTAACCGATATATTTGTAGATGTTATATTTCCACAGCTAACGGTGTTAGTATCAGTTGAAGCTCCTGACATACAGACGCCTTCTCCGACAACATCTTCACTTGCATTTTGCGTTATTGTATATCGTCCATTAGTAACGCCATCATTATAGATTTTTCCTCCTTGATAGGTCACACTTGAAGGACCCCCACCTATTATACCAGCGTCGGAATTCCCACTCTGATTTTTGAAAGGCATTTGTCCAAGACTAGTTGTACCTTGATAGAAATATGTCGATATTGCTGGGCGACAATGACCGGCTGTAACAACGTATTTATTTGTCCCATCTGAAACCATAAATCCTACAGAACAACGGTAATTTGTTCCTCCATTAGAGTAGGAAATTTTCGCCCCGGCCTGCATTGGGTTCCAAGTAGAAGCACGATTAGCATCATCTCTTGCTGAAATAGCTTCCGTTACTTCAATTACATCTCCATACTTTTCAAATAATTGTTTTACTTTCTCTTCCGTAAGATCTATTATACCGACTCTAATTTTTTGGTTTATAACGTCTGTAGAGACTTCATTTATGGTAATCCCCGTACTTTCAAGACTATCTCTTGAGTTCCATATCTGATCGTGGATTTCATCTAAATCTTTATTCGATTTTTTCGCTTTCATTACTTTTAGTTTTTTCTCATCCGAAAACAATGCTTTAATATCTTTTAAATCAATATCAGTATTTTTTAAACCAATATTAACTATTCCTCCATTGGCCTGATCAATATAGATTATATAATCACCATTCGTTTTTTCATCAAGCTTTTGTTTTATTTTTGGAATCGTTGTCTCTTGAAATTCAAACCTTTTATCTATTTCCAATTCTTCATCAGGTGACAGATGAACGCCATATTTACCACTCTTATATTTTTTGATTTTATCTTTAACAATATCTTGATTTGTTTCAAGTCCAAATTTTTCCCTAAATTCTAATTCTTTTGCTTCATCTGCGACTAAAACGTCATTGTCTGGATTTTCTTCTGCGACTGTATTTACTGAGCTTTCTTCAGAAACGGTATTTGCTTTGCTTTCCTCATTAGTGTTATTGGCTAAAGCAGAACTCCCCATTAATAAGGTGGTGACGATTGACATTATTGCGATTAGAGTAAGAATTTTACTTTTCATTATAGAGCTCCTTTTTAATTTAGTAATCAGAATATATAGAGAGTACATTTTAGCTTGCCTAATCACACCTCCCAGCATTCTAAAACACAAACTTGGAATTTCTACCATAATATAGACGTTCGAATGCAGATAAAAGTTGCGTAAGGTAAGAATAAAACGATCTGGATTGGGAAAAAAGAAGGGAACTTCAAATATCTCTCCGATATAGAATATGCTAGAGCTGAGAGGAGAGCGACAGAGTACCTATATTTTAAACAATGGGCAGCGCCTGCCGGGTATAACTTTCATATTGCTGGAACTAAATATTTGAATGGCATGGGAATTATCTTATACGGAGAATCCTCTGGAGAAATTTCTTACAATTTGAACGGGAATTATAAAAGGTTTTCTGTATTAATTGGAATAGATGACTACACTAAGAATGCTAAGGCTCTTGGTCGAGTAACGATCATCGGTGATGGTACTGAGTTGTACTGGTTGGGGGCGATTTAGCAAAAGAAGTAAATTTGGATTTAAGCGGAATTTTAAAGTTAGAAATTAAGTTTAATGGTTTTAATGACTACGATCAGCTAGATATTGTTCTAGCTGAGGCCAAATTGTACTAAATAAAAAGTTGCTTAGCGCAACTCGAATTCGCAAGCGGCTTTTACATAGTGAATACCATTTATCGTAACAGTGTTTTCGTCTTGCTTCTCACTTATTTTCCTAGAAATTCAGCACAAATAGCCGAAAACCCGTCGGTTTTCAGCTAAATTATTAATTTTGCTTCGAGTGCAAACTTAATAATCGAGTCGACTCGTTGTTTAAATCATATGTAGCAGCGCCGCAAATACGATTTAAGAATAGTATTTCCAAATGGTAGAATTATAGACATGTGCATGAAGAACTTCAATAGAGGAATGTGGAAAGTATGTCCGCATGCGGACAAGAATCAAAATGATAGGGGAGACCATCGGCTGGGAGTCCTCTCGGGACGATTGCCTGATTCGTTGCCTAAAACAGTTTATCCGGGCGCTAATGGACACTACATTCAAAATACGGGTGATCAGTCGTTATGGTTTTTGGAAATGTTCAAGAGCGACCGGTTTGTCGATGTGTCTTTGAACCAATGGATGGCTTTGACGCCGCGCGCGCTGGTTGCGGATAATTTGGACCGGAGCTGCTGGACGAGCTGCGCAAAGAAAAATGGCCAGTTGTGCGATATCCTGGCTATACTTATGTGCCGGAATAAGATAGCTATACAAAAGAAGAATTTCCAGATTGCAAATCAGGCAATCGGAAATGCTTCTTTTTGTTATTTATTGAGGATACTCTCTTCCAGCATTTCAAGCTTGTTGCCATATACCTTTACGATATGATTTTCTCCCCAAGAACAATCTTTTGGAGCACCGATCCTGACTTCTTTAACGTCGAAAATACCGCGAAAAGCGTTGTTGCTTTGGATAATGGTCATTTTTATTATGGGGAAACACGATTGCGGCAACTGCTTCATCGGTTGAGATTCTTCTTATCACTAGAATCATTTCAGCGTTGTCGCATGGTGTATTTATGTCGATTGGCTCAACGATAGCAGCTGACGTCGTACCGCCGAATCGGCGATCAAGCGCAATTGCCATCATGTTTACAGGTCTTATTGCTCATCTTTCTTATTACGGCATTAGGGTAGATGGGATTGTTCCACTTCATGAATGTGGCGGGTCTACAGGTTTATGTCGTTACGCTTGCCGAACACTTTATGCCCGGCGGTGTGGATGTAGCATCCGCACTCAATATAGCCGCATTTAATGCCGGCATTGCAATTGGCGCCTATTCAGGCGGAGTCGTTACAGATTCGATCGGTCTGATCCACACCTCTTGGTTCGGAGGAATCATGGTTGTTGCAGCTGTCATCTTGACGGGCTGGAGCATGACTTTAGAGCGCAAGGATCCACAAAAAGCATCTAATTATTTATAACGAATTAATCATACCGAATTAATCATAACGAATTAATCATACCGAACAAATTATAATTGGAGGAAATAACATAATGAATCATTTACAAGCAACAACAACTTTGCATAACGGTGTAGAAATGCCTTGGTTGATTTTGAGCTGTCACCAGAGGATATGGAGCGGATCAGCGGACTGAATGAGAACATGCGAGTAGGGCCGGACCCGGATAACTTTGATTTTTAATAAACGCTTTTTTCATGAGAGCAAAGCGTTAAGACAAAGAATTCATTTCTTTGTCTTTTTTTGCTGTACGCTGCGCTTCGAGAATTATTTTGCTCAGTTCAACTGACGATATGGTAAAATATATCCAAGATGCTAAAACGGTTGGAGGTGCAGTGACGTGGAGCAAGATGAAATGGATCATTCATATGGCGAATTATTTGATCGAATAAGAGCATTATGTTTGTCCTTCCCAGGCACTAGCGAACGAATAAGCCATGGTGCGCCTTCTTTTTTTGTGAACGAGAAAAAATCGTTTCTGCAATATCGCGTAAACCATCATAATGATGGGAAGCTCGCTTTATGGTGCGCTGCGCCTCCGGACATGCAAGCTCAGCTCATTGAATCGAATCCAGACATTTATTTTAGGCCTGCCTATGTCGGTCATCTTGGCTGGATTGGGGTTAGGCTGGATCGTGATGCAAGATGGGATGAGCTGGTGGGTGTTATGCAGGAGGCTTACTTAACAAGAGCGCCTAAGAAGTTGCTTGCTGCGCTGAAGTATGATTCCACACTTTGATTTGCGGAGGTCATGAAATGGATGAAAAGCCAAACAACATTCATGAAACGCAGGCATCAACGAATGATACGGGAAGAAGCGGTTCGTTTGATTCGCAACTTGAGGATGCGCAGCGAATCGAAGGCGGGGGAGCTCCGCAAAAAATCATTTGGAGTACTTTGCCGACAGGGATCAGAGTGGTCGGTTATGTTTTTGCAGCCATCGTCGTTGCGATGCTCGTATTTGCGCTAAGTACTAATTTCTTTTGAAATTGCAACGAAAGAGAAGAGCATTAGCATGTGAATTAACGAACATATAACAATCATTTGTGAGAAAGCAGGGAATAAGCCACATGATAAAAGCACTCGTATTTGATTTTGACGGATTGATTATTGATACGGAGACGCCGTCTTATTACGCTTTTCGGCAAGTATATCAAGAGTATGGCGTAGAGCTTCCTGTAGCTTTGTATGCCAAATGCGTTGGAACATCCATGGATCATTTTAATCCTTATACCTACATCGATGAATGCGTTGCGGAAGCTATTGATTTGGAAATGTTCAAGTCGAAGTTTAAAGCGATTTATGCGGAGCTATTGAAGGATGCTGTGATTCGTCCAGGCGTTCTTGCCTATTTGGAGGAGGCGAAGCGGTTAAACCTGAAGGTCGGACTCGCTTCAAGCTCGCATATGGAGTGGATTGAGCCTTATCTGATTAAACATCAATTAGCTGGTTATTTCGATAGCTTTAGCACAGCGGATGAGGTTGCGAACGTGAAGCCAGATCCCGAGCTGTACTTGCTTGCCCTGCAGAAGCTTGGCGTAACAGCAAGCGAAGCCGTTTCCTTCGAGGATTCATTAAATGGATTCCGGGCAGCGAGTGCGGCTGGTCTGCATACGGTAATTGTACCGAATGAGCTGACGAAGGATTTTGTATTTGCTGATTACGATTTAATGATTCCTTCTATGGAGGATTTGAGTCTCGCCGATTTGATAGACTTTTTAACGAGGAAATCACAAGTGGCAAAATAGATTGGCTGCTATAGTTGATTTATAAATGACTTTTAGGTTATTTTTCATATAAAGCCATTCGATCATAGAACATACAGAATAGAGGAATCATGTTGAAGTTTAGACCTTGTATCGATTTGCATGATGGGAAAGTGAAACAAATTGTTGGTGAAACGCTTAATACCGAAATCATAGAAAATTTTGTGTCCAAGCAAGATTCGGCCTATTATGCCGAGCTATTTAAGAAGGATGCGCTAACGGGCGGCCATGTCATTATGCTTGGCGGCGGGAATGAAGCGGCAGCTGTTAGCGCTCTTGAGCAGTACCCCGGCGGCTTGCAAATTGGCGGCGGCATCACCTCGGACAATGCATCGTTTTATTTGGAGAAAGGCGCATCCCATGTTATCGTTACGTCCTATATTTTCAAAGACGGTCAACTGAATGAGGAGCATTTGGCGAAAATCGTGTCTGTAGTCGGCAAGGACCGCTTGGTAATCGATCTGAGCTGCAAGGAAAAGGACGGCAAATGGTTTGTCGTAACAAACCAATGGAAGCAGTTCAGCGACTTTGAAGTGAATCAACAAAATATAGTTTACCTGGAGCAATTTTGTGCTGAGTTTCTCGTTCACGCCGTGGATGTGGAGGGCAAGCAGCGCGGCATTCAGCAAAGCCTCGTAAGTGCGCTCGCCGATTGGGTGACTATTCCGACTACTTATGCCGGTGGCGCAAGATCGATTGCGGATATGGATCAATTTAATGAGCTGTCAAACGGCAAGCTGGACATTACAATTGGCAGTGCTTTGGATATTTTTGGCGGCAGCTTATCCTATGATGAAGTGGTTGCTTACAGTAAGCAGCAAAAGTAATATGGAATGACAGCGATAGAGAACTACTGACTGATGCCATCATAGTCGGTAGTTTTCTTTCATTTGACCGTGTTACAGCTGTAAATTATACTTTTGTAAAAAGAGGAAGAACATACGGAGCCTGCTTCAAAAGGGTTTCGTCTTTTAGGCGGTGAGCACATGGAAGTCGATGATTATTATGGCATGCTCAGAAAAACTTTTGTTCATGTACCCGAAAGGGAGAGCTTTCCACTATCAATGGATCGCATTTGCGACATTCTCTCCTGCACGCGCAGGAACGTACAAATTCTTTTGACCAAAATGATTGAGAAGCAATATATCGAGTGGCTGCCAGGGCGCGGACGCGGCAATCTCTCGCAGATCGTATTTCTCATTTCCTATCGCGAGATGGTGTCGAGGAAAGCCAAAGGTCTAGTGGAGAAGGGCAAGATCAATGAAGCATGGTGCATGCTGGAGATGGATCAGGACCAGGCCATAAAGTCAGAGATCATGGGATGGTTAACCGAGCACTTTGGCTTGAAGCGGGATACGGAGGAGAAGGATGTTCTGCGATTTCCATTCTATCGTCGCGTATTGCGATTGGACCCGGCTTTTGTTAGTCGGCGTACGGAAACGCATTGGATCGAGCAGGTTTTTAATACGTTGATCAAGTATTCGCCGCAGGAGGGCAAATTTATTCCGCAGCTTGCTCATCACTGGGAGAGTGACGATACGAAAACGAAATGGACGTTCTTTTTGCGAAAAGGGATTCGATTTCATCATGACAAGATTATGACCTCACGGGACGTTGCATTCACATTCCATAGGCTGCTCGTTAATTCTTCTTCCGAGTGGATGACCTCCATGATTAGTGAGATAAGAGAAATCGGGAAGTACTGTATATCGTTTGAATTAAAGGAGCCGAATGCATTATTTCTTCATTTCCTTTGCACGGAGCGTTACTCCATCATACCGGATCTGACAAGTGAACCGGGCATTGAAGAGAGGTTTGAAGCGCTGCCAATCGGTACAGGCCCCTTTCATATCATCCAAAATAATGAATCTATGCTTGTTGCTCAGGCAAATGAGCATTATTTTGAAGGCTGTCCTCATTTGGACCGGATCGAGATGTGGGTATGGCCAAATTATGAGGAAAATCCGCGCTTGTCTCAGCCGGAACAAGAGGAGCAGCTCGTCTATTTTGACGCTCAAATCAAGAGGGGCTTAAGCAACGCATTAACACAGCTAGAGCAAGGGAGCACCTTCCTGACTTTTAATGAGACAAAAAATAATATCATTCAGCAGATCAAGTTCCGCCAAGCAATTCATTACGGAATAAACCGACAGCAAATGATCGATGATTTGGGAGGCATTAGACAGAAGCCTTCTGCAGGCTTTATTTTGGAAGAGAGGGATGATATCTACTGCTCCTCATATGATCCAGCCCATGCCGCCCAATTGATGGAAGAGTCCGGGTATAATGGTGAAACCTTGACCTTGTGCACGTACGAGATGCCAGCTAATGAACAAAGCGCCAAATGGCTTCAAGAAGCAAGCGGAAAAATCGGGATTTCCATCGAATTGGTTGTGTTGCCGGTCGAAGAGCTTTATAACCCTGCTATTATTGCACAAGCGGATTTAATACTAAGCGGCGAGGTGCTTGGACAGCAGCCGGACCTTTCACTCATTGAGATGTATATGTCAAGAAATAACTGCATTACAAATCACAGGAATCCAGCGGACAAAAGCTTTATTCAAAATCAAATTTCCATGTGCTTGAAGGAAGAGAATCTGGCGATTAGAATGGGTTATTTGGCAAATATTCAGGCGCAGCTAAAACGCAATTTCAGTTTATTATTTCTTCACCATAGTCTGCAATTAGTCGGCCATCATCAAACTCTTCAAGGAATCTCACTTAATGCTTGGGGCAAAATCGATTATAAGGATGTATGGTTAAGAAAGGAGGAGCCCTTTGAAGACGTTTAGCTTTAAGGCTGAAATATTGAAGCATGATGGTATGGATGCCGCCTATATCACATTTCCGTATCAGGTAGAAGAGGAATTTGGCGTTAAAGGACAAGTGAAGGTAAGAGCCGTTTTCGATGATGCAATTGAATACCGAGGCTCCTTGGCGAAAATGGGGCTGGAATGCCATTGTCTCGGCTTGACTCAGAAAATAAGGAAGCAGCTGGGCAAGCAGGCTGGAGATGTTATTCGCGTGAGTCTCCATGCTGATCTAGAGCCAAGTAGACTGGAAGCTGCGCTTGGGGAGCTGAAATTACGTTCATAGAGTTGATCATATGCTTAAGTCAGGGGGAGATCGATTGAACGGAGAGGGATTATCCGAACGATTAGTAAATGAAATTAGTCTGCTCCATGGAAGCAGTCGTATATCGAAAATTAATAAAGGTTATTCCAATGACCAAAAATTTATTGTAGAGAACGATGGTCAGACGTATTTGTTAAGATGCTTTTCGTTGGATGAGCGATCCGCTAAGCAGGCTGAATATGATGCGATCTGTCAAATGGTAAGCTATGATGTCTTATGCTCGAAACCAGTAGAGATAGGCGTTTTGCCAAATTCAAATATCGGATATATGCTTTTGACTTATATTGAAGGGGACGAGGCAACGGATATTTTGCCTGCCTATTCGCCTTCCATTCAGCAAGCGATCGGATTGGAAGCAGGCGCGGAGCTTGCGAAGATGCATAGGTGGCAAGCACCAGCAGCTACAGCTCCTTGGCATGAGCGCAAGCTTGCAAAGCACAAGCGTTATATGGAGCAGTATTTGAACGGTGAGGCACGAATAGCGGGAGATGAGCAGTTTTTAGCATTCATTGATCGGCATCTGCATCTGATGGAGGGAAGGCCAAACGTCTTCCAGCACGACGATTTCCATGTTGGCAATTTGATCGTGAAGGATAAAAGATTAGCAGGTGTTATTGATTTTAACCGTCTAGACTGGGGAGATCCTGTTCACGAATTTTTGAAGGCGGGAATGTTCAGCAGCGAGGTAAGCATTCCGTTCACGATTGGACAAATTAAAGGATATCATGATAACAATGAGCCAGATGAGCAATTTTGGACGCTATATTCGGTTTATTTGGCGATGACAATCGTTTCTTCTATCGTTTGGATCTTGCAAGTGAGGCCATCCGAGCTTGGCATTATGACGCAAAAGCTGGAGCGAGTGCTTCGGGACCATGATCATTTTAATAACATTATTCCACGGTGGTATTTGGAGGAGCAGCAGCGATGAGAGCAGATTATTATAAGCTAATGTACGATTTTGTAAAATGGGCAGGCGGGCAATCGCATATTGCAGGCATCGCTTTGGTTGGCCCCTGTGCAGATGATGAGAATGAAGAAGCGGATGCGGATTTGAGCTTCCTCATTATTTCAGATAAGAAGACTAAGACATTGGAAGCTATTCTTCATCAGTTTCCATTCGACAACATCGAGCAAGCGTCGAAGGAGGAGTGGGGACTGCTAACCTCCTTGCGAATCGAATATGCGAGCGGACTCGAAGCCGAGTATGGCGTTGCAGGTGAAGAATGGCTGCAGCTGCCAGTGAATCAAGAGATGGGTGACGCCGTTATGAAAGGCTTCAAAGTGATTTGGGAGCGGGAAGAGCTGTTTGAACAAATTTTGAGATATATTGCGACTCATGAATTTCAATAGAATGATCAATTGCTACCCTAAGCTCATAGGTACCATTTTGCAAGCTGCCACGTTACTTGCTCCATTAGTCGACTCTCATTTAGTAAAGGAGATTAGAATATGATGGTCATACGTCCGTATCAAGCTGATGATGTAATGGACATAACCGAGCTTATGCTGGATTTAGGCTATTCTACATCTATTGAGCAGATGAGAATTAGAATGAGCAAAATAGATTCTTTGCAGACTATTCGTTAGCTCCTAATAGTTGTATAATCATGAAAATGAAGGGGGATTAGATGTGGCGGAAATTAAAGCAGTCATCTTTGATTTGGATAATACCCTATTGGATCGTACATATACATTTAAGTTATTTGCTGCCTCGTTTCTGAGTCATTATTTCGAGCATTTGGAATCGCATGATCAGCTGCTTGCTCTCATTATCGAATGAGATCAGGATGGCTATAAAGACAAGCGGGAGCTTTTCCGAGAATTGCTGGATCATTGCCATGGATGGACAAGCCAGATCATCAAGAGCTTATGGATTACTACAGCGAGCATTATGTAAAAAGCACGGTTCTTGCCCTGGCGCGAAGAGTTATCGGCAACACCGCTGCATACGGTTACAAAATTGGACGAACTGCTAGCTATTCTATAAGAAGAAAGAAGGATTTGTATGGATGAAAGATATCCGATTGGTACATTCAGCCTAACAGGCGAGATTTCGCCGCAGCAGCGAGAGGCTTGGATTCAGGAAATCGAGCAGCTGCCAAGCCGTCTTCGCAGCAGTGTTGACGGTCTAAATGAGGAGGAGCTTAATACCCCTTATCGCGAAGGCGGATGGAAAATCAAGCAAGTCGTTCATCATGTTGCGGATAGTCATATGAACAGTTACATACGTTTTAAGCTTGCATTGACAGAAGAGACTCCAACGATCAAACCCTATTACGAGGAGCGGTGGGCAGAGCTTCATGATACAGTAGATGCGGATATCGAGCTTTCATTAGCCCTTCTTGACCATCTGCACAAGAGATGGGCCATTTTACTGCGATCATTGACGGACGCGGATTTTAAAAAGCTATTTTTCCACCCGGGGTCGAAAGAAACCTATGCACTAGACTATACACTCGGAAATTACGCTTGGCATGGCAACCATCACGTTGCTCACATTTTGGCATTCCGGAATAAACAATAGGATGGTCATGGAGGGCAACTATGATTCGCTATGAAAATAGTAAAGCATTATCTGCGTCTGATCTTTCGCAAGTATTCGCAAACTCAGGCATAAAGCGCCCCTTTCAGGATTTAGAGCGTTTGCAAAAAATGATTGATAACGCTGACATTATCATTAGCGCCCGGGACGGCGATAAACTTGTTGGCGTTGCTCGCGCCATTACGGATTATGCGTATTGCTGTTATCTTTCGGATCTGGCAGTCGACAAGGCGTATCAACGTCTTGGTATTGGCAAGCAGTTGGTCGACAGCTTACGCGAGTCGCTTGGCGCGGAAGTTTCACTCGTACTACTTTCTGCGCCTACAGCTGTCGAGTATTATTCGCGTATCGGCTTTACCCAAACAGATAAGTGTTTCCTTATTGCTAGAGAAAGATGATTGATGATTAGGAATCGCTTGAGGGGGTTTACCTATGTTTGAATCAGGTCTAGCTGCTAATCAAGATGTTAATATTCATTATCTGGATACTTTGCGTGTGGCTGATCATCAGCTCACACCTATCATTATTTGCCCAGGATTATCGGAAGCGGCAGAAGAATATGAGGATTTGTTGGCCTATTTGCTGCCGCGAAGAGCGATCGTTCTCTCGTTTCGCGGGAGAGGCCGAAGCGATACGCCGCGAACCAAATATGATTTGACGGATCATGTGTCTGATTTGTCAGCGGTTGTTCAGGAGACAGGTATTGAACGTTTCCATTTGATGGGCAACTCTCGCGGTGTATCCTATGCGCTTGGGTTTGCTCAAAATCATGCAGATCAGATCGTATCGCTTATTGTCGAGGACTATCCTGCTGAACATAAAGAAATGTCTGCCGAATGGGCTGACCACTATATCAACCAATATCTGATTCCAACGGGCAGAAATAAGTTCATTAGGCAGCAGGCGGTAAAAGGCATACAACGGGAATCAACCCAAATACGGATGGAGGCTAAGCTTGCGCTTCCCGCCATGGTTATTAGAGGTATGCTTGAAGACTCATTGATAAGCGAAGCGGATTTGTTGCATTACAAGGATATGTTCACTGCGGTAACCGTCAAAGAATTTGCTGACTCTGGACATGCCATACGCGAGAAGGAGCGGGATAAGCTTTATTTATCGATAAAGCAGTTCTTGGATGAGCAGGAGGCATAAGGTAGGGAGGTGTACGTTGAAAGCATTTATAGTGACAGGTACGTCTCGTGGATTAGGTTTCGAAATTTGCAAGCAGCTTATAAAGCCTAACCACCTTATCTTCTCGATATCAAGAAGCGAGAATGATAACCTAATTTCACTTGCAGCAGAACATAACTGTGAGTTTCATTTTATGAAATATGATTTGCTGAACGTAGAGGGTATCTCTACTTTCATGCATGAAATGCTCAAACTTATGAATCATTCCGATATAGAATCCATTACATTAATTAATAATGCAGCAAAAGTAACGCCTCTTGGCGCTATCGATTGCTGCTCCTCTGAAGACTTGATTAGAAATGTACAAATTAACTTGCTTGCTCCATTTTTGCTTACTCAATCATCAATAAAGGAGACAGAGCTTTGGGATGCGCACAGAATAATTGTAAATGTCTCATCAGGCTCAGCCCAGAATGCAGCAGCCGGTATGAGCATTTACTGCGCATCGAAATCGGCTATAAATATGTTCACATCATGCTTCCAGCTTGAGGAGCATCGATCAGTTACAATCTATAAGGTAGACCCAGGCATGGTTGACACGGATATGCAGGCAGAAGCGCGCAGCGTAGAAGGTCAGCCTATATTTGATTATTTTAGGCAAGCGATGATAGCTGGTTCTTTGAAGACCGCCGAGAGCGTTGCGGAAAAAATTGTAAAAAGGGTCTTATCGTCTTAAAAGAGTCCTGCTCTCATCAATTGCAATTGGAATTACAAAATAGTCAATAACAAGCGATATCCATTGAACCTTTTGCGGACACAGAATCCGTTATATGCTTTAAATCTGCTGTTTTCTAGATACTATCGGACTCAGAATCCGTTATTCACTCTAAAAATAATGGATTAGCTTAAATTTGTAAGCAATAAAATTCCTGTAGGTGCTAAGAAATGGCCTTTGAATGAAAAGGAGCGCCTCTGGTACGATAGGGTTGCACGGGGTCAAAGCCCTTATTACCTATCATCCAAGGAGGACGCTCTACTATGA
>NZ_JBXBBJ010000052.1:0-14844 GCF_057221575.1 Paenibacillus sp. Y660 | reverse complement strand
ACTGTAACCACTGCTCTTTCGATTCTTTACGTGGATTGCGTTTAATAATAAAGTCGGTTTCTTGATCAATAAGGAGATTGACGTTATCTGCTGCGTCATTACCGCCGTCTAGGCGAGCCAGCAGTGGCAGATCCGTGATGCGCCTTGCATAGCGAATGCTCCTATCGATTAAATCATCGGCATCCTTCTGGCCATGTGTTTTGCCTTCACGTAGTTCTACGTTCACGCCATAACCTTCCTGGCCGAGGTAGGCGAAGAACGGAGCATAACCATCAAAGCCTTTGTACGTACGAGAAATCCCTTCTTTCTTCGTACCTGAATGGTCAAAGGGCGAAACATCCATATCCAATGGCATGTAAGATCGTTCCTCTTCATGGCTGCAGGTCACCTTGACCGGCGTTAAAGGAGCGTTGGCTCGTTTTAGTAAATCCGCGGATTCTTCGAGCAGAATCCGTTGCCATTCTCTCGAAGGCGCAGCTTGATCAAACCGTTGACGCAGGGTCGGACTGGAAGTTAGCTTGCGAATGCCTAGAGCGCGAGCGAAAAACTCATCTTTTCGAAAGGGTTCGATATGATCAAAGTCGCTTTTACCTTGGCAGAGCAGTCCCAAGTAAGCACGAACATTATCGGAATGGGAGATGTCAGGCACTCTAGCCTCACCAGCTTTAGACAAATTAAGACGTTTATTTAAATGCGTACCGGCAAGCAGTTGACCGATAAGAATGAGCCCGGCACGCGAAGTAAGATAATCATTGGAAGATTCCAGTGTAAATTTAGCCGAGTTCACCTCATAGGTGTATTTTGAAAACAGCAACAAACGAGCTGTTATCTCTATTTTACTCCATAATACTCTTTCAATCTATGAAAATCAGATATTTATATCACGGATTCAGGTATTATAGAATAAGTATATAGATTATTAATTCATTCTGCGGAAGGAGCATCACAATGTCATTAACCGAAATCGATCGTCTCCAAGCGCTTCTGCCGCATTGGGTTGAATCAAGTCGACAGCAATGCAGTTATGGGAAAGTTGCCTCTTACATTCCTGAGCTGTCCAAATCACCAATAGGCGCATTAGGCATTCATATTATCGATGCAAAAGGACATTCCATTTCAGCTGGAGATGCAGAGATATCTTTTACCATGCAAAGTATTTCCAAAGTATTCACGCTCATTCTAGCGCTTATGGACAATGGCGAAGACGCTGTCTTTGACAAAGTGGGCATGGAGCCGACTGGCGACAATTTTAACTCTATGCTAAAGCTAGAGCTTGTGCAGCCAGGCATTCCTTTTAATCCGCTTATCAATGCCGGCGCAATTGCCATCTCTTCATTAATTGGAGGTGCCAGCTCTACCGAAAAATCCATTCGTGTACTCGATTTCCTTCGCCTTCTTTCTAATAATGACTCGCTGAGCTATGACCTGGACGTCTACCGCTCTGAATCCGATACGGCTAACCTCAATCGTTCCATGGCTTATTTTCTAAAAGACAACGGAGTGCTCGAGGGTTCTGTAGAGGATGTGCTCGACGTTTATTTCCGCCATTGCTCCGTAAGCGTCACCTGCGCCGATTTGGCTCAAATGGCATTGGTGCTTGCGCATAACGGCAAAAATCCGCTAACCGGAGAACAGCTTATCCCCCGCCGCTATGTGCAAATCGCCAAAACATTTATGATTACTTGCGGCATGTATAACGCCTCCGGCGAGTTTGCCATTCAAGTAGGCTTGCCCGCTAAAAGCGGCGTATCCGGCGGTATTTTAACGCTAGTGCCTGGTCGTTTCGGCATCGGTTTAGTTGGTCCGTCCCTGAATCGCAAAGGAAACAGCATCGCTGGGGTTGCTCTGCTTGAATCGTTGTCCCATGAGTTTGATTGGAGCTTATTCTGACATCCCTTTCCTTAAAAAAATAAGGAGGACGTCCTTAGGGGGCGTCCTCCTTGTTCGATGCTTTCGTTAGGGCTGCGGATTGATCAGCTTAACGTTCTTGTTCAAAATAAAAAACTGCTCCGCCTTCTCGCGGTGCTCATCCGTAATTTGCCCGCTAATCGCCTTATAGGCAACCCAGACAGCTGTCGCATCGTCAACAAAACCAGCTACCGGCAAAAAATCAGGAATCAAATCAATCGGCAAAATCCAATAGGCAAGTGCACCAATTGCCGTAACCTTAGTTCCAATCGGCGTCTTCGGATCAGCCGAGCAATAATAAAGCGTAACGACTTCCTTAGCGAAAGGAACCTTTGCGGCATGCCGCTTCACCTTCGCCCAGAAGCCCTCCTCCACATACTTCGTTTGCTTCTCGTAGTCGCCGATTTTTCCGACCCACTGATTGATATCAACTTCATCTGGCGCTTTGTCTTTATTTAAATGCAAGGATGCCTCTAACTCCTTATGGGAAACTTCGTAGGGAACGGCTTCTTCAATCAGCTTTTTGCCGCAAGAGGAGCAATCTGCTGCCATGAGCAATGACGAATCGATATCGTTGTTGTGTCCACAGCTTGCGCACTGGGCAATAGTCATACTTCCCACCTCCTTGTTTATATCTACTAATACTCCAACTACTTATAAATAGTTGCAATATTAAGCCGCTGATGAACGTTTATTCGACCAGCAACCCATTATTCATCTGGCCATTGACGAGCGAGCTATAGAAGCCCTTCTGCTCCAATAGCTTCGCATGGGACCCTTTCTCAATGATCGCGCCATCCTGCAGCACTACAATTTGATCCGCTTGCTGAATGGTATTCAGCCGATGGGCAATAACGAAGCTGGTCCTGCCATGCATAAGCCGCTGCAGCGCTTCCTGAATTTTAATTTCAGTGACGGTATCGATGCTGCTGGTAGCCTCGTCCAGCACAAGTATGGAAGGATTGGCAAGTATAGCTCTTGCAATTGCAAGCAATTGCTTCTGTCCTTGGCTGATACCGCTGCCGTCCGGCTTGAGAATAGCGTTGTAACCATCCTTAAGGCGCTTGATAAAAGAATGCGCATTCGCAAGCCTCGCCGCCTGCTCTACCTCTGCATCGGTCGCGTCAAGCTTGCCATAACGAATATTATCGCGGATTGTCCCCTCGAAAAGAAAGGGATCCTGCATTACGAATGCCATATGCGAGCGTAAATTTTCACGTTTAAGCTCCCGGCTGTCATGCCCGTCGATCAAGATGCTGCCTGAGCTTGGATCATAGAAGCGGCACAGCAGCTGAATAAGCGTCGTCTTGCCCGCTCCCGTCGGACCAACCAGCGCAATCGTCTCTCCGGGAGACACACTGAAGGTTACATCGTTAATCGTAGCCGTGCGTCCCTCATATGCGAACGTAACATGATCGAATATGACTGTGCCTTTGACTTCAGCCAGCTCGCTAGCAGCGCCTTCATCCTTGCGCTCCTCTTCCTCGCCAAGCACGTCGAACACCCGCTCCGCGCCGGCAACCGCCGATAGCAGCGTATTCCACTGATTTGCAAGGTCATTAAGCGGCCGCGTAAACTGCCTTGAATACTCTGCGAAAATAACGATGACACCGACCGTAATGGCATCATTCAGCACAAAGATCGCGCCGATCCCGGCAATAATAGCAAAGCTTAAATTGTTAAGCGCGTTCATCAGCTTCGGAATAAACCCCGATATTGTCTGCGCCCAGAAGCCTGACACGCGAATGCGCTCATTGCGCTCTTTGAACGCGGCAATAACCGTCTGCTCCTGAGAAAAGGCCTTCACGATACGCTGTCCGGACAACGTCTCTTCTATATATCCATTCAGATCGCCAAGATTGCGCTGCTGAGCCTTGAATAGCCGTCCCGTTTGCTTCGTAATCCATTTCATGCCAAGGAGCATGAGCGGTACAACGAGAAAGGAAAGCAAAGTTAAAAGCGGACTGAGCGACAGCATGACGCTAACGGTACCAATGAGCAGAAGCACGCTTGAAAACACTTGAATGACCGAGCTATTTAGAGATGAGCTTACATTTTCAATGTCGTTCGTTACACGGCTCATGAGTTCCCCATGCTGACGCTTGCTGAAATAAGGAATCGGCAGCCGGTGCAAATGCTCAAACAATTGAACCCGCATTAGATATACCGTTTTCTGCGAAATCGTGATCATCCAAATGCTTTGCAGCCACATTGTAACGGAATGAAGCGCATAGACAACAGCCATCCCGATCAGAAAGACTACAAAACCGCTGTCCCTATTTATCAAAAAATGATCAATCGCCGTTCCTGCCAAATAAGGGCCAAGAAGCGAAAAAGCTGAGCTTAGCATAACCATGACAATGACAGCAGCTAACCTGCCTTTGTAAGCAATTAGATAGCTCCACATTTGCTTCAGCGTTTGTGAGGTGTTTTTGGCTCTAGGCTTACGTTTGCCTTTGCCCCCTGCTGTCTGTCCTTCTACTGCCGCCTCGGCAGCAGCTTCGGGTCTGCGATACTGGAAAGGTTCCTTTAATGAACTAAGCACGGGATACACCTTCCTTCCCGAACTGTGATTCGTAAATTTTTTGATATAGGATTGATTCCCTAGTCAGCTGTTCATGCTTGCCCTGCGCTAGCAATTGACCATCGTCCAGCAAGAGGATGGAGTCAGCCGATGCGGTGGAGCTTATTTTTTGCGTGACGAGGAAGGTCGTACATTTCATTTGTTTCAGCGCCTGAAGCAGCTTGGCTTCCGTCTGCACATCCAAGGCGCTCGTGCTGTCATCAAGCAGCAAGATAACAGGCTTCCTTACGAGAGCTCTCGCAATAGTGAGGCGCTGCTTCTGTCCGCCTGATAGATTAACGCCTTTTTGCCCAACGATGGTCTCATACTGCTCCGGCAGCTTCATAATCGTGTCATGAATTTGCGCCAGCTTGGCAGCCTCCATAATTTCTTCGAGCGTAGCATCCACTTTGCCCCAGCGGATATTCTCCTCCACGGTGCCGGTAAACAGCATGATTTCTTGAGGAACATATCCAATTTGCTTGCGCAGCTGGCCCAGCTTCAGCATCCGATTATCTATCCCATCTACGCGAATCTCGCCCGCTTGTACATCATATAGCCGCGGAATAAGCTGAATAAGCGAGGACTTTCCAGAGCCTGTCGCTCCCATGATCGCAATCGTCTCGCCTGGCTTTGCCTGGAAAGATATTTGTTGCAATACGAGCTCGTCAGAATCGGGATATTGAAACGAAACCTTCTCAAAAGAAACGCTGCCGCTATGAAGCTTTGCCTTTTCATCGCTGTCCGTAGAGTCTGTCAAGTCGATATCAGTCAAAATAACCTCTTCAATTCTTTGCGCAGAAGCGCGCGCCCTTGAGAAGTTGACTACAATCATGGACATAATCGACATGGCTCCAATCGTTCTGGTCGCATAGTTGACGATGGCAATTACTTCACCTACGGTTGCTCCGTTTGTATCCAGCTCGATTCGGCCGAACCAAAGCACCGCCATAACGCTCGCGTTCAAGACAAGCAAGACAATTGGCATTGTAGCCTCCGTCAAGCGCAGCGCCGCAACAGTGCGGTCCATCAACTGCTCGCTCGAGCGGGCAAAACGCCCTGACTCATGCCGCATACGGACAAACACACGAATGATTCGCATCCCGATCAAATTTTGCTGCATGACGCCATTCACTTGATCCAGCTGCTGCTGTACAGAACGAAATAATCGCTCTCCCTTCTTAAGCACCCAGAGTAGAAATATCGCTAGAAATGGAATTGCTATAGCAAGCCAAATCGCCAGGCTCGGCTGTACGATAAACGCCATCACGATGCTTCCGATTACGAGCAGCGGAGCGCGGAGCATAATGCGCAGTCCCATAAACACTGTATTTTGCAGCTGTGTGACGTCGTTAGTTAGTCTTGTAATAAGCGAGGATTCCGGGAAACGATTAAAATTGGCAAATGAGAACGATTGCACTTTGTCATAAAGCCGCTCTCTCAAATCAAATCCAAAGCTTTGGCTGACATGAGAGGCGTAAAAGGAGCTGAGAATGCCTGCTGCAAAAGCTGCGATCGAGCAGCCAATTAAGAAGCCGCCCCACTGAAGCACTACGGTTAAATTGTCTTTCCCGATTCCATCGTCGATCATTTTGGAAATAATATACGGCTGCAGCAGCTCTA
Source organism: Paenibacillus sp. Y660 (assembly GCF_057221575.1). NCBI lineage: Bacteria > Bacillati > Bacillota > Bacilli > Caryophanales > Paenibacillaceae > Paenibacillus > Paenibacillus sp. Y660. Next base: position 8,750 of record NZ_JBXBBJ010000052.1, on the reverse strand, counting down.
CCATCAGCTCGGTCAGCATGAGAAGTAGAGCGACATAGGCGGTAAAACGGTATTTTTTGAGAAAGGCGAACATGGTCAGCATCTTTGTTCCTCCGAGTAAAAAAGGCTTAATCTAGCTATTATACTCATTATATCTTCTTGAAACAGAAATTGGCATACACAACCTAACCATACAGATAGAAAAGAGGAAATTCGAAATCGAAGATATTGCGAGGACAAGCGCGCTTGTAAATAACAGCTAAGCTGCATTAAACGCCGCGCGCATCCTCATAAAACACCCGGAACATGATGTCATGATTGTAATTGCCGAACCCTTTGCCATATATGGTCAAGCCCCCAACGTGCACAGCATCCTCCCTTACGCCAATGCGAAAAGTCCAGAAGTTGCGGTCAAGCCCAATCTCTCCGATTCCGATGGTTGACATATGCTGACCGTCGATCAGCGTGCCATCCTCTTGAATGCGAATGACCTTCAGCAGCCCGTATTGGTTGACGCGATCTCCCCACCAAGCTGGCGAGAACCGTCCCCGCACCTCGCCATAGTCGCCAGGGCTCGTCCACATGCCGATATCCATCCCATTCAGTGAAAAGTTAATATCTGACGGCCAGTTCTCATTTACGCCAGGCGCTTCCGAGCCGAGCTCAAGCGTAATTTCCAGCGCTACGGGACGCTGCCCCGAGAGCAAATAGTTAGGGACCTTGTACTCGACGTAGCCTTTTCCTAACCATAAAATACCGGCGTTCATTCGTTCCGGCTCCAAGAAGAAGCGCGGATCATCAAACTGCCCGATCAGCTTGTCTACTGTGGCGATGCCGCAGGTCGGAAACACTTCAAACTGTGTAAAATGGCCCACTGGCACGCTGACATCATGCACCTTCTTCACATCCTGTGCCGGATGCGGCAGCTCGATTGCAATGGAACGCTCCGCAAGCGAGCAAATCTTGTGCGTCCCTCCGTCCTTGCGAACCATCTTCGTCTGCACGATACCCGCTTTTTCGAGCTTGCGTATATGCATGGTTACAATGGCGCTGCTTAGACCGACCGACTCCGCCAGCTCCTTCACATTCATCATGTTCGTAGCCAGCTGATTAATAATGGATAGCCTGACTGGGCTAGCCAAAGCTTCATATAACGGCAGCCAAGCCTCATCCGTATTGGCATGTATCATCGGTATCCCCCCTATCTCTATTCTATAATAAATGAAGGGCATCCCAAAAGCCGCAAATGCGGCTTCGTGATACCCTGATTGCTTCACCTATAGCTTAATCCACGATCATTGATGCTTTGTTAGCCACGCTCATTACTTCATCATTAAGTTAATGTAATCATTAATTAGTAAGTTAATCGTTAATCTGCACACTCATTAACATTTAACTATAAGCGATAGATTAATTCAAGTATTAATTTTGCGACAACGAATTAACTATATCATTAATTCATTTGCAATGGATGTGAATAGTACTTTTTTAAGCCGTATAGGATTGAATTCAGCAGAAAAAATAGTTCAAATATCCTAATAAACTTCATTTGTTCCTTGAGTTAGTCCTCTTTATAGACTACTATGGAACTATAAGGTAATTCCAATGTTTCAACCATACGGCAGGAGTTGAGATCATGAGCAGTCCTACACGCTCACTAGAAGATGCGGCCGACCATATAATTGACACCCTGAAGCACTATCTTCAAGTAGATACATTAATCGTTATGACCATGGATGATACGGGTAGCAGAATCATTCGAGCATTCGGCAGTCATGAAAATTCCATTCAAGACAATCCCCTGCTTCCATTGCTAAAATGCTATAGCAGCCTCGTATTGAGGCAATCCGCACACACTCTTTGTATTCCTAACATCCTAGACGATCAGCGTACTGCCTCTCTTCCGAATGCCGAGCAGCTTGGCGCACACTCATTTGTTGGCGTTCCTGTAAAAACAGCTGATCAGCAGTTGTTTGGTGCCATTTGCGCCATACATAGCAAGCCGATTCTGTTTGATGAACGGCAGCTCGGCTTCCTTGAATCTATGGCCGTTTTTTTGGGTTACATTCTGGATTTAGAAAATGCGAGTGTTACAGATAGCCTGACTGGTTTATATAATCGTAGATATTTGTCCCATATGTATCACAGCGACTCGGACAAGCAGTTTAGCGTGATATTCATTGACATCGATGACTTCAAGGAGGTCAACGATTCTTTTGGCCACGACTTTGGCGACCTGCTTCTGCTCCAAATTGCCGTTAGGCTTCAGCAAGGCGTACGAAAAACCGATACCCTGGTCAGGTATGGCGGAGATGAGTTCTTAATTTGCTTTCAGCATTTGGTTGATAACCATGATATTGATAGGGTCGCCGGAGAAATTAATGAATCGATCAAAAAGCCATTCTCCATCAACGGGAAGACCATTCATATTTCCGCAAGCATCGGCATTAGCCAAACTCATGGCACAGGCAACAGCCTAAAAGATCTGATAAGAGATGCTGACCAAGCGATGTACGGCATTAAGCAAAATGAAAAAAACCTTTGAAAAAGCCTGTCCCAACTCGGAAATAACACTCCAAGCGGCGGCCCTTCAAGGGTTCTTTAACGTTTCAGCGCGAGTTCAAAATGCATTTCGCAAATCGTTCCCTCATTCGGCTTGCTTCTGAAATGGATTTTGCCATTCATCGCTTTAACCAAGCTTATTACGACCATTAATCCAAGCCCTGTACCGCTCTCCTTCGTTGTAAAATACGGATTGCCCAGCCTTTTCACCTGCTTGCTGCTCATCCCAATTCCCGTATCTCGTATGAGAATTTGGACTTCCCCCTGCTCCAGCCGAGTATGTACCGATAATACGCCACCGCTAGACATCGATTCGATCGCATTTTTCATAACATTAAGCAAGCATTGTTGAAATTTCTTCGGCTCGCCCATAATATACATCGGTTCAACCCTCATGTGATGGATTTCTACTGAAATGTTAGAAAGGACTGAAAACGGCTGAAGCCATTGAACGATTCCGTCTACTTCTTCTTTTACATTAAGCAGCTTCGGCTCCTCTAAATTCGGTTTGGAGAAATTCAAATAATCGGTAATGATGCTATTCGCATGGTCAATTCCCTCAAAAGCATAGGTGCGGTAACGCTCGAACGCTTCTTTGCTCAGATCCTCCTTACTCATCAATTGCAAAAAACCTCTTGTCGTTGTCAGCGGGTTGCGTATTTCATGAGAAATGGATGCGGCCATCTGGCCGATTAATTGATACTTTTCTGATAAAATGAGCTCGCTCTGTAATCTCTCTTGGTGCTTGACATAGAAATAGATATAGCTCGTGAGCTGAGAGGAAACTAGCGTTATGAGGACGATTGTAATGGTCATTTGAAAAGGGAATATCTTGCCTTGCATCCATAGGGCAGATAGATATATACCTAAATGAACCGCGACGAGTACTGCCGACAATAAGGACATTCGGCGCAGTGAGGCGTCTTCAAGGCGATCGTGCAGAATCAAGCCAAGCGCTAAAAGTATGGAGCATGCCAAAATGGTGGGAAGCCAGTCGGTACCTACAATAAAGATGCCGCAAAAGACGAATGCTACCCATGTCGCAACGCCAGGAATGACCCCCTCAAACAGAGCTGCCAGCGCTATCGAGAGAGGAGTAAGATGCAACGCGTAGACAACGGGGTTTTGCTGCTCTAGTCCGAGATAGATAAAGCTCAAAACGATAAGAATGATTACGAAAAACAGATTGCGCCGTTTGCTTTGAAACAAAAACTTAGGCGAAACGACGAGGAATAGCAAGCAAGCCGCAATAATATAAAGTAATCCATGGATGACGGGTAAAAGTAAGATTTGGATCAAGCTGAAGTTCCTTCCTTACTGAAATTGAAGTTTTTTTGTCAAAATGTGACTTTATTCTACAAGTATTCGACATCATTCTGCATTTACCTTTGCTAATTGCTTTTTAGAATCATTTTTTTATTGTTGTCATAACCTTGGCCACTCCTTCATACACATGGTATGAATCGTATTTTCCGAATGCGGAGGGATGACGAATGAATCAGGATGAGATTCGCGCGCTGGAGCGATCCATCGATGAAATAACGGAAATCGCGCAAGGCTTTGGGCTCGACTTTTACCAAATGAGATACGAGATTTGCCCTGCGGATATCATTTATACGTTTGGTGCGTACGGTATGCCGACCCGCTTCAGTCATTGGAGCTTTGGCAAAACCTTTAACAAGATGAAGATGCAGTACGATTTTGGACTAAGCAAAATTTATGAGCTCGTCATCAACTCCAACCCCTGCTATGCTTTCCTTCTTGATGGCAATTCCTTGATCCAAAATAAGCTTATCGTCGCCCATGTACTGGCACATTGCGATTTTTTCAAAAATAATGCCCGCTTCGGTGTGACCAACCGCAACATGGTGGAGAGCATGTCTGCTACTGCCGAGCGCATTCATCAATATGAAATGGACTACGGCACGGATGCCGTTGAGAAATTTATTGATGCTATTCTCGCTATTCAAGAGCATGTCGACCCTACGCTCATTAAACCTTATCAATTAGATAAGAAACGCTACATTGAAATGGTTCAAAAAGACAGTGAGCGCTCCGAATGGAATATCCCTGCTTCGCAGTATGACGATCTTTGGAATCTTGATCCCGATCGTACGGCTGCCGCTGCATCCGCTGCTCAATCGCAAGCTGCTGACGCCAAACGATTCCCGCCACGCCCTGAGAAAGATGTCGTGTGGTTTATTGAGGAATACTCGCCAACTCTACAGGATTGGCAGCGGGATATCCTTTCTATGCTGCGCGATGAGATGCTCTACTTCTGGCCGCAAATTGAGACAAAGATCATGAATGAGGGCTGGGCTTCCTATTGGCATCAGCGAATCATTCGTGAGCTTGATCTCACTAGCGACGAAACGATTGAGTTCGCCAAGCTCAACTCCTCCGTCGTTCAGCCGTCTCGGCATAGCTTGAATCCTTACTATTTGGGACTTAAGATATTTGAGGATATCGAAAAGCGTTTCGATAACCCTACCAAAGAAGAACAGGCACGCTTTGGACGTGTGCCCGGAAAAGGCAGAGAAAAAATGTTCGAGGTTCGCGAGTTGGATTCGGACATCTCCTTCCTCCGCAACTACCTGACTAAGGATTTGGTCAATGATCTGGATCTGTACATTTTCGAGAAAAAAGGGCCCGAGTGGAAAATTACGGATAAGTCTTGGGAGAATATCCGTGATCAGCTTGTTTATTCTAAAGTCAACGGCGGGTTTCCTAGCCTGATGGTTAAGGATGGGGATTTTAATCGTGTGGGTGAGCTCTATCTCATACACGAATATGAGGGCATGGAACTAGATCTCAAATATGTGGAACGAACCCTGCCTCATGTTGTTCAGCTTTGGGGGAAAAACGTTCATCTCGAAACATTCGTCGAGGATAAAAAGATCGTATTTAGCTGTGATGGGAAGAAGACTAGTCGGAAGTTCGTTTAGACATTGCTATTTTCACTTTCATCTTTATATTATCTGTTTTCAATAAAAAGATAATTTTAAAAAGCTCGACCTTCTAAAGGTCGGGCTTTTCCTGGTAGGGGTCGAAGGGGGTCGCTTCCCCTTAAATACAGAATATTTTCTAAGTACATTCTCACTACAAAGAGTCCTTTTCTGCAAGACTAAAAACACTCATAAGTAATGAAGAAATAGAACTGCTATCGAATACAAAATGCTCCACATAGTTCGTTGAACTAACGTTTCCCGTCCCTCGGTTTTAAGGGTTTATCTCACATATACTCACTCATTCGCAGGATTTCGTCATCTTGGATCAAGTCCATCTCAGGAAGCAACGCAGTTGCTGCCGGTTGAGGTGGTGGGCTGGGCATGCGGAAATAGAGGAATACTCAGGAAATATTCCCCAGGCTAACTCTACTGCACGCATACTCCACATGATCCCTGGAGGTTCACCCTCCCAAATCTCAACGGGTCACTGCCCTTACATTCCTTCGTTATACCTGTCCAAGGTGTGGAGACCGATAGCGTTTAGCGGATGGGTCTGAGCCCTTATGGGTAACGAACTCGGTCCTCCGTGTTTTCTTTTTGAAATCCTGCGAATGAGTCAATATACGTGATTACTTCTAAACTTAAGCTGCTTCTGCCCATGCAACGACGGTTTTCTCTGGCGTGAACGTTTCTCCTCGTTGAACAATACCAACTAGAATTCGTGCCAGCTTTCCTATTAACTTAAATATGGATTGCTGCTTTTTCATCTTCTTTTCTTGCACATTATGCTCATGCAGATGGCGGAACACGGGGTTATTCCAAACGAGTTGAACCGTCGCGAGATAGAGGTATTTTCGCAAGGCGGAGTCTCCTCGTTTCGAAAGAACAATTCGTCCTTTTCGCTTTCCTGACGTACTTTCAGCCAAATTTAGGCCAGCTTTCCGTAATACCTGACGTCCATGCGCATACTGTCTTAAATCTCCTGTGCCTGCTAGTATGGCCGCGGTGAAGATCTTCCCGAGACCTTTTATGGTGCGAAGCTGCTGCGCCATAGGAATCTCAGAAAGCAGAGCTTCGATGTCCTCTTCAATCTGTTCAAGCATGGTGGTAACTCGTTCATATTCTTGAATGAGCCGTATTAAATCTGCCTTCGATTCTTCTAATGCGGTTCGATCTCCGACACTGCGTTTAGCGTGAGCGATGAGCTGTGCAGCCTTCTCAATCCCCATAGAACCCCCAGCGCGCTGCATATGGACTCGCCAAGCATTGATGATGTCCTGTACAGTATACGTCTCCAAATCTCGTGGGCAAGGGAATGTCTTGAGAGTCGCCAATGATCGCTTACAGGTCCAATCTTTGAATACGGATGGATACTCAGGAAAGCGAATGTCCAACCAGCGTATGATTCGATTCTGCAGGCGTACACTGTTCGACACCCAGAATTCGCGATCACTCATTATGGTCCGTAAGCGTTGAAACACAAGCGATTGACGCGTGTACTCATAGTAAAAGCCTCGACTTACTGAATCTGCGATGACAAGTGCATCTTTGGGGTCGTTCTTTGATGGACTGTTATCTCGATTTTCTTTATTACGCTTCGTCGTAGCAGGGTTAACCATAACCACGTGTAATCCCTTATCTGATAACCAGTTTGCCAGGTTAAACCAGTAATGACCGGTTGGCTCCATGCCGATGATGAGCCTCTTTAATCGATGTTTCTGCTGTAATTCAGTTATCCAGCGGCTTAATTTTTCAAAACCTTCGATAGAATTCGAAAACGAGAGATGTCGTTTTGAAATGACGATTCCTCGGAAATTTGTGGACTGTGCCACGTGAGTTTCTTTGGCCATGTCGATCCCTACGACGAGATGCGAGGTGGTAATTCGTTCAATCCGTTGATTTTGTGCGTCTGATTGCTTAAACTTCATAGTAAGAGCGCCTCCTTGATGTGTTGTCGACAAACCCATCATACCGAGGCGCTCCTTTTTTGACAAAGGCTATTTCTTAGCCTCAACAGGAATGTTCCTATTTATCTTAGGGTGAAATCCTGCGAATTCATGAGTCTGAGTGAGGAAATTGAATCATTTCGAGTGAGCAGAGCGAACAACTCCCCTTCGACGATTCAAAATTGTGTAATTCGGGGCATTAATGGGAACGACTAACAACTAAACTAAAAAATATGTGAGGGTTCTAATTTTGATAAAAAATACTCTTGTTGCATGTGTACTGCTCTTTAGCCTTACAACTGCTGTTTTTTCAGCGCCACAGAATGAAGATGTTGCTCCTATTGTTGAAGCAGATACTGACTTTTGTGAAACAATTAAATATGCTTTAATAAACAGCCTTCGTCCCACCATTGACAAAGCCATTGAAGAACTATATACAAAACAGCCCACATGGGCAGCATGGGACACCGAAATTACGAAAGTGAAGCAATTGTACGGTATCGGTGGTGCGTACGAAATCACTTTAAGAATCAATACTTATTATGGACCACACATTTCTTACGGAATTGATGAAGTGAAAGTAGAAGTGGGCGGTGGAAACCCCAAATTACTGAGTTTCAAGCATATCAAGGACCTATAAAGGTTTCGTTAATCTGCTCGTTAGTTAATGAAGCACCGTCAGTCTAAAACTTTATATTTCTAGTCTACAACTTTATTTTCACAGTTTATCAAGAGCTGATTTCAAAAAAATCAATAAATTAAGCTATTCGAACATATTGGTCATGAATAATATGTCAAATACCTTATTTTCTTAATACTTATTCAACTAACGCTTTCGTTCGTTAGCGTAATCTTTTGTAAACTGCCGTTAGTTCAGTATCGATTCAGTTCTGACACATCAAACAATAGTTTTCTTGAAGTAATAATGCTTACTCCCGATTGGAGCTTCTTCAAATACTGCAACTTGGTTGTAACCATTCTTTAAATAAAACTCAGGTGCTTGAAAACTGAAGGTATTTAGCTTAATAAACGTACAGCTTTTTTCTTTAGCGATATTCTCAATAAGATATAACAGGCGGGTACCGTAACCCATCCCTCGAAGAGATTTTTCTATCCAAAGAATATCAACCTCTACCCAATTCCAACAGAGAGTGTGCAATCGCCGCGTGATCCTATATTAATCGAGTTTATTTAGGATGTGTCTGAAAACTAAAGAATTTTGTGATATGATTTGAGAAAAACGATTGGAGCATCAATCATGATTCAAAGACGGTATGAACTAAGCGATGAACAATGGGAACAAATTAAGGATATG
>NZ_JBXBBJ010000051.1:0-17615 GCF_057221575.1 Paenibacillus sp. Y660 | reverse complement strand
GGTGTATGCTAAAATCTAGCAATACCTGCCGATTCATCATTTCCACTTACATTTTTGGAAGTAGTCCCCTATGACATCGTGTATTAAGGCTCATTACTATGGACTTTCGAAATTCAGGTTCAAATGTGCATAAAGAATCTTATAAGTTGTCGACAGGAGTAATTTAATAGACTAAGCTGCGGGTATTTTTTTTGCTTTGGGATGATTGCGCCGCAGGAAAGATAACGGTATAATATACGGGAACAAACATTCTTATTTTGATAAACGCTAATGAAATGAAATTTCCTATAATTGACTATAATGATAAGAGTATTCGGAATGACGGAGGTGGATGGTAAGCGTGAGTGAACTTGCAAAGGAAACGAAGCTGTTTAAAATACAGTCGGATTATACGCCGCAGGGCGATCAGCCGAAAGCGATCGAGCAGCTTTTAGAAGGTATTAAGGCGGGCAAGAGGCATCAGACGCTGCTCGGCGCAACCGGTACAGGCAAAACGTACACGATAGCGAATATGGTGGAGAAGCTGAATCGGCCGACGCTCGTCATTGCTCATAACAAGACGCTGGCGGCTCAGCTATGCAGTGAATTCAAAGCTTTTTTCCCGGATAATGCAGTGGAGTATTTTGTGAGCTATTATGATTACTATCAACCGGAAGCCTACATTCCTTCATCCGATACCTTTATCGAGAAGGACTCAAGCATCAACGATGAGATCGATAAGCTGCGGCATTCGGCGACAAGCTCGCTGTTAGAACGCCGTGACGTTATTATCGTAGCGAGCGTCTCCTGCATATACGGCCTTGGATCGCCGATGGAATATGGAGGGCTGGTATTCTCGCTGCGAGTGGGCATGGAGAAATCGCGCGATACGATTTTGCATAAGCTTGTCGATATTCAGTACAAACGCAACGATATAAGCTTTACGCGGGGAACGTTCCGCGTTCGCGGCGATATTGTTGAGATTTTCCCCGTAGCCAACAATGAACGGGCTATTCGCGTGGAGCTCTTCGGCGACGAGATCGAGCGAATCTCGGAAATTGATGTGTTGACCGGAGAGATTGTCGGCGAACGCGAACATATAGCTATTTTCCCGGCTTCTCATTTCGTTACGCAGGAGGAGACGATGAAATTAGCGCTTGTTAACATAGAGCGCGAGCTGGAGGAACGGCTTGCCGAGCTGCGCGAGGCAGGCAAGCTGCTTGAAGCGCAGAGGCTGGAGCAGCGGACGCGCTACGATTTGGAAATGATGGCGGAGATGGGTTTCTGCTCCGGCATTGAGAACTACTCAGGACCGCTTACGTTCAGGGAGCGCGGCGCCACGCCGTATACGCTGCTCGATTATTTTCCTGACGACATGGTTATCGTCATCGATGAGTCACATGTATCGCTCCCGCAAATTAGGGCGATGTACAATGGTGACCGCGCGCGTAAGGAGATGCTGGTCAATCACGGATTTAGGCTTCCTTCGGCGATGGATAACCGTCCGCTCCGTTTTGAGGAGTTTGAGGCGAAGGCGAAGCAGCTTGTGTATGTATCGGCTACGCCAGGACCTTATGAGATTGAGCATACCGACAAAATGATCGAGCAGATCATCAGGCCGACCGGTCTAATCGATCCGATCATTGACGTTCGTCCGACGAAAGGACAAATCGATGATCTGTTGAACGAGATTCGCGATCGCATTGCGAAGGATGAGCGGGTTCTGGTCACAACGCTGACGAAGAAGATGTCAGAGGATCTTACCGATTATATGAAGGAGATAGGCATCAAGGTTCGCTATCTCCATTCCGATATAAAGACGCTGGAGCGTTTAGCGATTTTGCGCGACCTCAGACTTGGCGTATTCCATGTTCTTATCGGCATCAATCTACTCCGGGAAGGATTGGATTTGCCGGAGGTGTCCTTAGTTACGATTCTTGATGCGGATAAGGAAGGCTTCCTTCGCTCGGATCGCGCGCTTATCCAAACGATTGGGCGAGCGGCCCGCAACAGCGAAGGCCGAGTCATTATGTACGGCGACAAAATAACCGATTCGATGGATCGAGCGATAAAAGAAACCGAACGGCGGCGTACGATTCAGCTTGCCTATAATGAGAAGCATGGCGTAACGCCGCAAACGATTCGCAAAAAAGTGCATGACGTAATTGAAGCGACTAAGGTAGCTGAGCAGAAGGCTGATTATTTGACTGCAGCCGGCGTAGGCAAGATGAACAAGAAGGATCGTCTGGCGCTTGTTCAAAGGCTGGAAGCGGATATGAAGGACGCAGCGAAAAATTTGCAGTTCGAACGTGCAGCAGAGCTGCGGGATGCGCTGCTTGAGCTGCGCGCAGAGATGGGTTAAGTAGGAGGAGAAACGATTGGCTAGCGATAAAATTGTTGTTAAGGGCGCTCGCGCCCACAATCTTAAAAACATTGACGTCACCATACCGCGTGACAAATTTGTCGTACTGACAGGGCTGAGCGGATCTGGTAAATCCTCGCTCGCATTCGATACGATTTATGCGGAAGGACAGCGCCGTTACGTGGAATCCTTATCTGCCTATGCGCGTCAATTTCTTGGACAAATGGAAAAGCCGGATGTCGATTCCATAGACGGATTATCACCGGCTATTTCCATCGATCAGAAGACGACCAGCCGCAACCCGCGTTCGACAGTGGGCACAGTTACTGAAATATATGATTATTTGCGGTTATTGTTTGCTCGTATCGGCAAGCCGCATTGCCCGGAGCACGGCATCGAAATTACATCGCAAACGGTTGAGCAGATGGTTGACCGGATTATGGAATATCCTGAGAAGACGAAGCTTCAAATTTTGGCTCCGCTTATTTCGGGCCGCAAGGGCGAGCATACGAAGCTGCTGGCGGATATTCAGAAGCAAGGGTTCGTGCGGGTCCGTGTAAACGGCGAGCTGCGCGAGCTTAGCGAGAAGATTGAGCTGGAGAAAAACAAAAAGCACAGCATTGAAGTCGTTGTCGACCGTATTGTGGTCAAGTCGGATATTCAGACTAGGCTGGCGGACTCTCTGGAAACGGCGCTTAAGCTGTCCGAAGGACGCGTGCTCGTTGATATTATCGATCAAGAGGAGCTGCTCTTCAGCTCCAACCTAGCTTGTCCGGAATGCGGATTCAGCATTGATGAGCTGGAGCCTCGGATGTTTTCCTTCAATAGCCCTTATGGCGCTTGTCCGGAATGTGACGGTTTAGGCGTCAAAATGATCGTCGATCCGGATCTGCTAGTACCCGATACGACTAAATCGATAGAGGATGCGGCTTTCTTAGCATGGGCGGGCAGTACGTCCAACTATTATCCGCAGTTTCTGAGCGCCGTTTGCGTACATTACGGCATTCCCCAGAATGTGCCGGTATCGGAGCTTGAGCCCGAACAGATGAAGAAGCTGCTTTACGGCACAGGCGGAGAGCGCGTTCGTTTCTTATACGAGAATGATTTCGGCCATCGGAAAGAAGCCTATGTTCCGTTTGAAGGCATCGTTAATAACCTAGAACGCCGCTATCGCGATACGGCATCGGATATGATGCGCGAGCATATTGAGAACTATATGAGCGCCAAGCCATGCGCTGGCTGCAAAGGACAGCGGCTGCGCAAGGAAAGCTTGGCGGTAACGATCAACGCGCAAAATGTGTCGCAAGTGACATCATTCTCCATTGGCGATGCGCAGCGTTACTTCGAATCGCTTGAGCTGTCGAAGAAGGAGATCGCGATTGCGAGCCTCATTTTGAAAGAAATTAATAGCCGTCTAGGCTTCCTAGTCAATGTCGGGCTTGAGTACTTGTCTCTCAGCCGTGCAGCGGGGACACTGTCAGGCGGGGAAGCGCAACGGATTCGACTCGCTACCCAAATCGGCTCCAGCTTAATGGGAGTGCTCTATATCCTGGACGAACCGAGCATCGGCTTGCATCAACGGGACAACGATCGGTTGATTGAGACGCTTGAGCATATGCGCAATCTCGGCAATACGCTGATCGTTGTCGAGCATGATGAGGATACGATGCTCGCAGCCGATTACATTATTGATATCGGGCCAGGCGCGGGCATACATGGCGGCATGGTTATCGCCGAAGGTACGCCGCAGGAAGTAATGGCGAATGAGAATTCGCTGACCGGTCAATATTTAAGCGGACGCAAATTTATCGAGGTGCCGGCTGAACGCCGCAAGACAAACGATAAATGGCTTGAGGTTCGCGGAGCGAAGGAAAATAACCTTAGAAACGTAAATGTGAAAATTCCGCTAGGCGTATTCTCAGCTGTTACAGGTGTATCTGGCTCAGGCAAATCAACCTTCGTCAATGAAATTCTCTACAAGACGCTAGCGCGTGATTTGAATAAAGCGAAGACTCGCCCAGGCCAGTATAAGGAGCTTCGGGGCATTGAGCATTTGGAGAAGGTCATCGATATTGATCAATCGCCAATTGGCCGGACGCCAAGATCGAATCCCGCGACTTACACAGGTGTTTTTGATGACATCCGTGATTTGTATGCGAGTACGACCGAATCGAAGGTGCGGGGCTATAAGAAAGGCCGATTCAGCTTTAACGTGAAGGGCGGCCGCTGCGAAGCATGCCGCGGCGACGGAATCATCAAGATTGAGATGCATTTCCTTCCTGATGTATATGTTCCATGCGAGATTTGTAAGGGCAAACGCTATAATCGCGAGACGCTGGAAGTGAAGTACAAAGGAAAGAACATTGCTGAAGTGCTGGAAATGACGATTGAAGACGGTTGTGCCTTCTTCGAGAACATTCCGCGTATTCACCGCAAGGTGCAGACGCTGCTTGATGTAGGTCTTGGCTATATGAAATTGGGCCAGCCTGCAACGACATTATCTGGCGGCGAGGCGCAGCGGGTGAAGCTGGCGGCTGAGCTATACCGTCGCTCTACGGGCAAGACGCTATACATTTTGGATGAACCAACAACGGGCTTGCATGTACATGACATCGATAGATTGTTGACGGTATTGCATCGTTTAGTTGATTCAGGCGAGTCGGTGCTCGTCATCGAGCATAACCTGGACGTCATCAAGACTGCGGATTATTTAATTGATCTTGGCCCGGAAGGCGGCAGCGGCGGCGGTATGATCGTTGCGACTGGAACGCCGGAGCAGGTCGTTAAGGTGGAGCAATCGTATACAGGAAAATACTTGAAGCCGATTCTTGAACGTGATCGCGCGCGGACCATCGCGCTGCATAAAGAGAATCAGAAGGTAGCTGCTGCTGCGGAATAGGCTATAATAGAAGAGAAAGCAGTCTGAATGCAATCAGATTGCTTTCTCTTTTTTTGCATATCTGCAAACCGCGTGCACGAAGGCTTTTTAGTATAAAGATAAAGAAAAATGAAGTTGGAATTTAACAATAAAATAAATAAGATACCTTTGTAAATAAGAATCTGTTCAATATTCTTTGTGTTCGTTTAGATAAAAAGTTTTCTTGTGAGTTGCAGTTATAGTTGTGGGAGGAGTTGGACAATTTATAGATGCGGGCTGTAATGAATCACATCTAGCGATGGTCCAAAAAAGGCGAGTAATGACGAGCCGATTATGCGTAAGTTAGCCATGAGCCATAGTATGTGTTTCGCAATTCCATATTATAAGAAAACGTTTATCAGGAAATCGTGACAAAGTTGTTACGAATCCCGATTCAGACTTGCGTCCGAAGCCACAAAAAGCTAACATATAGTAAAATAGGTTACGTGCGAAAAAAAGGAGGTCCCTTCATGTTTTTGGCAGAAGAAGCAGCTCAAGCAGCAAGTAAAATTGGTACTTTTGATTGGTTTATGCTTGCCTTTACCATTTTGATCGCAATCGGTCTCGTTCGGCTATTGAACGCTCGTCCGAAGAAAAACATTTTCGCGATCGGCTTTACGACAGTTTCGCTTGCATTGTTTTTATTGATCGACTTTATTATGATCACAAAAGTTTGGATGGCGTGACAAGTCGTCGCATAGAAAAGGGTCTGCCGGACAAGTCCGGCAGACCTTTTTCTTGTTTATCTGTTATACCCACCACATCTCGCCAAGCGGCTCGCGGATGAGAATTTGTTGAAGATTTTGAACAGCCTTCGTGAAGCCTTCGTCTACGGACATCAAGCCGTCTTCGTGCTCGATGCTGACAACGTAGTCGTAGCCGACAAGACGAAGCGCGCTAAGGATGTCTGCCCATGTTTTGAGATCATGGCCATAGCCAACCGTACGGAACTGCCAAGCACGGTCAAGCATCAGGCTATAGGATTGCATATCGGTTACGCCATGATGATTGACGTTGATTGGATCGATTGTTGTATCCTTCGCGTGGAAGTGATGGATAGCTCCGGCACGGCCAAGAATTTGTACAGCTTGAACCGGATCGATTCCTTGCCACCACATGTGGCTTGGATCCAGGTTGGCGCCGATAGCATTTCCAGCCGCTTCGCGAAGACGAAGCAAAGTAGCCGGACTGTGAACGGAGAAGCCGCCATGAAGCTCAAGGCCGATTTTCACGCCGCCTGCAGTTGCAAGCTTAGCAATCTCAGACCAATATGGAATAACTTTTGCTTCCCATTGCCATTTTAAAATATCTTGGAAATCATTTGGCCAAGGAGCAACCGGCCAGTTCGGATATTTGGCATCCTCATGGTCGCCTGGGCAGCCAGAGAACGTATTGACGACCGATACCTCAAGACGATTGGCAAGCTCGATCGTTTTGCGAATAACCGAGTCATGATCAGTCGAAATGGCTTTCTGCGGGTGAAGCGGATTGCCGTGGCAGCTAAGCGCGCTGATCATCAATCCACGTGATTCTACTGCATGCTTAAACGCTTTCAGCTTACCTTCGTCTGCAAGCAATCCATCCAGGTCGCAGTGTGCGTCTCCCGGGTATCCGCCCGTTCCGATTTCAATGGCATCAAGTCCTTTGGAGGCGATATAGTCGAGTGCTTCCTCGAACGGTTTTTGTGCAAAAAGCACGCTGAATACTCCTAATTTCATTTGTTCATTTACCTCCCGA
Source organism: Paenibacillus sp. Y660 (assembly GCF_057221575.1). Taxonomy (NCBI): domain Bacteria; kingdom Bacillati; phylum Bacillota; class Bacilli; order Caryophanales; family Paenibacillaceae; genus Paenibacillus; species Paenibacillus sp. Y660. Next base: position 10,620 of record NZ_JBXBBJ010000051.1, on the reverse strand, counting down.
ATCCATCAAATGGATTGATTTAGTAGTCCAACATAGTATACCACTTCTGTAATGAGATCATATATTTGGAACGACATTTGCCAAAATCGCATAGTAAATCAACAAAACCAGCATAATGCTGATTCAATTTTCGGCTAAGGCCAACATTTTTTAAAAAATAGTATGAAAATAAAAGTGGTATATTTGGATGACTGTTTGTCCTGAAGATAGCGGAGGGGATTAGCGATGAGATTAGCGGAAGCGCTTGTCATGCGAGCGGACTGCCAACGCAAGGTGGCGCAGATCAAGCAGCGCCTTGGGAGAGTCATAAAGGTTCAAGAAGGAGAGTCGCCTTCGGAATCGCCAAACGAGCTGCTGGAGGATTTAAGACGGACGCTGGGTGATTTGGCCGTCTGGGTGAAGAAGATTAATAAGACGAACGCTTTAAGCGCGTTTGATACGAGCATGAGCCTGGCAGAAGCGCTGGCGGAACGTGATCGCATCATGCAGTATCGCAATATTCTGAATGAAGTGCTTAGCGAGGCATCCATCAAACAGGAACGATACAGCCGGCAAGAAGTGAAATTTTATACGACCGTAGAGATCGTAGATCTTCAAAAAGAGGTCGATGAGCTGTCGAGGAAATACCGCGAATTGGACTTCAAGATCCAGGAGAAAAACTGGAGCACGGATCTACTGGATAGCTAAACAAGTTGGTAACCGAAATCATACAGGTGAGCACAACCCTCCAACGGGCAGTTGGACCTAACGTAGATGCAGGGCCATATCTACAAAACATAACGAATTAGCCCAATAATGTAACAAGAGTGCGCGAGCATGTAACTAGGCTGTATGTTGTTTAATGTAACTACCACGTGCTGATGTATGGTTTAGGTGAGGGCGGGTTCGGGGACTTGATCAATTTGTGCAGATGAGATAGCTGGCATTTTGCTGGCCTGACTGTTAAGGAGTAAACATAAAGTAATTAAAACTGGCTTCCGACGTGCGGAGCCGGTCTTTTTTGCGTGATGCCAGTATTGTGTAGTGGTATAGATGTCCGCGGTTTGTTAAGATAGTGAAAGCAGGTTTGAAGAATGTGAGGGATCGCAAGTTATTATGACAGATACAATAGTAAGATCGGATATAGAACTGCTGGCTCCGGCTGGTGATTGGGATTGCATGCGTGCGGCAGTAGCTAATGGCGCCGATGCAATTTTTTTTGGCGTAGAGAAGTTTAATGCACGTGCTCGCGCGAACAACTTCCGTAGCGAGGAATTGCCGGAAATTATGGCTTTTCTGCATACGTATGGCGTAAAGGGCTTCCTGACGTTTAACATCCTCGTATTTGAAGACGAGCTGAGAGACGCGCAGAAGCTTATTGAAATGTGTATTGATGCGGGTGTGGATGCGGTAATCGTACAGGATCTTGGCCTCGTGAAGCTGATTCGCGAGCTTTCGCCGGACTTCCCGATTCACGGCTCAACACAAATGACGATAACATCGCCGGAAGCGGTAGAATTTACGAAGCCGTTTGGGCTTGAGCGGGTCGTGCTTGGCCGTGAAAACAATCTAAAGCAAATTCGTACGATTGGCGAGCAGGCGAAGCTGCCGATGGAAGTTTTCGTGCACGGCGCGCTATGCGTGTCGTATTCGGGTCAGTGCCTCACCTCCGAGATGTGGGGAGGGCGCTCTGCCAATCGCGGCGAATGCGCGCAGGCTTGCCGGCTGCCGTATGATCTGATGGTTGACGGCGAGGTGCAGCCGATGGGAGACATCGCGTATTTGCTGTCGCCGAAGGATTTGGCGGCGATCGATATCGTGCCGGAGCTCATCCAAGCGGGCGTGACGTCGTTTAAAATTGAAGGGCGTCTCAAAAGCCCGGAATATGTCGCGAATGTCGTGAGCAAGTATCGGCGTGCGATCGATAAATATTTTGACGGCGATTTATCGAAGCCGTCGGTGGAGGATGTGCGTGAGCTGCAGCAAAGCTTCTCGCGCGGCTTCACGCATGGTTTTCTGTCGGGAACGAACAACAAGCAGCTCGTTGAGGGCACGTTCCCGAAAAGCCGAGGCGTCTACCTCGGCCGTGTAGAGCGCATTATGCGCGATGCGGTTACGCTGCGGATCGACGCGCCGCTCAAGCGCGGAGATGGCATTGTATTTGACGCAGGGGACCCGACGAAGAAGGAAGAGGGCGGCCGCGTCTACGATATTCGCCGCCAAGGCGTGAAGATCGAAGGCGAAGCGCAGGAAGGCACGATGATCGAGCTGGTAGCGGGCCGCAATGATGTTGACCTGCGCAAGGTGCATGTCGGCGATCGCGTCTGGAAAACAAGCGATCCTGCGCTCGATAAGCGCTTGAGAGCAACCTTTGAGACGGAGAAGCCGTATCGGGTGTTCCCGCTTCATGTAAGAGTGACCGGTGCGCTCGGCCAACCGATGCGTACGTGGTGGACCGATGTTCAGAAGGGAACGACCGTTGAGGTCGTTACGGAGCTTGAGCTGGAGCAAGCGCAGAAGCGTCCAATGGATGCGGCGCTGCTTGAGGATCAATTAGGCCGTCTAGGCGGTACCGTGTATCAGCTGGAGAAGCTTGAGGTTGAGCTGCAGGGCGATTTGATCGTGCCGATCCGCGAGTTGAACCGGCTGCGCCGCGAGGCGGTAGAGCTGCTTGCGGGCGAGCGTCCGAAGCCGCCTGTCTATGTGAAGAATGCTGTAGCATCGCGTGAGGATGTTTTTCAGGCTGATGCAGCCAAGAAGGATATCCTGGCGCCGCATAGCGGCAAGGATGCGAAGCTGATCGCATTATGCCGCAGCCTTGAGCAGGTACAGGCAGCGGTGACAACTGATATCTCTTACGTCTATGCCGATTTCGAATTCATTAAGCAATTCCCATCTGCTGTTGCCGCTGCACGTGAAGCGGGCAAGCCGATTGCGCTGGCAACGCCGCGTATTCATATGCCGGGCGAGAACGGCTACCATGCGAATATATTGAAGCTGCAGCCTGATGCGGTGCTCGTGCGGAACACAGGAGCGCTTTACTATTACCTGCGTGCACGCGCAGCGAATCCAGATAAGCCTTTCCCAAAGCTGATCGGCGATTTCTCGCTGAATGTCGCGAACCACAAGGCCGTAAACTTGTTTACGGATGTAGGACTTGATCTCATTACGCCATCGTACGATCTGAACATTCAGCAAATGATTGATTTGTTGGAAAACTCGGATACTAGGATGCTGGAGATGGTCATCCATCAGCATTTGCCGATGTTCCATACGGAGCATTGCGTGTACTGTACGTTCATGAGCGAAGGGACAGACTTTACGAACTGCGGACGTCCTTGCGAAGAGAAGCGCGCTTCCTTGCAGGACCGCATCGGAATGGCGCACCCCGTTCGCGTGGACGAAGGCTGCCGCAACACGGTATACAACGCGATTGAGCAATCAGGAGCAGAGTATATCCGCAACTTTGTCGGCTATGGCGTATCCCACTTCCGCGTTGAGTTTCTGGAAGAAACGCCAGAGAAGGTGCTTGAAGTGTTGTCGCTTTACCGCGATGCGCTCGATGGCCGCATAAGCGGAACGCAGGTATGGCGCAGTCTGAAGGCAATTAATCAATTAGGCGTAACGCGCGGTCAGCTCGTGAAGAAATAAGCGTTTTTTATAATAAAAGTTAAACGAGCCTCTAGAATCGAACAGTGACCATAAGCAGGACACTTTGAAAAAAGTGCCCTCTTATGGGTACAGTTCAAATCGTTTCTTAGGCTCGTTTTTGTATGCATATAGACAGTCTTCTTAGCTGAATTTCTTAAATAAAGAAGTAACTGGAAAAACTCCCTTTAATTCTCCCTTGCGCCGGTATATAGATCTATTAACTGGAAATTCTCCCGTTAAAATTTTTTATCCCAAAAGGGCGAGAAATAGAAATTTAACAGGAGAAAATTCTTCTAACTTCTATTTTCTCCTGAAATCATATGAATTAACTTGATATATTCCCGTTAATTACTCTGCCGATGCACTTTCCACCAGCAAGCTTAACCCTAGAAACGCACCTAATGCTCGACCGATTACGAGTTTGCATGCCCTGTTGAAAACCCCCAATCGCTTACTTTTACACCCTTATACTACATTTCAGTGCCCGCCTGCCACATGGGGCGTTTTATTTCATACAGCAGAGCATTTGACACGCTATTCCTGCTGACATAGCATAGAAGGAAAGCAATGATTCGACATTCGATGTTTGGGAAAAAGCGAGGTTTGGTTATTCATGAATGAGGTTTGGTTTTCTGGCTGGAGGCATGTGTTTAAACTTGATCCCGATCGGGAGATATCCGATGACGCGCTGGATCAAATATGCAACTCAGGTACGGATGCGATCATCGTCGGTGGCTCCAGCGGCGTTACTTTTGAAAATACGGTTGATCTGATGGCTCGCATTCGCAGATATGCGGTAGACTGCGCGCTTGAAGTTTCCAGCCTAGAAGGTGCTGTTCCCGGCTTCGACGGTTATTTTGTACCGCTTGTGCTGAATACGAGCCGTGCTGAATGGATTACGGGACGGCAAACCGAAGGGCTTATGGAATATGGCTCCTTTGTGCCTTGGGATGAAACGGCAGCGCAGGGCTATATTATATTGAATGCTGATGCAACGGCGGCGAAGGTAACCGAAGCGAAAGCCGAGCTGACGGAAGTTGAGCTCATTGCACATGTGCGGATGGCCGATCGGCTGATGCGTCTTCCGGTTATTTATTTGGAGTATAGCGGCCGATTCGGAGATATGCAGCTTGTGAAGCGAGCGAGAGCAGCTACAGCCCATGCACAGCTATTTTATGGCGGAGGAATCGATAATGCGGACAAAGCACGTCTTGCTGCTGAAGCTGCGCATACGGTAGTCGTCGGAAACATTATATACAGCGATCTAGTTGCCGCCTTGTCAACAGTAGCAGCGGTGAAAAATTGCTGATTTCGTGCAATTCTAAGCTTTTCACGCAATGATAATAAGACGCATCTGTAGAATCCTCCTTATGGTTATGAGCAATGATGACCACAGGTCGGGAATCGCAGATGCTTTTTTTTGTTTCAATCTACTCTTACAGAGCAAAACATGAAAAATTATGAATACTTGCTTGCCTTGTACCGGGGCGACTACTTGGAGGAGCTGGATCGCGTATGGGTCCTTGCGCGGCGTGAGCAGCTCCGACGACTATATATGCAGATCGTTATCGCCGTTGCTGCCTATGAGCTCGAGATCGGAAGAGGCTTCCAAGCGGAGCTTCGGCTGAACGAGCTGCAGGAAAAAGAACCCTACTCCGATGAGGTCTGCCGTCATATGCTTCTCGCCTACGAAAAGCTGAAGGACATGGGGGCGCTTCAGCGCTATTATGAATCCTTTGAGGAGCTGGTCCGCAAGGATCTGAAGTTCGAGCCGGAAATACGCACGGAGGCGCTTTATGAGCAGCTTTATAAGCAGTTGGAACAGGGGTAGGGCATAAGGCGCCCTTCCTGCTTATGCTTGTTTGCGATAACCGATAAGGTTTGAATGTTTAGTCGTATTTTCTGGCAAAAGGAAGGCTGCATTCCTAATATCTCAAATTGACACAGGAGTGGCCGTTGTCTACACTGAGAAGAGGCGAACATATGCGAACAAAGGAGTCGGAGCATGTTGAATTATATAAGTATCGAGCAAGCGGTGCAGAAGCTGAATCCGCCGCAGCGGGAAGCCGTTCAGACAACTGACGGACCGCTGCTTATTATGGCTGGAGCGGGTAGCGGCAAGACGCGCGTACTGACACATCGAATTGCTTATTTAATAGAAAAGAAGCGTGTTGCGCCTTGGAGTATTCTGGCCATCACCTTTACGAATAAAGCTTCACGAGAAATGCAGGATCGGGTGAGCGCGCTCGTTGGACCATCGGGACGGGATATTTGGGTATCCACCTTTCACTCGATGTGTGTACGGGTTCTCCGCAGAGATATTGATCGGATCGGTTTTACATCAAGCTTCTCGATATTGGATTCCTCAGACCAGCTGTCGGTTATCCGCGGCTGTATGAAGGACATGAACATCGATACGAAGAAGTTTGAGCCAAAAGCCGTTCAAGCCGCGATCAGCGGAGCGAAGAATGAGTTGATCTCGCCGGAGCAGTATGAGCAGAAGGTCGGCGATTATTTTGAGGGTATCGTGGCTCAGGTGTTTACGAAATACCAAAAGAAGCTGAGAAGCAATAACTCACTGGACTTTGACGATCTTATTATGATGACGATTCAATTGTTCAAGGATGTACCCGAGGTGCTTGAGTTTTATCAGAATAAGTTCCGATACATTCACGTGGATGAGTATCAGGATACGAACAGGGCGCAATATATGCTGACGCGCATGCTGGCGGATAAGCATCATAACATATGCGTAGTCGGCGACAGCGATCAGTCGATCTATAGGTGGCGCGGTGCCGACATTACGAACATATTGAACTTCGAAGGCGATTATCCCGAGGCGCGGACGATTATGCTGGAGCAAAACTATCGTTCGACAGCCAACATTTTGGATGCTGCGAATGCGGTTATCAAGCTCAATTCAGGCAGGAAGCCGAAGAAGCTGTGGACGGATCAAGGCGCCGGCGATCTCATTTCTCTTTATCAGGCGGATACGGAGCATGACGAAGGTTATTTTGTAACCGGGGAAATTCGTAAAAATGTGAATAAAAGCTATAAATTTGCCGATCATGCGATATTGTATCGTACGAATGCGCAATCGCGGGTAATCGAGGAAATTTTGATCAAATCCGATATTCCTTATCAAATTGTGGGCGGCATAAAGTTCTACGACCGCAAAGAGATTAAGGATTTGCTCGGATATTTGAAGCTCGTTTCCAATCCGGATGATGATATAAGCTTGGTGCGGATTATTAATGTGCCGAAGCGGGGCATTGGGGATACGACGGTTGGGAAGCTTGCGGATGAAGCGGCGAGAAGAGGCACATCGATTTTCCGCGTCTTGAACAATCTCGGCGAGGTCGAAGTGAACGGAAGAACGCGAACGCTGCTGCGCGAGTTTTATGAAATGATCGACAATCTCACCCGGATGGTTGAATATTTATCGGTGACTGAGCTTACCGAGAAGGTGCTCGAGCTGTCGCAGTACCGCATGGAGCTGCATCAGGAGAATACGCTGGAGTCGAAGGCGCGTCTTGAAAATATCGATGAGTTCTTGTCCGTTACGATGGATTTTGAGAAGCGCAATGAAGACCGGACGCTCGTAGCGTTCCTGACTGACCTCGCTTTGATTGCCGACATTGATTCCTTGAACAAAGAGGAAGAAGAAGCCGAGAAGAACAAGGATGCCATCACCTTGATGACGATGCACAGCGCGAAGGGGCTTGAGTTCCCTGTCGTTTTTATCATCGGCATGGAGGAGAGCGTATTTCCTCATAGCCGTGCGCTTGCGGACAATGAGGAGCTTGAGGAGGAGCGCCGCCTTGCTTACGTGGGCATTACCCGCGCAGAGAAGCGGCTGTATCTGACCTGCGCTCGCATGCGTACGTTGTTTGGCCGTACGAATAGCAATTTGCCATCTCGCTTTCTGCAGGAAATACCGGAGAGCGTAAGAGAAGGTGCTTCTAGCGGCAGCGGCGGCTACTCGCGTGCTGGCGCTGGCAGCGCGCGAAGCGGCGGCGTCAGCGTTGCGGGCGGCACCGGCGCAGCGGCGCAGGGCAGCGCTGGCCGCGGCATTGCAGGGCGCGGGCCAGCTGGCGGCGCCGCAGGAAGCCGTTCCCCAGGCATGGGGGGAACGGGCCCAGCCGCGATGGGCGGCAGAGGCGGCGGCGTGCGGGTGAGCACGCCGCTCCTGGATGCCGCTCGGGCGGCTCAAAGCAGCGGCGCGGCGGGCGATGCCGCGCCCGGAACGTTTGCCACTGGCGAGAGAGTCTCGCATGGCAAGTGGGGCATTGGCGTTATTGTCTCCGTCAAAGGTACGGGCAAGGACATGGAGCTTAACATCGCATTCCCGGCTCCGATCGGCATAAAGCGATTGCTTGCCGGTTTTGCACCGATAACGAAAGTATAAAATGAATTAGCTACTTTGGACGATTAGAAGGAGGAGCCTTCCGTGAACGCTCAATTAGAGAGGATGCAACAGCTTGTTGCGATCATTACCGAGCATAATTATCTTTACTACACGCTTGATCAGCCTACGCTTGATGATGCTGATTATGACAAGCTTTATGACGAGCTCGTCGCACTCGAAGCCGCGTCTGGCGTCGTATTGCCTGAATCGCCAACTCAGCGTGTAGGCGGGGATCTGCTCAAAGGCTTTGAGCCTTACAAGCATCGCGCTCGCTTGTGGAGTCTAGACAAGGCGCAAAATGCCGAGGATCTGCTCACATGGAATACGAGGCTGCTCAAAGCCGTCGCGGATTACAACGCCAAGCATCCAGAAGAAGAGCCGCTGCCGAAGCCAACCTATGTGGTAGAGCTGAAGTTTGACGGTCTGACGCTAAATCTAACCTATGAAGACGGTCAGCTTGTACAAGCGGCGACACGCGGAAACGGCACGGTTGGCGAAGGCATTTTGCAGCAGGTACGCACGATTCGTTCGGTGCCGCTCACCATTCCTTTTAACGACGGGATTATCGAGGTGCAAGGTGAGGGCATCATGCAGCTTTCGGTGCTGGCCAAATACAATGAGACGGCAGTTGAGCCGCTCAAAAACGCTCGAAACGCAGCGGCTGGAGCACTGCGCAATCTTAATCCATCGGTTACGGCTCAGCGAAAGCTGAATGCATTCTTCTATAATATCGGCTATGCCGATGGAGCAGCCTTTACCGATCATCGCGAAATGCAGCAGTTTCTGAAGGACAACCGATTCAAGGTGAATCCTTACGTGACCTATCAGAACACGATTGAAGAGGTGCAAGAAGAGCTCGTTCGGGTGACGGAGCAGCGTGAGCAGCTGGATTTTCTAATAGATGGTGCTGTTATTAAAGTTGTAGACATGCGTACGCGTGAAGCGCTGGGCTACACGGATAAGTTTCCACGCTGGGCAGTTGCCTTTAAATTCGAAGCGGAGGAAACAACAACGGTGCTTGAATCGGTATCGTGGGAGGTAGGCCGTACGGGCAAAATAACGCCGGTCGCCCGCGTCGAGGCAGTAGAGCTTGCAGGAGTAACCGTTCAGAACTGTACGCTCAACAACATCGGCGATATCGAACGCAAAAATCTCAAGCATGCTTTGGGCACGCTCGTTACGATCCGCCGCTCGAATGATGTTATTCCAGAGATATTGGGCAAGGCAGACGAGGAGCCGGGCGTGGAAATCGAATTCCCGACTGTATGTCCATCCTGCGGCACGGAGCTTGAACAACGCGGTGCGCATCTATTCTGCAATAACAAGCTTGGCTGCCAGCCGCAAATTATTGGACGTATTACGCATTTCGCGTCCCGGGATGCGATGGATATCGATACGTTCAGCGTAATGACGGCTGACCAGCTGTACAAGGACTGTGAAGTTCGTGATCCTGCTGATCTGTATGCTCTAACCTATGATGACCTAATAAAGCTTGAGCGGTTCGGCGAAAAGAAGGCACTTAAGCTGCTCGCAGCTTTCGAGAAATCCAAGGATCGGGAATTGGCGTCTTTCTTATTCGCGCTTGGCATTCCGAACACAGGCAAAGCGACTACGAAGATGCTGGCCGACCATTATGGCAATCTTGATGCTATTATGCAGGCTGAGGCGGAGGAGCTTGTGGCTCTTCCTGATATCGGTGGTATCGTGGCGGAGAGTATCGTTGGATTCTTTAATGATCCGATTATTATCGCAAGCATTGCCAGAATGAGAGAGCTTGGCGTAAAAGCGGAAGCTGAGCAGCAGCTGGTTGCGAGAAACGACAGTGTCTTCAGCGGGAAGACCGTCGTTCTAACTGGAACGCTGCCAACGATGTCGAGGGATGAAGCGGCAAAGCTGCTTGAGGCATGCGGCGCCAAAATTTCAGGCAGCGTCTCCAAAAAAACCGACTTCGTCATTGCAGGCGAAAGCGCGGGAAGCAAGCTAACGAAGGCGCGGGAGCTTGGCATTACGGTTATTGAAGAAGAAGCGGAGCTGCTGCGTCTTCTAGGTGAAACGACGGCTTAGAGTTAGCAAATGCATGGAGTATGCATGGGAATAGAGGATTTGAATAGAAATGCCAAGACGCAAACGAGCCTTAGAAGCGATTCTAAGCGCTCGTTTTGTCGGTGGATGTGTCGAAAACCATGAAATACGGATAAAATAAAGTCGATATTTGTAAAATTTTTCAACTTGTAATCTATTTATCAAAGTGATATATTATTTCTTGTCGCTTCTGAGACACAGGAACAACTGAATGAGCCGCAAACAAATGTGAAACAAACGGTTGACAGCGTCGAATGAAGATGATAATATCATTTCTTGTCACGACAAAATGTGACAAACAAGTTCTTTGAAAACTGAACAAATGGATCACGTCGATCCGATAATGTTTTAAAATAGCTAGTTAAGTAATGAGCAAGTCAAACACATGAAGCTTTTCTCTTCGACATCGCGTCGAAGCGAAAACTTCCATTTGGAGAGTTTGATCCTGGCTCAGGACGAACGCTGGCGGCGTGCCTAATACATGCAAGTCGAGCGGATCT
>NZ_JBXBBJ010000050.1:0-17646 GCF_057221575.1 Paenibacillus sp. Y660 | reverse complement strand
GTGATAAACTTCACCATAAAGGTGCTCCTCTCTTTTGGGTGATGTGTTCTAGACAAACACCATTCTACCAAAGATCAGGGCACTTTTTTACGTTTTTATAAGATTTCACTTTCGAAATTCAGGATAAAAAAAATTATGGATAAAGCATTTCTAAAATTTGTCTATCTAGATAAAAAAAAAAGGACGGGATTATGATCCCGCCCTTTCTATATGTGCTGTCCGAATGACAGCGAGCTTTTGTTAATTTTTGAAAAAGTTAGGCAAATACTTTTTGTTCGCCTCAAGCATTTCTTCAAGCAGCGCCTTCGCGACAGATACGCTCGGAACGAGTGGATGATGAACCAGCGCTTGCAGCGCGATTCCTCTGTCCCCGCTAATAGCCGCTTCGATCGTCAGTGCTTCGTATGTTTTAACAGCATGCATAAGACCTTTGATTTGCTCAGGAACACGCTGCAGCGGCAGTGGAATCGGACCTTGCGCCGTTACGACACAGTTAACCTCAATGCTTGCATCCTCAGGCAAGAAGTCGATAATGCTGCCGTTTCTCACGTTCAATGTCTGAATGTCCCGCTTGTCCGTGTACAAAGCATGCATCAAGTTAACAGCCGCCTCGGAATAATAAGCACCGCCGCGTTTCTCAAGCTGCTTCGGCTTCTCGCTTAGATTAACATCCTTGTACAGCTCGAACAATTCCTCTTCGACCCGGCTGACGACTTCCGCGCGCGTACCGTTTTTCTCTAGCGATTCCTTCATATCAGCCAGCATCGTGTCTGTCATGTAGAAATAACGGAGATAATACGTAGGCAGTGCGCCCAGCGAGCTTAGGAAATCCGAATCCCAGTCAAAAGCCGTTACGTTCGTAGCAGAGTAATCACGACCTCCGCCGATCATCTCTTGAAGCTTATCTTCGCCGTTTACATAGGCAGCTGTTACCCAGTGAAGATGGTTGATGCCCACGAATTCTGGCAACACTTCGCTCTCGCTGACACCGTACTCCTTAGCAAGAAACTTTTGAAAGTTAATTGGTGAATTACATAGGCCGACCGTCTTCACCTTGCTGTATTTCTGTACCGCTTCCGTCACGATACCAGCTGGGTTCGTAAAGTTAAGCATCCAAGCATCTGGCGCCAGCTCTTCAATATCTTTACAAATGTCGAGAATGACAGGCACGGTACGAAGCGCCTTGAACATGCCTCCTGGACCCGTTGTTTCCTGACCAATTACACCATGAGTAATCGGAATATGCTCATCGCGGCGTCTTGCTTCAAGAAGCCCAACCCGCATTTGCGTCGTAACGAAGTCTGCTCCAGCAATGGCTTCGCGACGGTCTAGCGTCAATTTCACTTCGATCGGCAGCCCAGCCTTCTCGACCATCCGTTTTGCAAGCTCGCCGACGATCGCCAGCTTATGGCGGCCTTCCTCGATATCAACGAGCCATAGCTCGCGAATTGGCATTTCGTTGTATTTTTTAATAAAACCTTCTACGATTTCAGGGGTATACGAGGAACCGCCGCCGATGACAGCGACCTTTAGTGGTTTTTTGGACATGTGAATAGCCTCCCTCAATGTTTTCGTAAATGTGAATGATTGCTTTGTGTTCAAGTTGGAGCGATTAATCGATTTCCTTATAACGTAATTTTTCTAAGCGCCGCATCTACTTCTTCGCTGATAACGATGCCGCTGCTATCCATCGCGCTCATAACAGCGCCAACTACTGGGTCGACGGTTAGCTTAACCGTTTTGGCATGCGGAGCAACTGCAATAACCGTCTCGTTAATGGCATCAACCATATGAGCGGTGCTGCCGCGCGACAACACGCTTCCAGTTAGAACGACATCAAACTTTTGCTGTTCCATGCCTAGTCGCTTAATCAATGCATTAACCGAGTTGCCATGCTCACGGCCAGTCTCCTGCAAAATACGGATCGCCACTGCATCGCCCTGCTCTGCTGCTTCAAACATAACTTTGGCAAGTACATGGGACGGTCGTTTACCATTTTCCAAAGCATCGTCGTACATTTCTTCAATGCTATTATAGCCAAGCCGCTGCGGGACTAGCTCGGTGAGAAGCGTCTGTTGCTCTCTGCCCTCCCAAGCACGAATAGCGCTGCGGAAGGCATGAATCGCCAGATCGGTCCCAGAGCCAAGTCCATCTCCGAACATATAACCAAAGCCGCCATATTGAAGCTCATCGCCTTGCGGGTTGCGGGCAGCTGCATTTAAGCCGGTCCCGCTTATGATAACCGCACCATACGACTGGTGAGTTCCAGCACGCATACCGATCATCGTATCGCATGCGATTGCATGATTTTTGAAGCCTAGCGAGGCAATCATCGGACGCAAAATGACATAGTCAGGCTCGCGATCCGCTCCTGCTAGTCCAAAATATGCAAAAGTCACTTGCTCCTTCGACACTCCGGCTTCTTGAAGTGCTTGATTGCAAGCATTATCAATGCTTGTCTTTGCTTCATCAAACGCCGTTTGGTGATTGCCATTCCCACCGTGCCCTCTGCCTAGCACATGACCAGTTTCGTCAACAAGCAGGGCATGCGTCTTGGTGCCTCCTGCATCTACCCCAAGAAAAATCAATTCGGTCACGCTCCTAATTTTTACTTTCGATTAAACATATGAAATTTATACGTTCTTCTATTTTAAAATAAAAAACACTGCTCCTCTAATGATAAAGAACGATGTTATGATACTATCTTACTGTTTTTTCTATTCACGCAGCTCAGAAGGCAGCTTGCCTACATGTTGTTTAAACAACCGATTAAAATTAGATAGATTACGAAATCCACATTCTGCTGCTACTTCAATAATCTTCTTGTCGGAAGATTCCAGAAGATGAGCCGCATGCGACAGGCGCAATTGAATCAAATAATCCATCGGCGAAGTTCCGACGACTTGAACGAACAGCGTGCTGAAGCGCGAGGGGCTTAAATGCGCAGCCTCCGCCAGCTCTTTAAGCGTCCACGGGTAAGAAATGTCAGCCTCAATGTCGTGCAGTACGCCTCGAATCGTTTCCATTCCACGCGCATATGGCGTTCCGGTTTCATTGTTTTTCGAAAAATAACGATTTACGAACGCAAGAAACTGCATGAGCCTTGCCCTTACGACCACTTCAAAATGAGGCTCCTTGCGCTCAAATTCAACAGCCATATCCGAAATGATGTCTCCTAGCAATGCCAGCATCGGATGGCTCCGATCAAGCACATTGTCAAACCGCAGGCCCGTTTCACGAAACGGAATGAGCAGCTCCGCATCATAACGCTGTTCTAAGGCAAGGTATGCGGAGTCAAACATGATAACATTCATCACGAGATCCTCAGCCTCGAACGCACGATGAAGGTCATTGGAACGAATAAGAACGATATCGCCTTGCTGGAAATCATACCGACTCCCGTTGATTAAATAGTAGCCGCTTCCCTTTAAAATGTAGTTTATTTCGAGCGCCAAATGCCAATGCAGCCTTTGAAAGGTAGGATTTACTCCCACAGATCGCGAGATGATAATCGGAAAAGCCTGAGGCAGCTGGATAAGGTCTTTGCTGATGGAAGGGTATAGCTTCATTTTATTTCTCCTTAAAGTTTTGCGAATGCAAAACAACTTCGTAAGCGTGTGCTTAGTTTTGCAGGATGCAAAACAGCTTCGTAAGCATGTACTTAGTTTTGCGAATGCAAAACAACTTCGTAAGCGTGTGCTTAGTTTTGCGAATGCAAAACAACTTCGTAAGCGAGTGCTTAGTTTTGCGAATGCAAAACAACTTCGTGAGCGTGTGCTTAGTTTTGCAGGATGCAAAACAACTTCGAGAGCATGTGCTTAGTTTTGCTTAATGCAAACTAAAACTACTTTTTAACTATATGCTTGATATAAATTATAGCAGATGGTGAAAAATTGACAACATATGTAAGAGGTGATATTTTGTAACCTACGGTTAGTTACCAGTGGTTATAGTTCAAGAAAAGGAGGAATGGTCATCGTTTCCAAAAAAGAAATGCGATCAGAGGAAACAAAACGCTCGATTATCGCAGCTGCCGAGAAGCTGTTCCGCGAGCGAGGCTACGAGTCCGTTGCGATCAGGGAAATCGCCAAGGAGGCGGGCTGCTCGCACATGACGATCTATATTTATTTTCAGGATAAAGAAGCTCTGCTTCACGCGCTGTCCATACAGCCCTTGCAGCAGCTTGAAGCGAAGCTGGACGCACTCGCTGAGGATGTATTTTTGTCCTCCGACGATAAGCTTCAGCGCGTGAGCGAGCAATTCATAACGTTCTGCTTGGAAAATAGGAGCATGTATGCTATTTTTTTCGAGGCAAAGCCCCCCCGCGCGGATGCAACTGAGCCAGAGCTTGAAATCAATCGGTTACGCACCAAAATGTTCGACATGATTATACAGCATCTGAAAACCAATCTTAATCTATCAGAAGGAGAACAGCTGCTTAGCTGCTCACACATTTATTTCTATATGCTTCGCGGTATTGTAGGTACATATGCATTGTCGGAGGAGAGCGTCGATTCCATTATGAGCCGACTCTTGCCTACCTTCCACGCTGCTTTTGATTCGCTGCTGCTGGGATTTTGTATGCAGCTTCAAGTAAGGAGGGACGCATGAGGGACACAGAAGTGAGTTTAAAGTGAAATACAAGTGAAGCACAAGTGAACATAAGGGCATAATACATTTTTGCGTCGAAGCGACTTGGGGTCGTCGATGACTTACTTTCTGTATCTTATTTTGTTGCCCACTATTTAGAATATAATTATCGCATCCCGAAAATAAAGCTAATACTGTCGATCTATTCACGCCACTCCAGTTCAACAGGTAAAAATGGGAGTCGCTATATGTACCGATGTTAGTCACCCTCCCCTTAGTATATATTTTTAGAGGTCGGGTGAATGTTTTACTTGTTTTGTGACAAGTTGGGCATTTTACTTTCTGAGGTGAAAATCAATGACTAAATTAATTACAATTTTTGTTTCAATTTTATTTCTGTCTTTGAATTTAGGTGGCATAGTTCATGCAAAGGAACAACCGCCTTTAATGAGCATTATTAAAACCATTCCTTCTCCTGAGAGTAATTGGGTATATATTCCTGAGGGTGATGGAGAAATGATAATAAATGTATCCACCGCTTATGCAAATACTTTTAAAGTATGGAGAGTTCCAACTGGAACACAACAATGGGAAAATCGAGCCCTGATTTGTGAAGAAAGAGGAAACGAAGATGACTGGACTTGCATCTGGAGATATACCAAAGACGATAATATTCATGACCATTTCGTTGTTGAAGTTTCAGGAGAAGGTGGGAGTGCTACGGATAGTATCAATGTGACTCGTAGACACGCAATAGACCATCCTCAATAGTCATTATGTGGGGAAGAAAAGCACCGACCAAACTAATGGTGGTGCTTGAACTTTCATCTTATCGAATTAGCAATCTCCACTAAATCATCAGCTGTTACCTTACCCTCAACACGTTTATCAATTGACAAAATATATTGCCAACCATCTTTTTCAAAACTCAATACTTTAAAGGCTGGATGTCTATTACTCAATGTAGCGAAGGATTTACCCATACCATGTAATGTTTATTAGAACCTTGAAACTCATTATGATACTCAATTTCAAAATGGTCGTTTACACCACCATGTTGATTACATCTTGCCAAATGGTGAGTAAACGGAATTGGTGGCAACTTAATGGCAATTTAATCTTTCTTTTGAAGTGACTATTACATTCGCCTAATGCATCTTCAACTGATTTATAGCTATTTTCAAAGTACATCTTTTCAAAAGGCACACGCTCGTCACTTGTTGGCTTTTCGTTATAGGCATATGTAGTTGAGCCAATCATATTGATTTTAGTCATAAAAAATACTCCCTTCTATTTGCTAAACTAACGCAGATAAAAGAGAGTAATTTTTTGCACTCTATTGTTGCAGGTGTACGTGGAATATCAATTCGTCAACGCCGTCAACCCTTATGTATCAAGGCTTCCGAGCGATTGACGACATTAAATATTTCCAGCCTATTCCCACTCGATTGTAGCAGGCGGTTTCGACGTAACGTCATAGACGATACGGTTAACGTTGTCTACTTCGTTTACAATACGCACCGAAATTTTCTCAAGCACATCCCAAGGGATACGCGCCCAGTCAGCTGTCATGCCGTCGATTGAAGTAACCGCGCGGATGCCGACTGTGTACGAGTACGTACGAGCATCGCCCATAACGCCTACGCTCTTCATATTCGGAAGCGCAGTGAAGTATTGCCAAATTTCACGATCAAGTCCTGCTTTAGCAATTTCTTCACGTAGAATCGCATCGGATTCGCGGACAATCAAAAGCTTGTCCTCCGTTACTTCGCCTAGGACGCGAATGGCAAGACCCGGGCCTGGGAATGGCTGACGCCATACGATTGCTTCCGGCAGTCCGCATTCTTCGCCGACTTTACGAACCTCATCCTTGAACAGCGCTTTAAGAGGCTCAATAAGCTTAAACTTAATATCCTCTGGCAAGCCGCCAACGTTGTGGTGAGATTTGATCGTTTGCGCCGTAGCCGTACCGCTCTCAACGATATCCGTGTAAAGCGTGCCTTGCGCCAAATATTCAAAGTCATCCAACTTATCCGACTCTTCCTGGAATACGTAAATAAACTCGTTGCCGATAATTTTACGTTTTTGCTCAGGATCTTCTACACCTTTCAGCTTGCCAAGGAAACGCTCCTGCGCATCGATTTTAAGAACCTTCATATCGAATTTGCCTACAAATGTTTCCATAACGCCTTCGGCTTCACCCTTACGAAGCATACCGTGGTCGATAAACATACAAGTAAGCTGGTCGCCGATCGCTTTGTGAAGAAGAATCGCTACAACGGAAGAATCTACGCCGCCTGAAAGCGCACATAGTACTTTTTTATCGCCAACCTCGTTGCGGATATCGCGAATAGCATCTTCAATAAACGACTCCATCGTCCAAGTGCCGTCGCAATCACAAATGTTGTAAAGGAAATTACGGATCATCTCATTGCCGAATTCGGAGTGACGAACCTCCGGGTGAAATTGTACAGCGTAGAACTCGCGATCCGGATGGCTCATTGCCGCAACAGGAGCATGCTCCGTGCTTGCTTCAACCTGGAAGCCTGCAGGCAGCTCAACGACATGGTCGCCGTGGCTCATCCAAACGGATTGAACCTTATCTAGACCAAATCCGATGCGAGAGCCTTCTATAAATTCTACCTCGGCTTTGCCGTACTCGCGTTTGCCCGCGCGCTCAACTTTACCGCTGAGCTGGTGCGACATAAGCTGCATACCGTAGCAAATACCGAAAATCGGAATGTTCAAATCATAAATAGCCGGGTCTACCATTGGTGAATTTTCTTCATAAACGCTGGCCGGTCCTCCCGAGAACACGATGCCTTTCGGCTGCAATTCGCGGATCCGTTCTACCGACGTGTTGTAAGGCAGCAGCTCGCTGTATACGCCCAAATCACGAATACGGCGTGCTATCAGTTGGTTGTATTGTCCTCCAAAATCAAGAACAACGATGATTTCATTTTGCTTAGTCATTACCGAGCCTCCCTCAAATTATGTAGTAATTATATATAAGGCTGTTTAAGCGAGTCAAGGCGATCAGCGTGACAATTCATAGAAGATACGGTGACGGAAAGCCTGCAAGGCGGTAAAATCGTATGATCAGCATCGTTTTGACCAAAATATTGAAGCGCTTCACGCGATGAAGACTTGCAAATGCGTCTCACAAGGCTAGGCAATGTTAAACTTTTATGTAGTTCGGTTATGTGCGCTTTCATGAGAGTTGTATATGTAGCAAGTTTAGTTCTGCAAGAGTTGAGTTGGTGATGTGCAGCCAGATTTGTGTAGCAAAAGTTGAGTTGGTGATCTGTAGCCAAACTAGTATCTCGAGAGCAGGGTTGGAGCTAGTTTGTAAATGCAGATTAGCATATTATGAGCTGAGTTAGTGATGTGTAGCCAGATGTATCGCGAGAGCTGAGTTGGTGATGTGTAGCCTGATTTGTTTAGAAAAAGCTGAATTGGAGCTTCTTTTTCTATCTTCAAGATTAATTAACAACCAGGAAAATTGAATTAACAGGAAAAAATACCTCTAATTTTCCGAATTTAGGGGTAAATTCCTGTTTAACTGGAATTCCTCCCGTTAATTTAGCAATTCATGCATCAAACGACGAGAATTCGAGAAATTAACGGGAGAAAATCCTGTTATTGCTGTCAAACTGCTTACTGAGAGAATATTAGCAGGAGCTTTTCCAGCTAAATCGAGTAACGCAGCTCTTTTGCTGACATCCTATTTTAGCGAGTACGATGCTGTATATATATACGATACGCTACTGTCGAATATGGAATAGATCGTTTCGTTGCGTCATAGGACAGAAGCTCATTATTGTTAGGGAAGATCTATATAGTGAAAACACATTTAATCTTCCCGATCGGCTATATGTCTAATCGTTATTATGAGCTTTGACATCGAAGATCCGCTTCTTCCGCTCCTTTTTCTGCTTCGCGGCAGGGCCCTTCGATTTGTGAGCGGGCTGTTTGTCCAGCACGCGCAAAACGGTTCGCAGGGCGGCTGGCATCGGCGCTCCCGGCCACGGTCCTGGCGCTGCGAAGTGCGCCTCCTCGATCCAGCTCGTAAGCTGGCGAAGCGCGTCTTGCTGCTCCGCCGCGAGCGCCGGTTCAGCGGCGATCGCGTATTCACGCGCGGTCTGTCCCTGCGCGTGCTCGCCGAAGCGGCGATGCAGCAGCGGCGCCAGTGCAGCGGCGACGTCAATAAAGCTTTCGCGCAGCCGCTCGTCTGTCGCTCGCTGCGCGGCAGTTTGACCGCGCCCGCGTGCTTTGCCGCGGCGCGACAGAGCTTGATCCGTCACAGGTTCTTGTGACGGATAGGGCGCGGCTGCGCCGGCGAGCTTCGCGATGCCGGCGTAGGCCGCGCCATAGCGGCGCAGCGCCAGCGCCAGGCGAAGCCGCTGGTGCTGCGCCGCAGCAATGGCCGCGGCTGCGAGCGCTAGCGCCGCCGCGCCTGCGGCAGCTACAGCGGCGGGCGATGCCGCCGCTGCGCCCTTGGCGGCGCGTTGCGCCGCCTGCGCGAGGGCGTCTGCCCCTCGCGCCACGGCAGAGGCGGCTTGCTCTGCCGCCGCCTCCACCCATGCTAAGCTCGCCCCGCTAAGACCCAAGGCTTCGCTGCCAACGCCGCTCGCCATCGCTGCTCCCATCGTGGGAGCAGCGAGCGCGCCGCCCGCAGAACTGGCGGACGCGACATTCACTACGCCGTTAAATCCTGGCGTCGGATCAAAGGGCACCCAGCCTGCGCCTGGGAAATACACCTCGACCCATGCATGGGCGTCAGAGCCTTTTACCTCATAGTTCACCAGCTCTTCACTATCCGAGTCATTATTCTTACCCGTGGAGCTTCCCGCGCCAAGCGCACCGCTGCCCACGCTCGCTTCATTTGACGTCACCATGCCCTGTCCAACCTGACCCAAGCCCGCTTCATCCGATTTCTCCTTGCTCTGTCTATCCTGACCCAAGCCAGCTTCATCCGAACTCACTTTGCCCAGTCCATCCTGACCCAAGCCCGCTTCATCCGAACTCACTTTGCCCAGTCCATCCTGATCCAAGCCCGCTTCGTCCGAACTCGCTTTGCCCAGTCTATCCTGACCAAAGCCCGCTTCATCCGAACTCACCTTGCCCAGCGCATTCTCACTCGCGCTTGCTCCTGCAGTGTTTTCCCCATCCAGCATGCTGCTGCCTGAGCTTGTGCTAACAGGAGTGCCGGAAGTAAAGCCCTTCACCCACCTAGCGGGGATGCCCTGCGAGCGAAGCAGCACGACCATCGCCGTAGAGAAATGCACGCAGTAGCCCTCGCGCTGTTCAAAAAGAAAATGATCAACAAAATCGCTGCCCTCCGGCGGCGTTGTACTGCCTTGTAACGTATAGGTATAGCTCCCCTTCAGAAAATCCTCTATCGCTTTTACCTGATCATAACGACCCGTAACCCCGCCGCCTGCTACCTCTGCGGCTAACGCGGTTACTCGGCTTGGAAGCGATGAGGGCAGCTGCAAATAAGGCTCAAGCTCAGCTTCCGATAAGCTGGAAGCCTCCGAAGCTATACTCCCTTCGCCCAAAACCACTTCTCCGTCCGAATGGCTTAATGCGCGCAGCTGCCCCTCATCTGTGATCGACAGCACGCTTTCTACCGTATATCGCTCTATCTTCGCCGTATCCGACTGCGGGTATAAAGAGCTCTTCTTATCATTGTATACATAGCTTCCCAGTTTATGGCGAGGATCGGCAGCAACAAGCTCGTTTACGTGACCGAACAAGCCGGATGTAAAGAGAGGCATCCCTGCTGTCGGCTTAGTCCAAACGACTGTTTGCTGTATGACCGGGCCGAGCTGATTGCTTCCTGCATCCTTCGCTGCCTGAGCCAACGCCGCAACATCTGAGCCGCGAATCGGCAGCAGCACGGGATTGCTAACCGTATTTTTCCAGCCGCGCCCATCATATAAAATCTTCGATTCTCCGCGCCAATAAGCTTTGACAGAGGAGCTTCCCGTAAATATTACGCTATTGTCCTTCTGTACGGGTGCCCCCAGCTCACTATCGTCAAATCCATAGCCTGTAAATGCTCCGCCAAACTGATCGAAGCCGGTTTGACCCATAACCGTAACCGAGCCCTTCTGCTGACCTAGTGATTGAACAGCTTGCTCAATTCGATCGTTGAAGATGTTCGTCCAGCTTGCAGGAGGCATAGAGGCTTCACGGCCGCTTGCAAACAGCAAGCCGCAGCCCAGTATAATCAGTACGACAAATACCGATCCTGTCAGCCAGCGCATATCAAGCCCCTTTAGCTTGCCTATGCCACTGTCAATAATCCTTTGAACACGTGGAACGGAGACAATCGCGCCAAGCAGAAGCCCTTCTGCAACGGTACGCATCAAGCCGCCCATCACATCATGACCGAGCCATACATGAAGCGTTATTAAATAAACGAGAGTGATGCAGGCGATACCGAGCGCTGTCTGACGCATCCAGAGCAGCGCCTGCAAGGCTGGAGCAAGCATCGCCCAGCCGATAAACAGCAGCAGCGTTCGAAGCTCTCCAGACATAACCCATAGCCCATTTTCCACTAACAGCATAATATGATCCTTTAACAGCACCGGAAATCCGAGAAGCCATTGCAGGCTGCTCTGATCAGCACCCTTATAAAGCCACATGAGACTTAGCACGCACAATATGACATTCAGCGGAAGGGTAACCGCAAGCGGCATTCGAAACAATCCCGCGAGCATGACGATACCGATCACAAGCAGCAGCGGCCCTGGGTTATATATGTTCGACCATGTGCCAGCATTCATCCATGGCAGCAGCCATTCCGCTAGCAAGCCGAAAAGAAGCAGGCTTGTGATCAAGCGGTAGCCGAATGATTCCTCCTCCGCATCGCGGCGTGTCAGCTTACCTCCATCCTGCAGTCCTTTTTCCGCGCGGTCCGCAATAAAGCTTTTATGCAAGCTCATCAACAGCCCCTCCTTCCTCTGCCTCGGCATAAGGAAGTGCATCCATGCCCGCAGGAACATGCAGCCACGTCACTTTGACGCCGCCGCATTCCAGCCACTTCTGCTGCTCTCGCATAGCGAAGGAAGGCACGCTCGCTCGCGTAACGATAAATAGCTCCAGCCTGCAGCCTTGCTCCGCAGCATACCCGGCCAGCTCGCCCCAGCTCCGACCGCCTCTCCAATCGGCGGTGAATACGAGTATCGTGCCGCCTCGATGAAGCGGATTCGATCCTTTGACAAAGCTTCCTGCCAGCGAGCCCTTTCCATCCGCACGAAGCAAAGCCATAGCATGCAGCATATTTGTCAAGCCAGTCTGCGATTCTCCGTCCGAAGAGGAATGCAAAGCAGCCTGACCCTGTCCAAGGAGCAGCGTAATGGCACTTCCGAAAGAAGCAGCTTGTGAAATGGCAAGCGCAGACCAACCTACACAAGCGTCAAACAGCCGATCATCGCTCTCGTATGCAGAGGCGAGCGTATCAACTGCGATGATCGTTTTGACAGGCTGCTCCTGCGAATAAACTTTCGTTTGAAGCCCCCGGCCTTTGGCCGCGCTGCGCCAGTCCAAGTGCCGCAAGGAATCACCCTCGCGATAGGGACGGCTATCCGGCCCGATCCCCGCTGCTTTTACCGCTGCTTCAATTTCCTCCCGTCCCGCTTCTCCGCGAGGGTCCATAGCTCTGCTGACGACCAGCGAAGGCGCTGAATGAGCCGCAGCACCGAAGGAACGCTCTGGTCGATACACAGTATCCACCGTTGGCAGACCCGGCAAAACAACAAACTCCGCCCTCGCTTCAATTCGTTTATGAATAGCCGTGAGTCCAAGCCAGTCTCCTACAGTAACGGTTACATGCTCGAAGGGATGCCTCCCGCGCCGCAAATTATTCAGCGTGTAGCTGAAGCTTGTTTCTTTGCGAAGCAGCGGAGTGAACACCGAACGAACGCTTATTTTGCGATTGGCAGACGAGCTTTCGTTAACCGCCTGTTCGCGTACCGCTAACCAAACGAAAGGAACGAGATAGGATCTCCTGATCGTTAAACGAATCGTCAGTTGCCCGCCGTCTCGCGGTTCTCCTCGAGGCATCGACCGATAGGCGCTTAAACCAGCCGCACCCATTGCCGGCGCTATCCCGCTAACGACGATAATCATACTGAGTACCGCCGCCATAAACCACTCCACCGCGCCACCCCGCAGTACTACGGCTGCCAAGCTTCCTGCCCAGCCAATTGCGATGATCCCCCAAGCGATCCACCTTGTACGGTAAGCACCTGCAAGCTCCCCATACTCCAGCTTCGCTCGCTCAACCTTTTTCACTTGCTCCGCAGCCGCCTTTTGTCCGTTGACAACATAGCTATCTCCTGCGCGCTGTTCTGTATTTAAATGCTCTTGTGAGTATAGGCTCTCGGTCACATCTGTCTCCTGCATCTCTTCCGTCAATCTACCATCCTGAAAAGGTGCATTCATCTTCGCTTCCCGCTTCCTGCAGCAGCCGGCATTTTGCATTCGCGAATCGTCCTGCTAATGACGGCAGCAGCATCGCTGCCACTGGCATGGGCATTGAAACGAAGCGATAATCGATGCGGCAGCACAGCATCCGCCGTCGCCAGCAAATCATCAGGAACCGCATAGCCGCGGCCCTCCATATAGGCATTGGCCTGTGATGCCCGCAGCCAGTCGCGCAGCGCGCGCGGACTTAGCCCCAGCATGACCTCCGGCGCGCGGCGTGTCGCATCTGCCACCTGCACCATATATTCAAGCAGCGTCGGATGCATATGCGTCTGACGCGCTTCCGCCTGCATTTGCAGCCATTCCTCCGTTGCAATGACGGGACGGAGCCGTTCCGGCTCGATCCGATTGCCGTCTGCGTACTGCGCAAGCATCCGCTTCTCTTCTGCGGAGCCAGGATATCCAATCGTCAGACGCATCATAAACCGGTCCAGCTGCGCTTCCGGCAGCGTATTTGTTCCCTCGAAGCTAAGCGGGTTTTGCGTCGCGATCAGCATGAAAGGAACGGGCAGCTTGCGGGTTTTGCCTTCCACCGTAACACGTCTCTCCTCCATCGCCTCGAGCAGTGCAGACTGCGTGCGCGGCGACGTACGGTTAATCTCGTCGGCAAGCACCACGTTGCCCATAATCGGCCCAGGCCGATAGACAAGCTCGCTTGTCCGCGCATCCAATACGACTCCGCCAACGATGTCAGCCGGGAGCATGTCGGACGTAAACTGAATTCTTTTAAAATCGCCGCCTACCGCTCTCGCGAACGCCTGCGCAAGCAGCGTTTTGCCAACGCCTGGCACATCCTCTAGCAGTACATGTCCGCCTGCCAGAAGAGCCGTTAACGTATTTCGAATGACCTGCTGCTTCCCTAGCAGCACGCTCTCTACCTTTACTAGCAATCGATGCAGCAGCACCTGCGGCGCTTCCGGCCAGTGACTATAACGATCCTCTTTCGCTTCATCTGAAAATTGGGGAGAAATCATCGTATAAATCGCCTCCTGAAAAATAAATCTATCTATTTTTCAGTGTCCCCAGCTTTCTCTCTCTTTAGACCTGCTAGAAGCGCTATGTTTGTTCTGTTACCCAAATTTCGCGCTGCCGATCGTTATAAATGTATTTCGTAATCTCCATTCCGAATTTTTGCAGCGTCGATCGCACCGGGACAACAATTTCGTCTGTTTGTTCAGTTGACGTTTGGTTAGCCTGGCTTGGCAAAGCTAGCAAGCGATTGCCATCGACATAGGCTTCAATCGCGCCGTGTTCCATATCGAATTCCACGTTGCCATAAACCCACTCCGTCAGCTTAAACAGCGATACCTCAATGGAGCCGTCTCTTAAAACATAATCCTTCGCATCAAGCGTCAAACTTTCCTGACCGCGGTGCAAAATAAGGCTCGGCGCATTATTTTTCGTCTGCGCAAGCAAGACGCTTTGGCCCAGCTTCTCTGAAAATTGAACCAGCTTTGCCTTCTCCAGCTTGGTCGCCTGTACCCTGGTCCATTTCAGCTTCTTGGCAACCTTGAATTGAATGGGCTCTATTTGATCCGTTAACTTTGCAAATGCATAGCCTTTGCTTCTGTAATATTTAATAATGTCCGGCAGCGCCTTAACCGACTCCGTATGTCCCGCGCTGTCATGAAGCAGCACATTAAGCGTATGGGCAAGCTTGGAGCTCTTAATCGTGGTCAAAATCTCGGAGGCAGGCACGCCTATCCGCTTCGAATCCCCGCTGTCCACATTCCAGTCATGCACCTGATAGCCTGCTGCGGCCATCGCATCAAAGTAGCTCTGGTCAAAATTGGTGTACGTACCGCCCGGCGCCCGAACCAGCGTCGTTCTTATGCCGGTTGTACGGTAAATCGCCTCGTCGGTTTTCATGATCTGCTCCGCAAACTCGGCAAAACCTCCGTACAATCGCTCATATTTATGATTAAATGTATGATTGCCGACCGAATGGCCTTCTTCAATAATTCGCTTTGCGATTTTCGGCTGCTGCAGTACATGCTCGCCCAGCATAAAAAACGTCGCCGAAATCCCTTCCTTCTTCAATATATCAAGTACTTGCTCCGTATTTTCACTTGGACCGTCATCGAACGTTAAATACAAAATCTTCTGATTGGGATGATCGATCGGCGCTGCCTCTTCTCTACCATTTTGAGGAGCTGCCGCAGATGGTTCAGCCTTTCCGCTCTGCTGCTTCACATCGTTTTCATAGGAGGTTTGCTTAGCTAGAAACGGCTTGGCTGCATAAAAAGTAGCGGGCGCTGCTGCTTCACTTGCCTGCACGATGTCCCGCTCTCTTGCTGCCTCGCCCTTGTACGCAGTAAAGCACCCCATCTCAAAGCCAAACCATACGACCAAAACGCAGATCGTCGCAAGCAACACACGCCGCATTCACTCTGCCACCCTTCTCTACCTATGAAATCATTCTGATAGAGTATATGAGCAGCTTCTCTAGTAAATGACTAGGCCCCTAGCTTTCTACATAAAAAAAAGCCAATAACGGCTGTTGACCGTCATTAGCTTCCTTATCTGATTTATGCTCGATCTTCGATCCTCGATTCCAACCGGACTTACATTTCTTCATCGATTAAAATATAAGCTGCAGGTATGAAGTCAGCCAACCACACAACCTCATCCCCTTCATAAAATGCAACATCATCCCTCCACGCTAGCTCCGCTTCGATGCGAAGCAGCACCGGCTTTATGTCTTTTCGTCTTCCCACATTCAATTCGGTAGCCGCCTCGACAGAGAGATGTACATTTTGCCTGGACATCGGCTTTAAGCCTTGCTCCATTCAAAAACATCCCTGCCAGCACATTATGGACGTTAGGAATGAATCCTTGCCTATTCAGAAATCTTTAGACTATACGTATTATTATCTTTATCATATGGGAATTCATTTTTGAATAAAAGCTTATCGCCTTCTCGTTTGATAAATCTCAGAAAATCACCAATATAAGGCATAGCGTTCGATTCCACGTAATCCTGCTGCTTCGCTTCAAGCAGCTCTTTGTAGAGAACGGTAACGGTCTCTGTATCTCTATCAACCAGCTTCAGTATTCCACTCTTGTTGGCGCGCAGCAGGAACACATCCTTATCGAAATACTCGACAAAATAATTGTCATCTTCTCCGCCTAGCTTCACTAAATCGATCGTTTCAACTACTTCCCCGGTACCGTCCTCGATCAGTCGCAGCGTTTTCCCATCTAACAATAGCAATTGACCGTCTGCTTGTGTAACATTTAGCTCAAACCGATTCCAATAATATACGCTGGATTGCTGGATCAACTTTTCATCCTTAATCACGAGCTTGAATAGTTGACTATTTAAATGCGGCTCACCATAATAATCGGATAAATTTACAATTAGTAAACCACCATCCGTCTTTTGAAAATCGGTATACAAATGCTCTCTAATCGGAATTCCTAGCTTTGCAAGCTGACGCTGTACACCTTTGCTGTCTGTTACGTAGACATCACCGCTCTTGCCTTCTATGGCATATTTCATCCCCTCATGGGCAAATTCGTATTTTTTGAACGTTTGCAGATGATCAGCTTTGAACGTCTTAGTGCCTGCATCCCATGTTATGTTTTTACCGTTAAGCGCACTAACAACAAATCGGGCTGGCAAATAAAGTGCTTTGTCGAAAAGGAATGGCGCCCCGTCAAGCTTAATCATTTTCCCGTCCAGCATAGCAGTAGAGCTTCCCACCCGAACGGCAAATAATTTCTTCCAGCCGTTGAATTGAGCCCGTTTGCCTGTAGAGTCCCAGCTCAGCTCCAGTCGCGACTGATTGATTACGCTAGTCATCGGAATGAACGTGATCCCGTTCTTCACAAGGGCTGTCCCAGCAATGCTCCCAGTCCTGCCGTCATCCCAGCTGAGCTGATATTTTGCCTGTGCCGCCGCACCAGCTGTAGTAGGAAGGACAAGTAATAATGCCAGAATTAAAGTCGTAATTCCCCATTTCATTATCAAACATCTCCTCTACTTCAATTAATTGGATTTCACAACTCTTAATAACGCCCATTCTAAGGTAAAAGTTGCGATGCCAAAAAGCGCCCCTGCCACTCGAAGGATACTGAAAGACTAGCTGTTAAATCACATAAATCTCGCAGGGAAGCGAGTGGGTTCTGCACATTAGAAACGTCCTCAAACCAGTACCGGTTAAACAGAATTAACAGGAAAATGTCCATCTAATTGGCCCATATAGCTATGAATAAATCATTTAACTGGAAAACCTCCCGCTAAATGGAGCACTCTCACCCAAATTGGCTAAAAAACGAAAAATTAACAGGAGAAATTCCATCTAAAGCATATTTTTGCCTTATATTTCTGGAATTAACGGGAGTTTTTCCCGTTAATCTCACTGTTTAAAGCACATTCGGCAGTTGGGCAAGCGGGTTGGTGGTTGGGGGTGGGGTTGGGGTTGGGGTTGGGGTTGGGGTTGGGGTTGGGGTTGGGGTTGGGGTTGGGGTTGGGGTTGGGGTTGGGGTTGGGGTTGGGGTTGGCGGTTGGCGGTTGGGGTTGGGGTTGGGGTTGAGGTTGGGGTTGGGGTTGGGGTT
>NZ_JBXBBJ010000049.1:0-17806 GCF_057221575.1 Paenibacillus sp. Y660 | reverse complement strand
GGGAAGTGGTTCTTACAGTGACCACTTCCCTTATCTAATACAATTAGCGGTCACGCTCAGCGTCATATCTTGGACAGCAGACATCGTCAATTTCCGGTCATGTGAGGACGTCAGTAACACTAACGACAAGTGTCTGCGTTTTGTGTTCAAAGCGGATAACATCATTTTTCATTAACTTAATTGTAGAGTTTTCAGCTATTTCCTTATTTAATCCTAAAATATTCGCTATTTCTTCATATCTTCCAACACCATAACCTATTAATCTTAAAATAAATTCATCAACAACGTTAAGGGGTATTTCCTGTAGCATCTGTAAAGTAACATTTATTCTCCATACTGGAAAAGCTATTTCAGAAAAATGGACAAGATCATAGCCCGGTATTGCATGTATAGATGCTAATTCCTCTATTTTCAATTGCCTAACACCTCCAACTTGCAGTTATCACTATCTGTTTTTTGTATATGCTTGAGAATTTCTGCAAATGGATTATTTGTATTAAAAGTAACAGCTTCAGAAGTCATTTCATGATCCCCAACAATAAATAGCAACTTTCTTGCTCGGCTTAACGCAACATTTAATCTCCTGTAATCTTTTAAAAAACCTATATTTTTTCTTTTATTACTAGTTACCACACTATAAAATACAATTTCTCTCTCCTGACCCTGAAAAGCATCGATATTATCAATATCAATACTAAGCTTTTCCCATCTTAATTTATCTTTTGGGTTTATTAATTGTTCTAATAGTACCTTTTGCTCTGCATATCCTGAAATAACACCCATATTCAAGCTGTAATTATTTAACCTCAATTCATTTTCAATCTTTTCGCAATACTCTGTAATTAATCGCGCTTCCAATTCATTTTGTCTGCTTTTTCCTACATATTTCTCAAATCTATCATCCTTCATACTAGTGGAGAGCCATATAACGCTTTTCTCTTTCCAATCATTTAAATTATGGTGAAGTTCTTCAGTTATTGCTGCATTTTTAATAGTGTTTTCATAAAACACATTACTAACTAAACTACCAATACCTTCGTGCATTCTATATTGAATGTCCAAAACACTGCGTATATGTTCATCTGCCCTATGAAATATGTCTTCAAATAGACTAATCTCTAACGTCCTTTCATCAATATCATATCTTTCTTTATCTTCTTTTGAGAGCTTTATATCAACAACAGGTGGAAGCTGTTTATGATCACCTACAAGTAATATTCTTTTCCCCTTTACGAGTGGGACCAATATCTCTGGTGGTGTAGCGCGTCCCGCTTCATCAACTATAACCCAGTCGTACTCTGATGCCCAAATACCCGGTATATTAGAAACGCCCAGACAAGTACTAGCCACAACCTGAGTCTCTGCTGCACATAAAGCTTCAAATTCTTTCCCTCTACCTAACCTTTTCAGCCATTCTTGCCTAATTAATTCAATTTGATCAATTTGATTTAATTGCTTACGCTTACGTTCCAGTTCTTTTTCTATAATACTGAAATTAACCTTCAATTCTTCAAAATTTAATATCGACTGCTTGTCATGCTTGAGATGTAAAAAGCTCAAAATCTGTGGAAGTTTTATATTTAATGAATCGTATAGTTGGTATTTTTCCAGATCAAATTCGTCTATTTTCTTAGTTAAGGTTTTACAAATTAATGAATCAACCTTTTCCTGGTTACTTTCCTCATACAATCTATATCGCATTTTTGACATTTCATCATCGAGCTCTTTTAATTCATCATATATTTCTAAGCATTCTCTTAATAAAGCACTATACTCTGCAATAATAACTAAATCATCCTCATTTTCTATCTGGATTTTTTTAGAATAATTATCGCTTCTTAAGGTTGTATTCTTGATCCAAGAATTTAATGTTTGATCCAATTGAAAGGCCGTAAGTCGATCACCAATTTTATCTTTGCGTCCAACTCTTAAAAATGTCGTTTCACCAACTATCTTTGACGCTGCTTCAAGTGCATTATCTACTGCAGCGTTTGACTGCGAAGTTAATAAAATTCTAGTATGCGGATTATCATTCACTAATTGAGCAATAATCTCGCTTATTACCTTTGTTTTCCCAGTTCCCGGTGGTCCTTGAATAAGATAAATTTCTGAGTTTAACGTTGCTCTTACTGCTTCTTTCTTTGCATCATCCAGGTCCTCATGGAAAAATTGCATAACTTCCAATGCCGCATTAGAATGATAATTTTTTTTATTTGGATTCTCAATTAATTCCAACAAATTCGGATTAAGCGCATCTCCATATCTAACTGCTCTAATGGCTTCCTCTTGTCTTTTTAAAGCAGCAGAAACTTGTCTATTATCCAACGTAAGTTCCCCAAATTCTTTTAAATCATTAACATTCACACCACGTGCTAAGGCAATAATCACCTTTTTTCCCTCTACACCCACAAAAGTTCCTACACTTATTTTCTTTCGTCCGTTAATAGAATCCATTAATAAAGGCTGGTCAAAGAATAGTCCAAGGTCTTCCTCCTCTTTTAATAAATTCACTTCAACGTTAGATGAATCCATAGTTACATCCCAAGTGGAATAACTTAATGAAAAGTCCTTCTCCAATAAAAAGCTCTTTTGAAGTCTTAATATATTTTCCCATTGAAGTATTGTCTTTTTATTTTTAACTTCTCTTTGTCTTCTTTTTTCCAGTTTTCGCTTAAACGTTTCCGCTTCTTCTAATAAAACTAATGTATTCGAACCCTTAGGTACAATGGAATTTTTCTTAATAGCTTTCCAGGAAACTTCACAGGGGAAAGCCCACTCTTTGTTTGTAGCCATGTCAACTGAGCTTGAAACAAATATGTTTTTCAAAAAAAGGCATTTCGATGTACTCTCGATGACAGCCTTAATTCTATGCTTTTGTGTATAGAGAAACCATACTTCATTTCCTTTTTCAAGATAGGTTTTAGCGGAGTTTAACTCATTTTCTAACCACTCAAGCGCATCTTGTTCTGTATTGTAATGTATCAACTCTAACTCACACATTACGTTACAAAGTTGTTGGGAAACCTTTACGTAATGTACTGACTTCTTTTTGTTTATTTCTTTACGGTGCTTCATTAACTCACGTTTAACGTGTAATACCGAGGAGGGCCTCTGGGATTTTTCGTGGCTAATCATTTTTCGAATTAATTCCTTTATTTCTGAAGAAATTTGGCTAGTATTAATCTGATCTTCAAGTTTATCTTTCAATGGTCTGTTACCTGATAACATATAAAAAAGTATTACCCCAAGGGAATACACATCGGTGCTAAAATCAACTTCTTGACCATTTATCTGCTCAGGCGCTGTATACGGCGGAGTACCATATCCGCCAACTGTCATGCCTTCCTTTAACAGGTTTTTGATTTTACAAATTCCAAAATCAAGAACTTTAATTTCCCCAGTATTTTCGCAAAAAATATTGCTAGGTTTTAAATCTCTGTGAATAATGCCTTTTGAATGTGCTACAGCAACCGCATCAATTATCTCAAGCATTACATCTATTCCTATATCCATTAGTCCATTTGATGTCCTAATATTATCTTCAAGTGTAACTCCGTCAAGATATTCAAGAGCTAACCAATACTTTCTTTCTGCTTCATCAAAGCCCCATTCATAGATCTGAACTATCCCACTATGTTTTAATTGCGACAGTGCCTTAGTTTCTCTAATAAAGAACTCTTGAAGTAGACTATCGCTGTTTCCAGAAAGAATTTTAATTACTATGAGTCGGTCATCTTCAGAATCAATATCCCGTGAGACCCATATTTCACTCTGACCACTTCCAGGAATTAGCCTTAATAATTTAAATCTAGAAGCAAACAGTTTTGGAGCCATTATAAGACCTCCTTAAATTTTTTCAATCGTACTGGGAATTAACTTTAACCAAAACATCCGCAATCAAGTCCATATTTTTTCCATTTGAGTATTAATTCGACGTTTTCCAAGAATATCCTACTTTATTCACGGAAATTCCAAAAAAACTAGGACCACAGCAATGCAACAACGCCAAAATGACATAGCCTCTATATTGTGCTAGACTCATAAATTAGCCGCTTTATATGCTCACTAGTTTCATATAAGTTTGTTAAACTCCTGAGTGATCTTCTCATCTAATTCTTTCGTACTTTTCCTATACATAGGACTAAATGTTTTTATGTTTTTTAGAGACTATATTTTTATTGTATTTCTTCATCTGATTAATGATAAAGGTAAAATGCTGGAGCAAATATTGCTCGTCTATTTCAACTCTACTTTTAACAGTTCAATCTAAAACCAATATCAATCATTCGATTCAACGTACA
The DNA here is from genome assembly GCF_057221575.1 of Paenibacillus sp. Y660. NCBI lineage: Bacteria > Bacillati > Bacillota > Bacilli > Caryophanales > Paenibacillaceae > Paenibacillus > Paenibacillus sp. Y660. Next base: position 13,505 of record NZ_JBXBBJ010000049.1, on the reverse strand, counting down.
TTCATCAAACTCCGCACTTAAGGCTTAAATACTTCTTATAAATAAAAAGTGGGTAGCCCGGATATAAATTCATCAGGCTACCCACTAAATGTTTTATTGAATCAATCAATTCATGTGAGTTCCAGACTTTCTTTACTGGTTCCACACTTTTTTATCACCAAACACAAATTGACTCCTACCCCCCCCCTACTCCACCGTAACACTCTTAGCCAAATTCCGCGGCTTATCCACATCATGCTCCAAAGCAAGCGAAGCATAGTAGGAGATCAGCTGCAGCGGTATAACCGACAGCGCCGGTGACAAGATCGGCAGCGTCTTCGGAATGGCGAATAGCTCATCGACGGATTTCATGACTTCTTCTTCCGTACCTACGTTTGCAATACTAAGGACATGAGCGCCGCGCGCTTTAACTTCCTTGATGTTGCTAAGCGTTTTCTCGTACAGCTCTTCTTGGGTTACAAGAGCGATAACGGGAATGCCTTCCTCGATAAGCGCCAACGTTCCGTGCTTCAGCTCGCCAGCCGCATAGGCCTCGGAGTGAATATACGAAATTTCCTTCAGCTTCAGCGAACCTTCCTGTGCGACAGCATAGTCAACGCCGCGGCCGATGAAGAACAGGTGCTTGTGGTGCGAGATCGATTCAGCAACCTGCTTAAGCACAGCCGCTTGCTCTAGAATGCTCTCTACCTGTGCAGGCAGCTCATGCATAGCATCGATGACTTCGGCAATATAAGAAGCCTCTTTCGTCTCAAGCGTGCCAGCCAGGTGTAAGCCAAATAGGTAAAAGGCGATCAGCTGCGATGTGTATGCTTTTGTCGAAGCAACCGCGATCTCAAGACCAGCCCAAGTAATAAGCACATGGTCTGCCTCACGAGCTACCGAGCTTCCTACTACGTTCGTGATGGCAAGCACGCGTGCGCCGTTGCGCTGTGCTTCACGAAGAGCCGCGAGCGTATCAGCCGTTTCGCCAGATTGGCTTACAACGATGACGAGCGTATCCGGTGTCACGATTGGCGAGCGGTAACGGTATTCGGATGCAACATCCGTCTCTACCGGGATGCGTGCAAGCGATTCAATGACCGATTTGCCGACAAGACCTGCATGGTAAGCTGTACCGCATGCCACGATCTGTACTTTGCGAATCGATTTAATATATTCAGCTGTCATACCCAGCTCTTTGAGTTCAACAGATTTGCCGTCTTCGGAAATACGGCTCATCATCGTATCGCGATACGCTCTTGGCTGCTCATGGATTTCCTTCAGCATGAAGTGATCAAATCCGGCTTTCTCCGCTGTTACCAGATCCCAATCGACATGAAATATTTCCTTGGAAATAGTTTCGCCTTCAGTCGTCATCACTTCGACAGCATCGCGTGTCAGGATTGCCATTTCGCCGTCGTTCAAAATGTACACGTTGCGAGTATGCTCCAAGATGGCCGGAATATCCGAGCCAATGAAGTTTTCGCCTTCACCTACACCGATGACGAGCGGGCTTGCAAAGCGAACAGCTACAAGACGCTCAGGTTCAAACTCCGTCAATACGCCAAGCGCAAACGCTCCACGCATACGCTTAACCGCGCGTTGAACGGCTTCCACGATATTACCGTTATATTCATCAGCAACAAGATGGGAAATGACCTCCGTATCCGTCTCCGATACGAAAATATGCCCCTTTTGCATTAATTCTTCCTTCAAATTCAAATAGTTCTCAATGATCCCGTTATGAACAACGGAAAATTTCGCCGTGTTGTCCGTATGCGGATGCGAGTTCACATCAGATGGTTTACCGTGCGTTGCCCAGCGAGTATGGCCAATTCCGACAGAGCCTTCAAGCGGCTCCTCGCGCAGCAAGCCTTCAAGATTCGCCAAACGACCTTTAGACTTCGTAATTTCCAGCCCGTTTTTCGTGAAGACAGCGATACCAGCGGAATCATAACCCCGGTACTCCAGCTTCTTCAATCCTTCGAGCAAAATGTCCTGAGAGTCGCGTTTACCAATATATCCTACAATTCCACACATAATTTAATAGGCCTCCGATAAGGTTATTTTCCCGTCCTTGTCGGATGCCTGCCAATGCGTGGCACAGGCAATATGAAGTTGTCACAGATCAGTTCCCATTATTGCGGAAAATGTAACCCCTTTGCCCGTGCCCACCCCACTGGTGGCATCTTGGACATACGGGAGTAATCGATAATTGCATGAAAAATAAGCAGCCTGCTGCACGATTGTATGACCGGTCGCCCGGCCGTTTTACGTAACAGCTTTCGGTTGGCTTGCAAATACCGGAAGGTCCCCGCCGAATGTTTCGAACACCTTCACCTCGTCAGCTTCCCGTATGAACACCCGCTTCAAGCTCATCTTCCCAGCTTTACAACGAGTCATTCATCACGCAAGCTCTGGCGCTTAACTTGCTTAAATTACCTCTATCCTCGCTTTCCTTCTAGAATCATACTACCTATCATATTCATTTTCTGGCGGCCGTGCAACCATTCCATGAAAATAACCAAGCTCATTTTCCAAAATAGTGCAGCAAAAGCCTGTCAGCAACAAGATCCGACAAGCTTTCGACACCATATTGAATCATTAACCTAGTTCACTTTTAACGACATCAGCAATTTGTGCCACGTAAGCCTCGACCTGCTCCTTCTCCGGCCCTTCCGCCATTACGCGTATCAAGGATTCCGTACCCGATGGACGAACAAGCACGCGGCCGTTATCGCCAAGCTCAAGCTCTACGCGCTTAACCGCTTCCTCGATAGCTGCATTGCCTTGGTATAAGCTTTTGTCCGCGACACGAACGTTAACGAGCTTTTGCGGATATTTACGCATAAGTTCTTTAAGCTCGCTTATTTTTTTGCCAGAAGCTGCTAGTGTATCAACAAGCTGCAGTGCTGTCAGAATACCGTCGCCTGTCGTAATATGATCTAGGAAAATAACATGGCCGGATTGCTCTCCGCCAAGGTTGAAGCCGCCGCGGCGCATTTCTTCCATCACGTAACGGTCACCTACTGCCGTCTGCGCGGTTTTCAGACCGATACGCTCCGCGCCTTTGAAGAAGCCGATGTTGGCCATAACTGTCGTTACGATCGTATCTTCCTTCAGCTTGCCGGCCCGCTTCATCGCATCGCCAATAATGCACAAAATAAAGTCGCCGTCCACCTCTTCGCCTTTCTCGTCAATCGCAATCAACCGATCGGCATCCCCGTCAAAAGAAAGCCCAATATCCGCGCCATGCTGAAGTACCTGCTCACGCAAATATTCGGGATGCGTCGAACCGACGCCTGCATTAATATTCAATCCATCCGGCTCTGCGCCTACCGTAATAATCTCCGCACCAAGCTCGCGGAACACGGAAGGAGCCAGCTCATAGGCGGAGCCGTTCGCGCAGTCGAGTACGATTTTCATGCCGCTGAAATCGCCCTTGATCGTTGTTTTCAAATAGTCCAAATAACGCTGCTTAGCACCTTTATCGCTTGATACCGCTCCGATATCGCCACCCTCAGGGCGTGGCAGCTCATCTGTAAGTGCATCAATCAATCGTTCGATTTCGAGCTCGGTATCATCCGATAATTTAAAGCCGTCGCCAGCGAAAAATTTAATGCCGTTATCCTCTACAGGATTATGCGATGCGGATATCATAACGCCCGCGTCCGCGTTTAATTCACGTGTAATGTAAGCAACTGCAGGCGTAGAAATGACGCCAAGACGCACTACGCTTGCACCTATCGACAATAATCCTGCGATTAGCGCTGATTCCAGCATCGGACCGGAAATACGCGTATCCAAGCCGATAACGACCTTAGGCTTCTTAGCCTTATGTGTCAAAACATAGCCGCCACAGCGACCGATCTTGTAAGCCAGTTCTGGTGTAAGCTCACGATTGGCTACGCCCCGCACACCATCAGTACCGAAATATTTCCCCATAGTTAAAATGCTCCTTTGTAATATGCTGCGTTCTTTATAATATGGTCATTCTGCTTTATTGTCTAAGGATTCGTATTTGTTGGGCTGCCTCCTGCACTCCCGCCGCCATTGCCGTTCTCCTCACCGGTATCTGGCGGCGGAGGCGTAGAGGCTGGAGGCTCCTCTGTCGGCGTTCCTCCAACTTCCTCTGCGTTGTCTTGCTCGGACCCTGCAGCTGCATCGTCGAAAATTTCGATGGACACGGTCAATGTCTGCCCTTCAGTAAGAACCGTCGACACATAAGCAGGCACATCGACCTGAAGCGTTACGACATGCAAGCCTGGCGCCAGTCCCTCTGTATTAGCAATAATCGATATGGCCTCTGCCTTAAGCGAGGACAGCACCGATTCTGCTCCACTGACGGTCAAATCAAATTTGCCGTCCGCTGGAGTACGAATGATAGCAGATATACCGCTTGCCAGCCCCTCAATCTTGACAGGCAATCCATAAAAGGTTCGCGTAATATTAGGCGCTACAACAACCTCGAGCGTTACTTCGTCTGGATCAATCGATTTGATGCCATCGATTGGCACCGTCTTCACCTGTATGCTGCCTGATTGCTTCACCTTCGATAGGTCGAGCACGACGCCATCATAGACCTTGAGTTCATCTAACGCCTTCTGTTCCCCGTACACGGTCACCTGATCGATCGCCGGCTTAACGGACACTAGACTTAGCCCATCAGGCAATGTGCCGGTATAGCGAACTTGCAAAGGCAGCTTTTTGAATGGCGGCGTTACCTTCACCTCGACATGCACCGTTTCTGGAGAAATGATTGCATTCGTCATTTCTATGCCGTCTGTATCATATACGAGAACTTTAGCTTTTTTGTTCACAACGGTTTTATCCGCGCCCTCGATGTTAATCTCCGTCGTTACCAGCCCGACTCTGCTCATATCATCCTTAGGCAGCGTAACCTGAACGGCTGGCGTTGGAGCTGCAATTGTTGATGCCCCCACTACATATCCATCCGCAGGATTTCCTTCGGTAACGACCTGAAGCTCGAATGGCTTCGTCAATATCTCCTCGATTTGCACGGTAACGGTACGCGGCGACATATCGACGAGCTGAATCCCTCTAGGCAAGTCTACGGTCAAGGGGAGCTCCTGCATGCCTGCTTTCGTACCTTTCAAGTCCACCTTTACCACATAATCATCCAGCGAGGAATTTTTGAGCAGATCGGTAAGCCGTCCCTGTACATTAAGCCTTACAACAGTAGGCTCCATGGCGGAAAGTATATACTTGTCGGTATCCAGGCCCTCTGTTGTAATAACAGATGCTTCTATTGTCTTTGTATCCACATTTGTTGTTGTTACCGATTTCGGCGAGGTGTCCGGGTCAATATGAACGACGGCCCAGAGCAGGATGGCAACGATAACGGAAATGATTTTGAGCGCGGTTGGGTGATTAAGCCATTTATCCATTACGGCCTCCTTTCCGCTTCCAAAGCGACGACACTGTAACGCGTTCCTTCACGCGTCCGTTCGTCTTGGGCGTCAGCTCATCGAATAGCTTGGAAATTAACGACTCCTCTTTAATATCCCGCACGATCATGCCCCCGAGGGATAAGGATATTTGTCCCGTTTCTTCGGATACGGTAACCGATATAGCATCCGTTACCTCGCTTACCCCAATAGCGGCGCGGTGGCGGGTACCAAGCTCTTTGCTTATAAAAGGATTCTCCGAAAGGGGCAAGTAACAGCCTGCCGCCATAATTTGATTGGAGCGAATAATGACCGCACCGTCATGAAGCGGTGTGTTCGGCGTGAAAATATTAATAAGCAGCTCCGATGTTATTTTCGACTCCATTCGGATACCTGATTCAATCAATTCACTAAGACCCGTGCTGCGCTCGAATACGATCAGCGCTCCGATCTTGCGCTCTGCCATAAAACGAACAGCTTTAATGACACCGTCAATTTGCTCATTAACGACATCTCGGTCAAGTGAATAGGCTCGCGCAAACAGATTCCCGCGTCCCAGCTGCTCAAGCACCCGCCTGAGCTCCGGCTGGAATATAATGAGCACACTCAATATACCTAATGTAAACATCTGATTCATAAGCCATTTCAGCGTATACAAATTAAACCAGGTACTTAGCGCCCATACCGCAACGAGTATAAATATCCCTTTCAACAGCTGAACCGCTCGGGTTCCGCGCACGAGCAAAATGATTTTATACATTATAAAACTGACTATGCCAACATCGATGATGTCCTTTAACCAGTCATGCCAAGTCGAATCCGTGAAATAACTCATTTACCCAACCCCCAACAGCCGATCCCCTTATTCTTGTCTATATTGGTTTTCAACTTTATTATTTTCTAGAAGTGGGATTGGAAATCCTTTTTTTCAAAAAAAATAAAAAAAAAGCCTCCCTGCGAGAGGGAGGCAAGCATCCATTAACGGGTGTTTCCGCCAAAAGTTTGCGTCACCTTATACCAGAACCAGTCGAGCGCTTGATCAATGGTTCTGCTTTGCCCCGCAATATGACCAGTGGAAGCTAAGTTCAGAGTGCCGTCGATTACGGTAACGTTGCCGTCTACCTCGCCCTTTACATTAGCAATTCCGTTTTCTACCGTCAAGTTTCCCGTTAAATGGGCACCTTCCGGCACGATTACTGTGTTTCCTTCTATAATGACCTGCTGAAGATCCTCGCCTGCTACGATAAGCTTGGTGTCCTCTTCCCACATGGTAAAGAAGCTTCCCAGCATAACGAGTACAAATACGGCAGCAGCGGTCACACCCGGGTAGCGATAAATAAAGCGTACGATCCGGTTCATCTGCTTGCTCTGTTTCTTCGGCAGTTGCTGCATAATCCGCTGCGTTAATAGCTCCGATGCCTTCTTGTCATATTCCGCGGCAGGCTTAATCGCTTCTACAGTATGGAACACCGCGGCGTCCGTCTTCTGGAGCTGTTCAAACCGACTGCGACAAGCCGGACAGGAAAGCAAATGAGATTTTAACGTAAGGATATCTTCTACGGGCAGCTCGCCGTCCAAATAGTCATGCATCCATACGATGGCGACGTTGCAATTCATAGCAGCCAGTCCTTTCTTTCAATTGCTCGCGCATTAAGTTCTTTTCTCGTTATTAGGATACGTAGCTAAAGAGGGGATGTTTCACTTTTTTTCGAAATCAAAAAAGTTAGGCATCGGCTCATCCTACAATTTGTGCTCGAGCTTCTTCCGAAGAAACTCCCTGCCGCGGTGAACGCGCGTCTTAATCGTCGTCACGGGCATGTCCAGCACGTCGCCAATCTCCTGCAACGAAAGGTCCTTCATATAGCGAAGCGTCATTACGCTCTTATATTTCGGGGGGAGCGATGCGATAGCTGCATGAATAATTTGCTGCGTATCCGATAGCAGCAGCTCCGATTCCGGAGTCCGATTATCGCTGGGAATCATCGAATAGCCATCCAGTCCTTCATGCTCGGTCGACTCGGCGTCAAGCGAGTAAGTCGGCTTGCGCTTACGCAGCCGATCGATGCACAGGTTCGTGGCGATCCTGTAAATCCATGTCGAAAATTTTAACGTATCATCGTATCTATCCAGATTTTTGTACACTCGTAGAAAGGTGTCCTGAACGACATCCTCCGCCTCCTGGCGGCTGTTTAACATCCGATATGCCATATGAAAGAGCTTATCTTGATAGAGGTCTACAAGTTCAGCAAATGCCTGCTGATCGCCTTTGAGCGCAAGTCGCGCCAGGCGTGCTTCCAATACATTCACCTTAACTCCTCCAGACCTTCCGTTCGTTCCGACTGCAAACTGCTTGTGAGAAACAAAAACAAACTGTATGTAACGCCGATACCAGGCTTTATAAGACCTGCTGCGATATCAATCTCTATGAAACGATTCTGTTCGAACAAACTGGAAGCGGGCAGCGTACCTGCCATAACGTCATAAATCGCAAAATTCTGCTGATGTAAAGTCCAATATTTAATCCTTAAGCACTCTAAAAAATCGTAATCCACATGAACTGAAAAAGCAAGACAATTGAGAATAAAGCAACCAATTTCTTCAAAATTAATGAATGAAATACGTTTATTAGACATAAGCCAAATATGCCCAACACAGCGCTAATGATTCATCACCGACAAGAGTTAAGTCGATGTATAGCTGCCGGCCTCCCGTGCGTACTAATCATTTTGCCCATTATAAACGTTTGACACAGTGCCAACAATCGACTTAAGGCTAGTTGACGCTTCGACTTCCGCCTAGTATCCACTGTATTTCATGCAAAAAAGGTCTAGGAGACATTCGGCTCCCAGACCTTCTGTTCGTCATATTTCGTTTAACCTTACAAAGTATTTGTTTTCAATTTGTCCAGCACCTGATTGATGGTCGTTGTCGGGATGGCGAAGCCGATACCCTGTGCCTCTGCATTAACAGCAGTGTTGATGCCAATGACCTCGCCATGCTCGTTAAGGAGAGGTCCGCCGGAGTTCCCCGGATTGATGGAAGCGTCCGTTTGCAGCAAATGCTTGTATTTATGCTCGCCTTGCTCATCGGCAATGGTAATCGGACGCTCCTTCGAACTCAGCACGCCCATCGTAAGCGTTTGGTCGAAGCCATATGGGTTGCCGATCGCAATAACCCAGTCGCCGATTTGAGTTTCATCAGAGCTGCCAAGCTTGAGGGATGGGAACGCTTTGCCTTCCGGGCTCTCCACCTTCAGAACCGCTAAGTCCAGCTCGTAGCTCGAGCCAAGCACCTTTGCTGTCAGCGGCTCGCCGTATCCTTGAACGGTTACCTTAACTTCCTTCGCATCCGCAATGACATGCTCGTTAGTTAAAATGAATCCGTCCTGTTCAAAGAAAAATCCGGTTCCCGAGCCGGCAAGCTGCAGCTGCGGGCTGTTTTCCTCCTGCTGCTGCTGCCCGTCAATGCCGGATTGATCATCGCCAAAAAACTGACGGAAGCTCGGGTCATCGAACATCGAGGATGAGCGAGCCGGCTCAGCATAATTTTCAATTTTCACCACGGCTGGACTTGCTGCTTCATAGATAGAAGCGATATCATCGCTCGTACTGAGCGAAGCGGTAGATAAACCGGCATCCTGCTGTGCTGAGTTGCTTACTATGCTCGGGCCGCTGCTTTGCTGCGCCTGCCCGCTTCCGCTGAACAGATTATTTTTATCCGCCAGATAAGAGAAGCCGCCGATGACGATCGCACCGATCAGAAACGATGCAATCAACGTTTTTGCCGAACCTCCTGCCGAGCGTTTTCTGCGCTTTCCTCCGTCTTCGTCTGGCATACGCCTATCCATTTGAAGTCCAAGCTCCTTCTCGTAAGAGGCTCTAAGGTCATTTGTTGATTTGCTAGATTCATAGACATAAGTAGTAACGGAAGCTGGATTATGCTGGTCCGACTGGTCCGACTGGTTCGATGTATGGGAAGTATTTGTCGCTGTATAAGTATCGTTGTTCGCATTCGCGCCTTTGTTTTCCTCGTTCATTGCTATCATCCTCTCTAATGCAGGTGGGTGTCTTTCCTATGTACCTATCATGCAGGATATACCTTAAACGAAACTTAAGCGGGCTATAAATGAACATAAGAAAATAGAGCTAAGGATGATAAGCTCATGCCAATCGTCTTCATTGCAACTTTTGCAACTAAAAACGTTGCTTAGCTTCTCAGAATCGGCCCTATTTTGAATAACTGTATGCGGAACTTTACTATTTTCGTCAAAATAACCCTGCACAGCATAACGCAGCCTTACTCCAGCAGTGCTCATTTGCCAAAGACCAGTACCCGATAATGCTCTGCTTTAGGTGGGTTCCTTTCTCGCATGCATCAGCCAGACATAACGATTAAGCTGTTGAAAAGAAACCGCGAGGCCATAGTCCTTGCATATCTTTTCGAGAACGTCCAGCGTCGTATAGTATTCGCTTTGCAAATCATGAAGCAATTTCAAATACCCTGCTTGCTCTGCATCGGATTCAAATTGCTTACGAGCTTCTTCGTTCCGAAAGACTGTATCCGCGAAAATAATTTGTCCGCCCGCTCCAAGCAGCGTGCTGTAGCAAGCGATAGCCTGCTCCTTCTCCGCATCGGTCAAATGATGGAAGGCATACGTGCTCACGATGGTATCCAGCTGATCCGGAATCAACGGAAACTGGAGGAAGTCACCGTCTAGAAGCACCGCTTCAAAGCCTCTCTTCTCAAATTTCCCTCGCATCCCAACCGACGGCTCTACGGCATACACGCTAGCACCCCGCTTAAGAAGCTTCTCAGTCAAATTGCCTGTTCCCGCTCCAAACTCAAGGACTGTACCATAGGCACGCTCAGCTACCGCATCGAGGATGGCATCATAGCCTTGAAAAGCTTCCATGTATTCCTTATCCTGCCCCTGCACCGTAAGCTCATAATGATCTGCCCAGTCGTCAAATAAATCGATAAACTCTCTCCCCATCGCCTCGCACATCCCTTCAAAAGGTTAATCCCAACCAATTGCATGGAATTAAACGTGTTTATCTTCAGCATATGATGGTTGGTCAAGAACGGCGACAGGACAGCTACTTCTAGCGCAAAAAAAAAGCCAGCCACGGTGTACACCATGACTGGCTTTGCGATAGGACATGCTCGCCAAGCGGCAAGCTTGTTTGTTAGCCTGTATTCCGTAGGCCGGCTGCAATTCCGTTGATCGTGAGAAGCACCTCGCGGAGCAGCTCCGGATCATCCTCTTCATTATCACGAAGTGCGCGAAGCTCGGTTAGGAGCTGCACTTGCATGTAGCTGAGCGGATCAACGTACGGATTGCGCAAACGGATCGACTCTTGGATGACAGGAACGTTATCCAAAATTTCCGTTTGGCCTGTGATGCTTAGAATAAGCTCAGACGTCAGCTTGTATTCTTGCTCAATCTGCTCAAAAATACGATCGCGGATCGTCTTGTCATTAATCATATCCGCATATTCCTTCGCGATGACTAAATCTGCTTTAGCCAGAGCCATTTGCAGGTTATCGATAAGGGAGCGGAAGAACGGGAACTTCTCGTACATCGTACGAAGCGTTTCGAGATTACTCTCGTTCTGGTCTATATACTGCTTAAATGCGGTACCCGCAGCATACCAAGCTGGCAGCAAGTAACGGCTTTGCGTCCACGCGAACACCCAAGGAATTGCACGCAAATCCTCAAAGCGATCGCTGTTTTTGCGCTTGGACGGACGGGAACCGATGTTCAGCTCGCCAACCTCAGGCAGCGGTGTCGACTCTTTGAAATACGTCAAGAAATCCGGATCGCGGAAAATAAGATCCTGATACTTCTCAAGCGCAGTCTCGGAAATCGATCGTGCAATTTCATCCCACTCGGCTTCTGCTTGCGGAGCCTGCTCTGGATATTTCGCCAGACGAGCCGCCGTAATAAGCGCCCAAGTGGCTTGCTCCAAGCTGCGATAAGCGATGCCTTGCATCGAATAACGAGAGGAAAGAACCTCGCCTTGCTCGGTAATTTTGATGCCGCCGCCAACCGTGTGTGGCGGCTGTGCAAGAATACTGCGGTTAAGCGGCATTCCGCCGCGGCCAAGCGCTCCGCCGCGACCATGGAAAAATTTCAATTTTACATTGTACTCTTTGCCCGCAGCCGTAATGTCATTAAGCGCTACGCGCAGCTCCCAGTTCGCTGTAACCACGCCGCCGTCTTTGTTGCTGTCGGAGTAGCCGAGCATAATTTCGTGCAGATTGCCGCGAGCTTCTACCGCTTGACGGTAGATCGGCATTTCAAACAGCTGCTTCATAATAGCAGGCGCTGCATGCAGATCGTCGATGGTTTCAAATAGCGGTACCGATTGCAGCGTACAGCGGATCGAACCGTCGGATTCCTTGCGGAATAGGCCAACTTCCTTCGCGAACACCATAACCTCAAGCATGTCGCTTGCTGCTTCCGTCATACTAATCAAGTAGCTAGAGATACAATTAACGCCAAATTCTTGCTGCGCACGGTAAATCGTATGATAGACGTTCAAGCATTCACGCGTGGATTCCGTGTAATCCAGATGGCCCGAAGTAAGCGGCCTTGGATCGTTGAGGAGCTGGTGAAGCAGGTCTGTCTTCTCTTCTTCCGAAAGTGATGCATAATCCGCAACCACATTCATTTTCGCCAAAATTTCGGACATCGCATTCTCATGCTCTTGGCTGTGCTGACGAACGTCAAGCGCCATCAAGTGGAAGCCAAACAGCTCTACCTGACGAACTAGCTTAGCCAGCGCCGTATCTGCTACATAATCTGCATAATGATGACGCAAGCTGCGATCGATAACAAGCAAGTCCTCACGAAGCTCCTCAGGATGGTTATACCGCATTTGCGAGCCTTTAAGCGACTCATCGCGCGTATTTGCCAGCTTCTCCAGCATAAAGCCAAGCTTGATGCGGTAAGGCTCCTTCGTATTTCTCCACAAATCAACGCATTTCAGCTCAACATGCTCGCGGTCCGAACGAAGCGATTCCACAAGCTCGTCTGATACCTCAACCAGGTTTGTGCTGAAGCTGAGCAGATCCATAAGTTCGCCAAGCTTCTCTTCGTACTTCTGAATCGCCAGCTGGCGGTGCAGCGTCAGCGTCTCCCAAGTTACCTTCGCCGTTACGGATGGATTACCGTCGCGGTCTCCACCGATCCATGAGCCGAAGCGCAAGTAATCCGGCACATGCCAGTTCTCATCCGGGTAATATTTGCTCAGGCAGCGCTCCAGCTCTTCATAAACGTTAGGGAGCACCTCGAACAACGTTTCATCAAAATAGTACAAGCCGTTACGAACTTCGTCGATAACGGTTGGCTTGCGGTCGCGCAGCTCATCGGTCTGCCACAAAATAAGAACCTCATTCATGAGCTTCTCACGCAGCTTCTCGCGCTCGCGGTACGTCAATGTTGGGTTATCAAGCTCCATCACATCAACGGCAATCCGTTTATGAATATCAAGCACCGCACGACGAGTCGCCTCAGTCGGGTGTGCTGTCATGACGAGCTCAAGCGAAATATTGCTCAAAATATCTCGAACATCTTCGATCGCGATATCGCGTTCCTTCAAGTCCTGAACAGCACTCTCGATAGAGCCGCGCTGCACGGCTTCGCCGGCAGAAACCTCATAATCGCGTTTCCGTCTAATCCGGTGATTTTGCTCGGCAATATTAACGAGCTGAAAGTAGATTGCAAACGCTCTGATGACTTGATGACGAATTTCCGGGTTTAGAGAAGATACGTTTTCTTTGAATTGATCGAATAACTCCGGTACAAATTCAGCGCGGAGCGCTTTGCTTTGCTCCCGAATCCGTTCCACGATATCAAGCAGCTCGCGGCCGCCTTGATGCACGAGAACCTCGCCGAGAATGTTGCCTAGAAAGCGGACATCGCGTCGCAGCAAATTGTTAGCCTGCTGCCGGTTTGTCGTCAAAGTAGATGCAGATTGATCCGACATACTGTTCCTCCCACTATAAAGTAATGTTTTCTCCTGTTTTCTCACTCATTCTTAGATTTACAACTTTGACACCTTAGAGGTGAGGGAGAAATGTTGGTATAAATCATATTTTTCTGCAAAAACCGCT
>NZ_JBXBBJ010000048.1:0-18817 GCF_057221575.1 Paenibacillus sp. Y660 | reverse complement strand
GGGATGATGTACGCTAAAATCTAGCAGGACCAATCACTTCATCATTTTCACTTACATATTTGGAAGTGGTCCCCTATGACATCGTGTATTAACACTCATTACTAGGGGCTTTCGAAATTCAGGATAAAGTTATCTGATGACTATTACATAGTGACACGAAGATGATTGTTGTTGAATAGTTTTAATAATTAATACAATAAAGTTTATAGGTGACATTCATTATTCCTGATATTAGTATGTTGGAATTTTAAATTAGTAATAATCTATATAAAAAAGGATTTTATAATTGTATGATAGAATCAGACTTATGAACTATGAAATCTACGATTCAACAATAGTACTTTTGACTAGAAAAATAGAATTTATTTAGGAGGGTTAAAATTGAGTGATCAATTTTTAGTGTTTATAAAAGAACTTTCATCTAAAGCAGCTGATAATGCACTAGTTATGGAACAACTACTTTTTCAAGACCCAGGAAGCGCAATGGTTAAAGCGAGGAACTTCTTAGAGGAAATAGTAACTACTATATTTGAACTTGAGAATTTGAAAACGCAAGAAGTTCAATATAAAAGTTTATTTGACAGAATTGGATATTTATCAACTGGAGGATATCTTGCAGCCGATATTCAAATGAATTTGCATAGTTTGAGGAAAATTGGCAATCGTGGCGCTCATGAAACTATTCCAGATTTAGAGCTAGCGGTTAAGGCGCACAAGCTAATGTATAAAGTTGCATTGTGGTTTTATGAATCTTACTCCAAAGAAAACAAGCTCGTACCAGAATATGAATACCCAAGACCCAAAGATAATATAGCAGAACTTAAGGATTACATCAGCAAAATGTTCGGCAGCATTTTAGTTAAGCCTACAATCCAAGAGGATGAAGTAAGTGAGCAAAATGAAGAGTCAGTTCCAACAGACTTATCAATTGACATTGAGCTAGAAAGTGGCGAAAGTTACCTTATTGGTGAATTAAAACGTCTACAAGATTCATCAAAAGAGGCCATTGAAAGTGCACAAGCATTTACAGCGTTTAAAGATTATTTGCATGTAGATCGAAAAGTTCAAAGTGATCTTGTTGATATTCTTAAAAATAAAGAGGGGGGTACAAAATCAAATTTGATTCTAATTTGCGGTAGTGTCGGGGACGGTAAGTCTCATCTGCTTGCATATCTTAAATCTAAACATTCTGAATTAGTCAATGATTACTCGATTATAAATGATGCTACAGAGAGCTATTCACCCAATATGAATGCTTTAGAAACATTAAAGCTCTCTTTAATAGGCTTTACAGATAAACAAATCGAGGAGTCTGGTCAAAAAACGTTATTAGCAATAAATATGGGGGTACTTCATAATTTTATACATAATGACGAACAAAATGATTTTAATGGGTTAAAGCAATTTATTAATAAAAGTGGTCTCTTTTCACAACAAACAACTCAGTATTATTCATCTGATAATTTTGATTTAATTTGCATTGGGGATTATCATCCCTATGAGCTAACTGTTAATGGAACACAATCAGACTTTTATTCAGGACTAATGAGTAAAGTATTTGAACAAAATCAAAATAATCCATTCTATCAAGCTTATCGAGAAGATACTAAAAATAATATATATACGATCAGTCATTTTAATTATGATTTTATGCAGGATGTGCAGGTTCAAAATACAATTATTAAATTGATTATAGAAAGCATTATAAAGTTCAAACTCGTAATTTCTGCTAGATCGTTTTTGAACTTCTTGATTGATATTTTAGTGGTGGAGGATATGACACCTTACAATTTATTAGATGAGTTTACAAAATTAAATAATTCATTACCACATTTATTATTTAATCGAAAAGACCGTTCTTTCATATTGAGACATATGAATATGTTGAACCCAACGTATTCAATTCGTTCAAAGTACATTGATCAACTTACTATTGATTTATATACGCTAAATGATGTGGAAAATGTGGTGTGTATACATATTCAAAATACTAAAGGTAGGGAGCTACTTGGGCCTTTATCTAAAGAAACAGATATGCAAAATGCTCCTTTTTTAAAGTTTGCTGAATCAGTAATACTAACTGCATTTTTAACGAATGATGAATTTTACAAGTCTATAAGTGACAGCACTTTTGATTCATTTATTTATCGTTTGTATGGATATAATACAGCCAATAAAGAGATAATAAGAGATATATATAGTGAAGTTAAGGAATCAATGTTCAGGTGGAAAGGTTCTCCACGGAGAGACTATATTTACATTTCTAATGAGCAAGCAAAGTTTAGGCTTGCTCAAAAATTGCAGTTTAAACCTTCTATGCAACATATCCAAGTGAATAAAGGCAATGTGCTTGATAACTTTAATAATAAATTTACTGTAGCGTATGAACTTGGAGATAACAATGAGATTGCTGAGATAGAAATCGACTATTCCTTATTTAAGCTATTAAGAATGATTATGAATGGTTATGTTCCTAATCAACAAGATTATGAAGATTCCATAAAATTTATAGAGTTTATGGACAAAATGATGACTAATGGTGCTAAAAATAAAGAATTGCTTGTTCATATTCAAAGTGAGAAAAAAGTGTTTTTAATTTCAAAAGATGAATTTTATGGATTTATGTTTGAGAAGGAGGCTTAATAATGAGTTATACTTTAAACATTTATGAATTAGAAGAATTACTTAAACATAAAGTACACAAAACGGGTAAGGTTAATGCAATATTGCCTTTTACAACACATGCAATGAAAGAATTAAAGGATGCTTATTATAAATTAAGTGGCAACATAGTCCGGGAGATTTGTAATGTCAAATTGGGTAAAATAATCTCGGACCCCTTTGAAGAGAATCCGTTAATATCAGCTATAAAAAACGATATGAATTATGAAGCAACATTAGAAACTGATCTTGAAAGATTCTTACAGGATTATTTGTATGGATACACAAACGAGATGAAAATTACACATCCTTATTTATATAATTATTTACCTGAAGAAGATAAAGAAATCTACAGGAAAATATCCAAATTCACTGCTGATATTTTGGTGGGTTCCAATAGTGATGTGAAAAATATCTTTTTAATTAAGACAACGGATAATATCCTCGATGAACTGATTTTAAACAAGTTAGATGTAAGTTTAAGTGAAGAATCTATTATGATTTATCAAAATAAATTACCATTTCTACAAGATCTCTATTGTTCAGATTTAATGTTCTTAAGTAAACATAAAGACTACTTCATTAATACATTTCTACTCATAACACGTTTTTATATTTTTAACTATGTTTGTCAACTTTTATTGAAGTTTGATGTGTTCGAAAAAGCTGAATATAATCGCTCTACACCATTGTACTATGCTTTAGATTGGGAAGGGAATATTGGTAAACGTAGAAAAGCAGCAGATGAGACTGAAGGTTTTAAACGTGTTAGAGAAAAATCTAAGTATTTATTTGTTCATATGCACACTTTATCTCAATTAAGTTATAGTAATTCTAATCAAATAGATGAGAATTATAATTTCCTTCAATACAAAGAAATTTTTGAAAAGTTTGAGGAGATGGAATTGAATGATAAAGCAGATTACTTGCAGAGTCTGCAGGAATGGATCGAAAAATATAGATTAATATTTGATAAACGCGTCACTGAAAAAGAAAAACCATTGACAATACAGGAAGCGTTTCAAGTGTTATTTAAGAGTATTTCAGAAGGCATTTCGGAAACAGCGGCCAAAAAATTTGGTGGGTATATTGAGGACTTAGGTGGTAGTGACTTTTTAAAGGTTAGAGGGAGTTCGGGTACTGTTCTAAATTTAAGCCATGAAATGCTTATATTATTAACTGCAGTATGTGTCAAAGACTCGAGAATTCCGTTAAATCAATTATTTGAGGAATTCGAAAAACGAGGAGTTAAATTAGACCGAATATCCAAAAAAACAGTTATTGAGTTGCTTGATAGTTTAAACTACATCGATAAAAAAAGCGATAGCGGGGATGCACAATATGTTAAACCAATTTTATAATTATGTTACTGAATTACTTATGAAATATTTTAAAGATTCTAATCTTCGACCAGGTGATAGATATTATCTTCAGGTTGATAAAGAGGATGATGTAAAAGAAATTATTAGTTCTTTTAAGTTAAATAATCTAGCAAATCCATTTTGTTATCGCCACCAATTAGGTGGAGAATACGAAACATTTTTCTTTCAATTAGGAAATGTGAAACTTGTAATTGCAAATACTTCCGACACTGTAAATCCAGACTTCCTAGTAACTCTACGAAATCAAGTTGGTGACCAGAAGAATGAATGGGAGGGGGCAGCGTTATTCAGTATTGTATCTAACCCCTTGGATTCTATTTCGGGAGGGAGTAGTGATTTGCAAAAAGAAGGTATGCCACTCCACCCTAAATCTTTTGTAAAGAAGTTAAAAGCTGATATTGAAGAGAAAATAATTACTAAAGTTGAACAAATTATATTATTTGAACGAATGGATCAGATTTTAAGTGAGTTAGTTTTTCAACAAATAACCTTTTTTGATTTTGAGGAAATTTTTGCTGCACTATCAAAAGGGACAATTAATTCAGATGATTATAAACATTTTGGGCTTTTTAAAGACACTGATTTAAGTACATTTAGTATTAAAGAAGTCAAAAATAGACTTGAACGAAATAGAGAATTATTTGATTTTGTTAGAAAGTATCATGAGTTAGGCTTTGAGGAAGATCATATAGAAAAGAAAATATCATCTAAATATTCAAGAGAGTTAAAATCGAGTAATTGGGAAGATGTAGATTTTACAACTGTCCAAAAAGGCTATGAGGAAGCCGTAAAAGAAAAAGGTGATGCAAAGTTAGAACTAGTTGAAGTTAAAGTTTCGGAGAAGTTATTGATTTGGAATAAACCGCAAAAAGAAACAACAAATGCTGGAAATCGAAAACGTCATATTATTATATTCAATCCGGAATGTCTAGAGAATATTCAACTTACATGTAATTTTTCATTTGGTGGTGTAATTAAAAGTTTGGATCCTTCTAGTGTGTCATATGATAAAAAAAGTAAATCATTTGTTGATGTACATACAGGAAGAGTAAATATGACAATAAATATTAAAACAAAAACAAAAGAAGGTGCATTTTGCAAAGTTAGTTATAAACATGATGGGAAGGCAGCTCTTGGTTGTGAACTGTATATTGCGGTGCTACCAATCGAGTCCGAAATGTTTAAGGATTTTGAAACTAATTATCTTGTAGATCCTTCAAATAAAGCAATAATTTCCAATTTGGAAAGCGAAACGAAATTAATTGGAGATGGATTATACACAGAGAACATAGAAATAACCAAGCATGAACAAACTATAATTATATTAAAAGAATATCTTTATCATCTAGAACTTAAAAGCGATACATTTAATGATGACAATGAACTTTTGATATTTTTGAATTATAAAGATGTTGAAGTAATTGTGCCTGTTCTGTTTAAAAATGAGCATCCAGAAACAGTACCAATAACTACATCTAGAATTTGGAGATTAAAGAGGGAAGAAAAAAGAAGTTTTCAAAAAGCACTTTCAAGTAACAAGCTGGTCTTTGGAAACCGTGAATTTTATGCAAATCATGAACTAAGTACATATCTTAATTGGGAGCAGACATGGGTTGAACAAGGATTTAAAGCTGGAATTCTAGAATCAGGGACGATTATTTCTGTGGATATTGAGGTTAGCATTCCTTTACGTGAAGCCTATAATCGTTATGTAAACCGCTTTAGAGTAATTGGGAATATTCCAAGCTTAACATATATGGACGAATCATTAAGACAACTGGGTATTGAATATATATCTGCGTATATTAATGAAGTAGATAGTTTTACAGATGGTGTTGCAGCAGGGTCTAGAGGACTTGATATTTTCAAATTAGGTGCATTACAAGCGAATGAAGAGGTAATGTTTACTCCATTCCATCCGTTAAATGTTGCGTATCAAATTGAAATCATAAACTCTTTAAATGATGAAATTGTTGAAAATTCAGTACTAACTCGTTTACGGCCAGATAGTTTGGTGCCTTATATTTATCTAAGTGGTGACTCAGAAAAGTTATATAAATCCGATGTGCAAGCTGTTGCTACTGAATGGATAACATTTAAACCGGTAAAAAAAGTTAGTGTATCAGATGCAAATAAATATTTGGCTAATATTATCCAAGATAAATTAAAACAATTTGAAGAGCATTTTTCGTATTTATTTAATACTTACTCCAAATCACCATTAAAAGTAAATGTTATCAATATTGAAAATGATCATGAGGTAGTAAGAGGCATATTATCATGGATGATAGATACAATTAAGAAAAGGGAACTAAATTCTATAAGGACAATTGAAGTTACCATATATCGCGAGGGAAACTTTGAAAGTTCATTTGACTTGTTAAGTAAAGCCCCAACACCTCAAGATTTCCAAAGAATATTTAACTTGAATATAGATAAACTTGATGAATATGATTCAACAGATGTTTTACGTATTTTGCACCAATCAATTGTTTTCTATAAGAAGGAATCTACAAATGAATTTGAGTATGCACACATATCCTATTATAGAATGAATCTTCAAGAAAAATATGCTATTCAACCTATGACAGAAATGTCAACAGGGATTGCTTTAAAAGGACTATATTCAGTAGTACCATCTATGAAGGGGTTAGAAAATTATAAAAGTGGATACGGTCTTAAAAACTATAGGCAAAACAATAACGACTATCTTGTACAAGTAGCAAGTATGGTCAATGAGCTTGCTGCTAACTTAAAGAATGATGGCAATGATTCATATCGTAAAGGAGAGGTCATTTTCTCTAGGACAACGGCCGCAGAAGAGGCTTATCTTAATGCAATATTTTCATCTTCTCATTGGGTTACTTTTATTGATTCAAACTTAGATTTAGAGTATTTTAATAATCTAAGTGAGAATTTGGTTGTCATTCATTATAATGATCAATATTCGTCGTCTAATAAATACGATGCAATAACAGTTACAAATAAATCCGATCAATATTTTGAGGTCATAAAAGAATTTCTTAAAAGTAAAGAAGTTATCTCTACTAATGAGACAGCAATTAATACAATTAAGGCATTTAATACTTTTAATGGAGAGTGGTTGCTTAGGATTGTTGGAAGTAAGGGACATTATTCAAGGGAAAAATTAAGTATAATATCAGCTATTAAGTTTGCATTAGCCTACTTTGATCATTCAAATATTAAATGGGTACCAATATCGTTAGAAGAAATATTAAGAGTTGCTGGTAGCGTTAGCCTTAACAAGACGGAAGGGTTATTTACCACAAAAAATCTAGGTCTAAAGGGTTCTCATAGCGACGATTTATTACTGATGGGGATTGAGGAGAAAGATGAAAAACTCATAGTTCATTTTTATCCGGTTGAAGTGAAAATAGGAGTGAATTCTAAACCTGTGTTGGATAAGGCGAAGATACAGGTGACCAAGACAAAGAAAATCTTTAAAGAAGCGTTATGTAATAAAGATAAACCTTTTACTTCTAAGTTTTATCGTTATTTCTTTGCACAGCTTTATCTAGTAAATGCAGCTAAATTACATTATAGTGGCTTTTGGCCTGAAAAAAACTATGATATTAGCTTATCAACAGTAAGTAAACTACTAAGTAATGAAATGATAATTTCATTTAAAACTGATCAAGTGTTAGGGGAAGGTGCTGTTTTATCGTTTCAGACTAACACACACATCAGAGAGTCAGAATTATCTGATGCAGTGACTTACGTGAATTTACCAGAATCAGATGGATATACAGGATTAACTAAATCAATGAATGATATGTATAATTGGATTCAAAATCGTGAAAACGATTTTGTAAGAGAAACAATGTTATCCTATTTATATAATGTAGAAGATCGTGAAGAAGAAGACTGTCTTTCAGAACTTATTAGTAGTAAACAAAGCAAAGAAGATGTCATAATAGAACATGAACAAATTAATAATAGTACTGAGTTTATATACAATATGGATCAAAAAATTAAAGTAAATAAAAAAGATGATAAAGTTAAAATAGAACTTGAAGAAATTATTGAAGAAATTATTGAAGAAATTATACCAATTCAACAAAAACATTTATTTCAAGGTCAACAAGAAGATCAGAATGAAGTTACTAGAGAGAATATAAAGGATGATGCATACGAAGGAATTAAAGAGCAAAAAGAAATTTTCGATGATATAAATAATATTGAATTAAAGACGGTTGTAGTGGAGGAAAAAACTCAGGATCTTAATAAAATAAGAATATTAATCGGACGGGCTGAAAACAGTAATAAAGATATTTATTGGGAGTATGGTAATATTGGACTAGCAAATAGACATTTGCTAATATCAGGAAAATCAGGACAAGGAAAAACGTATTTTATGCAATGTTTGCTTTTAGAATTTTCTAAACAAGGCTTACCAAGTATTGTAGTAGATTATACCGAAGGATTCTTGCCAAATCAGTTGGAGCCTGAATTCACTAAATTCCTTGGAAATAAGTTAGAACAACGCGTAGTTTATAATGATAAGTTTCCTATAAATCCTTTTCGAAGAAATGTGAGAGAAATTGGAGGATTAACTCTTCCTGAGTCTGATACTGATATTGCTGAGAGAATAAAATGTGTATTTTCAAGTGTGTATAGTACCCTTGGTATTCAACAACAGAATTCTATTTATGAAGCAGTCCTAAATGGTTTAAATAAGTATGCTGATCAGATGGGCTTAGAAGCATTAAGAGAAATGCTGGAGGAGGATGGTAGTAATTATGCAAAGACCGCACTATCCCAAATTCGTCCATTCATTGATCGCAAAGTATTTGCACAAGACAACATGTTCAATTGGAATAATATATTATCCTCTGACGGAGTTGTTTTTATTGTACAGCTTACAGGATACCCACGTGAAATACAACTAATAATTACTGAATTTATCTTATGGGATCTGTGGAACTTTACTTTACGTTTCGGAAACAAACTAAAACCTATACCAGTTGTATTAGATGAAGCTCAGAATTTGGATCATACTGAACTGTCTCCATCTTCAAAAATATTGACTGAAGGCAGAAAATTTGGATGGTCAGGTTGGTACGCTACACAATTCCTTAAATCACAATTAGGAACGGATGAGCTAGCAAGACTTCAGAATGCATCACAAAAGATTTATTTTGGACAACCTGAACAAGAATTATCCTATATTGCATCTAATTTAAGTAGTGAAGCACAAGAAAGAAAGAAATTAGAAACAAAAATTGCTAATCTAAGGAAGGGTCAATGTATTATACATGGACCATTACTTTTGGAAACAGGGGAACTATCCTCTCAAACAGTAGTTACTGTGGATATTACGCCTTTAAGTAAAAGAATTTAAAAAGTGTGGTCACATTAAATGTGACCACACTTTTTAGTTTAGTATTAATATTCTAATATCATCTAGAGAATTTCTATCCCTGTACAGGTTTTCAAATATGAATAAACCAATCTCGATATACTTTAAGATCTCTTTAAATAAATCTATTGAGCTGATCTCTATTTCTAACTTATTAATAACAAGATGTTTAAATAAAAGGATTTCTTCGTCTGAAAAGATATCAGGTATCTCCCAGCCTTTTTCATCACTATTATTTGATACTTCAGTTGAGGATGACACATATCCTTTTGCAAAAGCAAGGCGAAGTACCTGAGGTCTATTAAGTGATAATATATCTACAAAATTATCAAGAGTTTTCTTTCCACCTGGACTAAGTACCATTCTCTTTGTGGACATAATTTATTCACCTTTTCAATTCAAAATAACCATCACGTATGATAGTATATTTAAGTTTTTCATTATATTCTAATACAAATTGTTTATATGAGTTTTGAGTAATAGTGTCAATATATTCCTGTGTAATTTCTGTATCAGTTGAGAGTATGATGACCTGATCACTTAATTCTTTATAGTATTTATTAATTAAATGATTACGATGATAGCTATCTAGTCTTCCTAAAGGTGTATCTATTAGCATTGGTAATGTGAATTTACTTGATTTAGTTAATGCCCAAATAAGTGCTGAAGAAATGATTTGCATTTCTCCCGCAGATCTATCTTGTATGCTAATTTCTTGGTTTCTATCATTAAATAAACGTATAGTATATGTAGAAATATCAAAATGAATACTTCCGAATTCATCTTGTTTTCTTATTAGTTCATTTAACATTTTTTTAAATTCATTATGAATGAATTCTGCTTTAAGTTTTGTAACTTCAGCAATATATTGCTTTGTAAATGAGATCATTGCATTGACTTGATCAAGTTGTGCTTGAAGTTGTTCTGTATTGGAGTTGGTATTATTAGTACGGGTTATTAAATTATCAATTTTAGTCTTATCTTCTTTTAAAACATTACTTTTGTTTCTTAAATTTCTAAGTCGCAGTTCTACTTCTCCAAGCATCTTTGTTAGATTATCAATTTGAATGTTCTCTTGTTCAATATCTATTGAATCAGGTGCATTTCTAATTTCTTCTTCGAATTGAGATAGATCTGATTGAAGCTGAGATATACGTTGATACAAAGTATATAATTCTGATTTTGATCTCACTGTCGTGTTTATTAGTAAGTTAAATTGTTGCTTATTCAAATCATGAAGTATTATTAAAGTTTCTTCAGATTTACTATTATTATTATTATTATTATCGATCCACATTTTCTCCCCATTGGAAAAAAGCTGTTCTTTCTGAGTTATTGTTAGTTCTGGTTGAATAGTACTATTGAACAATTCATGTAAGAAGTCTTTATAAGGAGAATAAGTATTGAGACTTCTTAGTTGTCTATCTCTTTCTTTTTCTTCTGAATTAAGTCTATTCTTTAATTGTTGAATTGGGTTTGACAATATATATAGATAAGCGAAATCTTTAAACTTCTTATCGAATTCAGTTTGATTTTGAGAAAGGGCTATTTCACAGGTAGTTAGCTTCTTTAATATTGTATCTCTTGACTTTGAGTTTTGTTGGATCTTTCCTGATCTAGATTGCTTTAATTGATTAATTTGTGATTCTAAATCAATTTTCCTTTGATTTACTACCTTGATTTTTTGGATGTAATCTTCCAACTCTCCTGCAACACGGCTAAGCTCTTGCGGTAAGTTAGCATTCTTTGCGCTCCCCATTGAGGTTACTACTTTTCTTTCCAGAAAACTTTTGGCATCATTTAGGTCTTCCAGCAATACTTTGTAAGTCTCAAGTCCACTTAGTTTCTGGATTGCAGTTTTCATTTCATCACTATTTTGTCTAAGAATAGTTTCTTTAATTTCTTCACCATCAAAAATAAAAAATGGAGCGACATGGTAAGGGATTTTTCGGTCAATAAATCGATTGAATGTATCAATATTATTAACTACAGAATGCTTACCGATATTAGCACCTGGTTTACGTATTGTAATATCACGCGTCTCATTAACCACTTTTTTATTGTGATCGAAAATCCATTTGATTTTTAGTTCCCATTCTTCTAAATTGTCATTTTCAATTATAAGTGTAATAAAACACTCTCGACCGCCTTCATCGAAAAAGTGATTGTTAATTACATTGGAAAATAATCTTCTATATTCCTCTTCCTTCATCGCTCGTTTACCAAAGAGAGCATAATGAACAGCTTTTAAGATTGTCGTTTTGCCTGCACCATTAAGGCCGCCAATAAGAATAATATTTTTGTTTTTCTCAGCTCTTGTACTTTGGGGGATATAAAGGTTTAACTCTTGATGTCCATAGAATGTTTTATAATTATTAAGTATTAACTTTTTTAATATCAATATTATCACCCTGATTTCTATTATAGAAATTAATTAGATCTATATAATCTGTTCTACGTTCATTTGTTGACTTATTTGAATAGTTGTTTTCTTCTGCAGCGCGTAAGAGTTTTTTTACTAATTCAGCAGAAACCCCGTGTTGCCTGCATAAGTTTTTTAATAATAGATTTTCCATTTCATATAGTTTTTCCAAATTAATCACCTCATTGGATTATTGATTATATATATCCCAATTCCTATATTTATAATAAGCCATAATACCTATGAGGTAAAGAAATAGATAAAAGGACGTTCATCACGTCCTTTTCATGAAATATTATAGATTGTGGAAAAACGAAATATCTTTAGTAGAATTAATATTAGATAGCGATATCCTTATTGTTTGTCTGATTTCGTTCAATGTTAATCCCATTGCTGACAGAACATGACTAGGCTTACTTGAACTGCAAGCTGAACCTGAAGAGACAGCAAGATAGGGGGCAAGCTTTTTAAGCAATAATTCATTATTTAATCCAACAAATTGAACACTTAGAATACCCGGTATTTTATTGTTAGTATCATTATTAAATTTAATTTTCTCGCCGAATTTAACTTTAAGTATTTCCATAAGCATTAATTCAAGTTCAGTTAACTTTATTCTTGTACTGTTCAAATTTTGATTTGCTAAATCAGCTGCTTTGCCTAAACCAATTATATTGTGAACGGGTAGAGTTCCACTTCGATAATTATTTTCTTGTCCTCCACCGTGAAGAAGAGGTGTGATTTTTGTGTAAATTTCCTTTGTCTTTTTTCTAATGAAAGCTACACCAATCCCTTTAGGGGCATGTAATTTATGTCCAGATAGAGAGAGAAAACCTATACCAGGTAGAGATTTTAAATTAATCTCCACTTTTCCAACTATTTGGGTTGCATCTGTGTGTAGAAATGTTTCTTGCAAGTGACAAAGTTCAGCTATTTCAAAGAGTGGGTTTAGACTTCCTACTTCGTTATTTCCCCATATAATACTAAGAAGAGTTGGATTACTGATTAGTTCTTTTTTAACATCTTCTAGATTTACCCGTCCGAAATTATCCACCTTTAGATAGTCGATTTTTGTGCTTTTAGTTTCCAGATAGGAACATGTTTCAAGTACAGAAGGATGTTCAACTAGAGATGTAACTATACTTGCTCTTTCGGCACCATAGTATTCCGATACACCTTTAAGAATCATGTTATTACTTTCTGTTGCCCCGCTTGTAAAGATAATCTCATCAGTGTCACATCCTATTAATTTCGCAACTTGTTGACGAGCCTTTTCAACTGCTTTATTTGCGTTTTCAGCAAGTGTATAGTATTTACTTGAGGGATTTCCGTACTCTTCTTTTAAGTAAGGAAGCATTACTTCAAGCACTTCTGGATGAATGGCAGTTGTTGCGCTATTGTCCATATATATCATTTTTTTATACACCACCTATAAATTCATAAGTGTTCGAAAGAATCGTTCACTATTTCCTGCAGCTTTATATTCTCCATTTAATTGTCTTATACCGCGTTCTAAATGAGCATTTAATAATCCAGGAAAATACTCTTCGTCAGAAATTATACGCCCTGCATGTTGGGTAATAAGGGCAAAGTATACATAATCAAAATCACCTGTTACTGTCGTACGATGTAAGGTAAGTCCTTCAGAAGATTCTTTATTTAACACTTGTACTTGTTCTTTATTACGGAGTGACATTGAAACCGCGTACCTGATTAATATATTTGGAGTTACATTTGTAGCAGAATGAAGTTGTTTAAGAGACTCTGCAACATATTTAGATGTTCGTATATTAAAATTCATTTACACCAACTCCAAATCGTATATATCAAAATAATGGTCTTTATTGATATCAATCATATTACGTGCAGTATTGAACTCTAAAGTATAGTAATGTGACAAATGTTGCTGTAAATCTTTGAATTGGGAAACACTTACCTCTGAGTCAGTTGCTAATATTATGACTTGTTCACCACAGTTTGGGATAAAATAGTTAATAAGTTCTCTCTTATGGTCTTGATCAAGACGACCAAGTAGAGTATCAAATACTAAGGGCAATTTCCAACCCGTTGACTTAAACATTGCCCAGATTATTGAAAGCATGAGCATTTCTTTTTCTCCGGCTGATAATCGTTCGTTTACCAAAAGTTCTTCATGATGATATATTTTTAATTCAAAAGATTCATGAGATATAAAAATGCGAGTGATGTAATCTTTTTTTCTAAAAAGACGATGAATCATTTTAATTGCTTCATTTTGTACTTGATCTAATTTTTTTCTTAATTGCATAGTTTGAAATCGTGAACTTACTTTATGAATTTTTTCTGCAAGAGCAAATGAATTAATTGTTTTTCTATTGTTCAGCCACTTTACTGTTTCGTGTTCTAGAGCAATCATAGTTGTTTTTATTTCTTCCGATAACATAAGCTCTTCTTGTTGTTTTTGCTCTATTGTTTGTTTTTTTTGCTCGATTAAAAGGGTTAAGTTTTGGATGTCATTAAGTAACAATTTAAACTCACTTGAATTATCATTGGTATCTAATTGTTGCTTTAATTGTTGAGTGCGGTCCAACAAGATTATGTTCTCATCATAGAGATTTCTATAATTATGTACATTAATCTTATCAAGTGTGTGATATAAATAATTAAATTCAGTTTTCTGTGCGAAAGAAGCTCTATGGAGAACCTTTTTATTTGTTGGTTCGAATACATCCATTATTTCCTTGTGGAGTTGTTTGCTATAGTTTTTATCAAAGTTCATTTGGAATTTTGATGAAAGATTATCAACAATCCGATTCAGTGTATCCGGTTCCAATATCGAGCCGATATATGCGTACGTCTCGATGCTTTCTTCTTCGTTCATTTGGATATTTGTTTCTGTTACGAGGTCTCGCACTAAATATAGTGGTAATAATTCAAATGTAAAATTTCTAATTTGATCATTATTTTGTTTTCGAATGCTTTCAAGACGACTAATTTCAAGAACAATATTGTCTCTATTGTCTTTATGTAAGCCCCCATGCATCTCGAAATCGCGTTTTTTTAGTATAAGAAATTCTTTTGTATTTATAACATCTTGATGTATTTCAACTAATTGCTTACTAATTTCACTTAATTTTATGCGTAGTGTAGAAAGCTTACTTTCTAAGTTTGCTTTGCTAGAATTTTCCCCCAATTCACTTTCAGTGATGTTAAGAGTATTTTTAAAGGTATGAAGGTCTTTATCTAAGTTAGTAAATAAATCAAGATTAAATAATATTTTAGCTGCATCATTTAAGTACTCAGATATACGTCCGTCTGATATGATACGTGAAATATCCTCACCATCAAATAGACATAGCTCAAATAACCGAGGAGGAATTTCTTCCCTTAATCGGTTTTGAAAGTTATCGGTTTCACGTTCATTTAGCAATCGCCCATCTTTATGAACTGAGAAGAATTCTTTTATCTTAGAGCCTTTCACAACCCAATACCTATTTAATTCATAGTTACTAGATAAAAAGTTTTCAACACTGTCATATTCAAGAATGATTTGGTATTGTGATTCATTTTCTCCTTTAGCCTTACGATTAAATAAAGATCCTATTCTAGAATAATATGCATCGCTTTCTGACATAAAACCATATGTTAATGAACCAAATAATGCAACACGAATTGATTCGAGTAGTGTTGTTTTTCCAGCACCATTCTTACCTCCAATGAGAATAACATTATTCTCAGGTTTAGTAGTTAAATCAATTTGATTGTCTTTGCCATAATATGCACCGATATTTCTTAAAACTATTTTCTTAAGTCGCATACACTAACCCCTTATTACAAATGTAAGAAATCTTGTCTTAGAGCCTTTTCGAATTCTTTGACAAGACCACGCCGGACTTTATAACCCGAATAATTTTTTTCAATTGCAATTAGTTTCTTCATTACTCCTAAGTTTACGTTCTCTTCCATGCACAAACGCTCTAAATCTGTCATTTGATCTTCAGCAAACGTAGGACGATCATTCTCATCCCAATTTAATTCATGACCAGTTTCTTCTTTATAAATCGTAGGTACTCGATCTTCCCAATCCAAATCATCTTCCCAATATTGTCGTATAATTTTGAGTTCATCAATTGAGATTAATTCTATCGTAGGATCATGTAGATCTTGTACTTGTTTCTGAGCTTGTAACAATTTTCTGAGGATTTCTTCACGCGCTTTAAGAGTGAATGGCCCAGGTCCTAGTTGTTTTAGTTCGCCGTCATGATCAATTATGATTAGATTCAGATCCTCTGCATTTGCTAGGTCTATGTTTTGTTCCTCCAAATATTTTCCAAGATCATTAATGTGAATTTGTACTGCCGTATTTATATCAATACCATCTAAATGATTGAGTAAGTATACTTGTCCGTTCATACGTTGTTTTTGACGAGCATTTCGATCATTACGAATATGATATAGGAAATTTCTGAATTCGTATAAGGGTACTAGCCAGCTTACACCGTTATTAATAAATCCACTTAGAGCTTTATCTTCAGTAACTACGGTGCAAGTCCAACATCCAAACCGGCTGTTTCCACAAGACCCAGCAGATTCTTTAATTTCTTTATCAACAACGAGTGGACATTCACTGTTAGAATCTTGATAAAGTTTCAGTAGTTCACTATTGTCTTCTCCCCAAGGTGATATGCCTTCTTGCAAAAGGTAGTTCCAAACATCATCTGTAGAAAAATTTCGAATAGGTGCAAATACATAAGCATTTGATAGAGTAGAGTGACGCATTAAGATTTTACCTTCAATGCTATGTTGCTTCATAACATTAGCTCTTGTTGCACTTTCATTGTCACGTACGCCTAGGACCATAATAACTTCCCCGAAATGAGATACTTTTTCTTTTATAAAACGATTTGCAGGTTCTATTTTAAGACGATCGGTACACCACCTGAATTTCTGCCGAGGAGAAGGGTAACCTTTTCCTATCAAAGAAGCCCAAAACGTTTGCTCAAGAGCCGGACGAATTTTATGCGTTTCAATTGGCAACCCTAATTCTATTGCTTTATCCTGAATTTTACCCAGTGTTTTTGTTATCTTATTTATTATTAGGGGAGTTTCAACTAATGTGTCAGAAGATATTATATAAACTTTTTTAGTAAGTTGTTCTGGTTGTAGTTCGCATAATGATTTGAAAATAGCTTGAACGACTGCAGTAGAATCTTTTCCTCCACTGTACCCTACAACCCAAGGACGTTCGTCAGAAAGATAAACATGTTTTATTAATTCAGAGGTTTCCTGATATTTATTATTTATTGAAAATATGTTAAGTTCCAACTAGATTTCCCTCCATAAATTTAGCTTCTATTTCACGCTCGTTTTCAGTAAGCTCAAGTTCAAGTTTAAATTTTATTAGATTTGAAGTTAATTGTATTGTCTCATTTGTTTTATTAATCCGGCCTGTTGGTCCGTAAGCTCGTCCGAGCCAATCTATTTTATTGTCACGATTCCAATCAATTTTCTTGAACTTATTTACATATTCTTTCCAAGAAGTTGGTTTATTTACATATAAGTAATGACCAACTACACCGACTGCTTCTAGAAAAACACCATGAGCAGCAATACAATTTTGCCGTAATTCACGAGGGGAAATTTCTTTGTTTAGTACATGATTCCATTCTGGTATAGAATCTATCAATAGTGTCCAAAACTCTGTTATGAATAAACGTTCTTGATCGGAAATTAATTCACCCTTTTTCTTTCCTATTAAGCGGCAATTAGTATTGAAAATATGATTCAGTGCAAATAATTTTGGAGAGTTCTTTGACAGAGATACTTTTTCTTTATCTGTATACCGTTCAAGAAGAGGGACCGTGTTAATTAGATCTTTTGTCAATAATGCAAATTGATCTCTGTGATCATAAAGAATTCCTATACTAGATGTAGTGTTGACTGCATGTCGATTTAAATCAGAGAAAATTTGTTGAGACCGTTGTAATCCGCGATCAAAGAAAAATACAACAGATATAGATTCGTCGCCTAGTTCTGGTGTTATCTTTAATGCTTCTTCAATAGCTGCTCTACGATGCTGACCATCATTTATAAGAAACTTTGAATCTAATGAAATAGTTAATTGTCCTATATCTTTATTTTCTTCTGATACTGGTACGAATTGCAATTCTCCATCTACGGACGCTGTAAGTGATGAAAAAACATACTCTTTAGGATTTTCTAGTATGTAATTCGTAATATCAGGTATTCTTGATTTATTCATTAGACGTTGTGCACGATGCTCAGGCGGAATTTCTTCTTCATCGAATAAAAAAATTTTTGGTATTAGACGAAGAGGACAAATTACGGTATAAAATTCTTTATTTGCTTGGATACCTCGAAGAGCAGGGAAATTGTAAGAGAAATTCAATGTAATCACCTCTATTTACGTACGTAATTTATTTTCATGATAACATTCAGTCTCCTCATAATCAATGTTGAATATTGAAAAGAATAGCGGAAAAAACGATTTTGATTAATGAATTTGCATAAGGACCTTTCACTTTAATTTATTATTAGTATGATTGGCAAGTTCGAACGGAAGAAATCGCATCTGACATCCCGATTACATAAAAGGAGAGTATAATTCTACTTTTTATTAAAAACCCGCATGTCTGCGATTAGAGTAACACAAACAATATCACCACCATGTTCATAAGTTATCACTATGGTGACTTAATAGAGATGGAGGTGGTATTTTATGAAAGCAACAGCAAGATTAAATAGAAAGACAGCTGTTATAAACATGATTGAAGTGCCAACCATTATCAAAGCCAGTTGCCAATCACTTTTCTCTTGGCTACAACCATTTTCTTGAAACTTAAGTCATTGCTATTTAGCCCCTATTTAGACTTGGACAGTACACCCCTTACTTAGATACAATGAAATCAGTGGAGGGGAACACAATATGACGAAGAAACAGTACGACTTAAACTTTAAGAAAATGGTTGTTGC
>NZ_JBXBBJ010000047.1:0-18972 GCF_057221575.1 Paenibacillus sp. Y660 | reverse complement strand
TGGTGTATGCTAAAATCTAGCAATACCTGCCGATTCATCATTTCCACTTACATTTTTGGAAGTAGTCCCCTATGACATCGTGTATTAAGGCTCATTACTATGGACTTTCGAAATTCAGGTTCATTTCGGTATCTTGTTAATTTCTTCATGTTCATTGTACAATTTATTTAACTAATTATTGGCTGTTGTGTTAGATAAAAGGTGCATGTCCACGTCATACAAATGGACGGTAAGGTGGCGGCGTTTGAGCATTATAAAAGACTTCTTGCTGCAGTTATCATTAGTCGTTGTGCCTGTTGGCATTTATCAAGCTTATTTGTTAAGCCATATTCGAATCAGAAAAAATATTAATCTTTTTCTAGCTATGCTTTGGGGGAGCTCCATTTTACTATGTATGTCATTTCCAATAAGCTACGGAAACGGCTTGCATCATGACTTCAGAATCGTTCCCTTGCTAATCGGTACATTGTATTGTGGTAGAAGGATTGGTGTATTTTTATCCGTATTGATCATTCTATATCGTTTATATTTAGGCGCAGATGCAGGCTTTTACAGCACACTGCTAAGCATCATCTTTGGATATTCTGTTATCCTTTATTTTCAGAAGACATTTGTAAGTGTTTCAAAAGACAAGCGAATTAAAATGGCAGTCATGCTTTCGTCGTATTATTGCTTCGTGGGTGCTGCATTCGTCGCGATACTGAGGGGCGTTACAACAGAGAGTCTAACCATACAGTTTTTTCACTTCGGATGTGCCGCTGGTTTAGCGTGGTTGATGACCGTTTTAAATGAGAACATGGCAGAGATCCATACGATGCGTAAAGAACTTCAAAATGCGGAAAGGCTGCGGTTGATTGGAAACTTAACCGGTGTATTTGCCCATGAAATCCGTAATCCCATGCAGGTAGCCCGCGGCTTTCTTCAACTGCTCGATACACCCGATCTGCCTGATAAGAAGAAACAGTATATTAAGCTGTCTATTGAAGAATTGGATCATGCAAACAATATTATTCACAATTTTTTGAACTTGGGGAAGCCGGTCTCGGAAGGTAATGAGAACGTGGACGTTGGCGATCAGCTAAGACGAGCTGTGACTCTGATGCAGAACTATGCGCTGAGCAGAAATGTCACGATTCAAACCAACATTGAGAATGACTGTTTTGTTTACGGAAATGCGCAAAAAATGAGCCAGTTCCTGATCAATATTATGAAAAACGCAATTGAATCGATGCCTGTTAGAGGGACGATTTGGGCTACTTGTATATCCGTGGATGGTTCACAGGTCGAAATACGCGTGAAAGATGATGGAATAGGGATGTCGGAGGAGGAAGTAGAACGACTCGGTTCTCCCTATTATTCCTTGAAGGAAAATGGCACTGGATTAGGTATGATGGTTTGCTTCCAGATTATTAAATCCTTTAAGGGAAAATTAAAGGTGTTCAGTGAACGAAATGTTGGAACAGAGGTCGTGGCGAGGCTTCCGAAGGCTTAATGGTGCCACGGCTGCTCTGTATTACGCATTTTGTTTGCCGGGAAGAGGCTGTCGGCATGGTCGGCAGCTTTTTTTGCCAACCGTAATTGCTCAACAATAGAATTTTACAAATACACTAAATTCTGAGGAAGTGATTATATGAGTTATGATCTCCATATTACTAAGGCAGAGCATTGGATATATAGTGAAAAAAATCCTATAACAGATGAAGACCTAGAGAAGGTTTCTGATCTCTTAGACACATTCAAGGGAGTACCTTTTCAATATCAAGATGGTAGGCTTATGTTAAGTCGTGCTGACGGAAGGGTAATTGGACTTATGATTGAAATTGCAAATAGAATAGATGCTCGGGTTCAAGGAGATGATGGAGAATACTACAACAATGACGAAAATAAATATCCGCCACCTCCTGAATACCTAAAGCAAGATTTAAATGAACCTGAATTAGATATTCTTGATGAGAAAAAACGATTTGTTGAATCTCTTGGAATCAATAAAGAAATTCAACATACGCACCAATATGCTTCTAAATGATCTTATTTCATTTCACGCCAACAATCCACGCCGAGTCTCTGACATCTTTGCTTGGCGGAGGTATATGATATGGATATAAATTGAAAGAGAGGATGAAATCACTGATGAGTTATGATACCTATTTTCAAGATTTAAGGGAGCAGCAGTTGGACGAGCTGAAGCAATGGTTGTCCATCCCGAGCATATCTGCCCTTTCCGCGCATAAAGCGGATATGAACAAAGCAGCCGATTGGCTTGCGGACGCACTCAGCCGCGCGGGCCTCGAGAACGTGGAAGTGCATCAAACCGACGGCCATCCGATCGTGTATGCCGATCATCTTCATGCTCCCGGAAAGCCTACCGTACTTGTTTACGGCCATTACGACGTGCAGCCAGTCGATCCGCTGCATTTGTGGACGACGCCTCCCTTCGAGCCGGACATTCGGGACGGCAAGTTGTACGCGCGTGGCGCGACGGACGATAAAGGCCAGGTGTTTCTGCACATCAAAGCGATAGAAGCCATATTGAAGCAGGAAGAGCGGCTTCCGGTCAATATTAAGCTGTGCATCGAAGGCGAAGAAGAGGTTTCCAGCCGGAGCCTTCCCCCTTTCTTGACGACGAATCGGGACAAGCTGGCCACTGACGTCGTCCTGATTTCGGACACATCGCTGCTTGAGCCGGGCAAGCCCGCCATCAGCACGGGACTTCGGGGATTGTGTTCGCTTGAGGTCACCGTGAACACCGCGAATACCGATTTGCACTCCGGAACATACGGCGGGGGCGTTCCGAACGCGCTTCATGCCCTCGTCTCATTGCTTGCAACTTTGCACGATGATCGGGGCCGCGTAAGCGTCGACGGATTCTATGAAGGCGTGCCGGAGCTTTCGCCGCTCATGAGAGAAGAGTTCGCCAAGCAGATGCTGGATGAAGATCAATTGAAGGCAGGTCTTGGTCTTGACGCGTTGTACGGCGAGGAAGGCTTCTCCTTTGTGGAACGCGTCGGAGCGAGGCCGACGCTTGAACTGAACGGCGTTTACGGCGGATTTCAGGGTGAAGGCACGAAGACGGTCATTCCGAAGGAGGCGCATGCCAAGATCACCTGCCGCCTAGTTGGAGACCAGGACCCGCAGGACATTCTGGACAAGATCAAACGGCATTTGCAGAAGCATGTTCAGCCCGGCACGAAGCTGCAAGTCAAAGACGGCGAGAAGGGCAGCGCTTTCAACATCGATCCTTCCGACCGGATGCTGCAGTTGGCTGCGGATGCTTACGAAGACGTCTACGGCACGCGAGCGCTGTTCACGAAAGATGGAGGATCGATTCCGATCGTCGCAACCTTCTCCCGCGAACTGGCGGCTCCTGTCGTTATGATGGGCTTTGGTCTTCCGGACGAGAATCTGCATGCGCCGAACGAACATTTTCATCTGTGCAATTTCGACAAGGGTCTTCTGACGATCGTATCGTTTCTGAAGCGGTTATAGGTATGAAAAATCGCGAAGAGGCCGGCTTCGCGATTTTTTTTTTGACCATCAGGCTGGCTAACGAAGAGACCAGGAATAGATTAATGGAGTATTATGGTTTAACCGAGACTCCACGGAGAAGCCAAACACATTTTGACGTAATCGTGGAGCAAGCTGGCCGGAAAGGCGAATAAGACCTGCTCAGCGACATAGCTAAAGGGATAAAGGAGGCAACTATGTTAACCGCGCAGCAATTACGAGATATTGAACAACTGCAAAAGGATTGCGAAAGTTACGATCAATTACAATTGAAAACTGGGAAATGCTGAAAAAACGAGATTCTACTCAGCTAGACTTTCTATATTACGAAAATGGCGAGCTAGTTGCGTTTTTAGGTTTATATCTTATTGAACGCGCCTGGATTCGTGGCCGATGAGCTTAAGGCGCAAATTTCTTCCGGCGACTACCCCCCGGAGGCTCAACTGCCGACGGAAGCGGAGCTGAGCTCCCGGTATGGCGTGAGCCGGATTACGACTCGACGAGCGTTAGAGGAGCTGGAGCGGGACGGGTATATATACCGAATTAAGGGCAGCGGCAGCTTCGTTAAGTCGAGAAGCAGAGCGCAGGCTGAGAAACGGGAGAGCGCGGCGGGGAAGAAGGTATCGCTCATTCTTCCATCGGAGGATGACCGCGGGACAATGGGCTATATTCGCGGCACTTCGGACTGGTTGAACGCCAACGGCTATTATTTGAGCCTTCACCAGAGCGACTATGATTCACAGAAGGAGCGGGATTTGCTCGAGATGCTGACCCGCGACGGCATTTCGGGCATTATTCTATATCCGAGAAATGATCAAACGAATTACGATATTCTTCACCGGTTATGCTTGGAGAATTACCGATCGTGGCGATTGACAAATATTACGACAGTCTGCCGCTCGGGGCAGTCGTGTCGGACAATCTTGATGGCTCCTATCGGGCAGTATCCCGTCTCATCGAGCTGGGGCACCGGAAAATCGCCTTTTTGACCGCCGTCAGCATCGAATCGACCTCATCGGTACGCGATCGTTACTTCGGGTACTGCAAAGCGCTTAAGGATCACGGGCTCCCGATCGACAGCCGGTATATCCGGCTGAACATGAAGGGATACAGGGAAGAGATCGGCGTAGAGCGGTTTTATAAGGAGCTGCTGGATTCGTATCAGAACGAGGGGGTTACTGCTGTTCAGACAGAGAACGATCTGATCGCCGCCAATCTGCTGAACCTTTGTCTGGACCGCGGCATTCGCATTCCGGAGGACTTCTCAATTATCGGCTTCGACAACAATCCCGTTACGGAGCATGTTATCATTCCGCTTACGACGGTCGAGCAGCAATTCTACGAGATCGGACGCAGAGCAGCCGAGATCGTTGTGCTTTGGCTGGAGCGGGGAAGGCAGACGCCCGGACGGGTGCTTGTACCCGTTAAGCTGGTGGAGCGAGGGACGACGGGACCGGCTCCCAAATAAGGATGCTAAGAAAAATCGGCATCACGGCCATTCCTGGCTGCGAGAGGGTGTAATTAACCCGTCGCGGTCAGGTTTTTTTGAGGTGCAGTTTTTCACGCTCTACCGTTGCTTGGCGGCAACAATCTGTTGATTTTGAACGAGGCAGGTTATGTCCAAATGTGTAATGTTTTCTAATTTTCAAACTTTTTGTTTACCTCACAAAAGTTATTTGATAATATAATTCCAACATTCAAATGCGATGAAGAGATGAGTAAATAAAAGAATTCTTTCACAGAGAGCTCCGTTAGCTGAAAAGGAGTAAGAATTCCTTATTGAAAAAAGACTCTGAGCAGCACATCGGAGCCCAAGATAAAGGGGGATGGTGTGACAGGAGCTCCTGTTATAGAGCTAGAGTATAAGCATTACCTGGTAATGCCGTACTTGAAGAGGCTAATATGGCGACATATTGGCGAATTTGGGGTGGTACCACGAGTATACAAATCTCGTCCCTGAGACTGATTTTAGTCTTGGGGGTGGGATTTTTTTTATTGGGACAAAAGGATTGCAGCTTATTTTTAACATCATGCACACCAAATCAGACGGTATGAATAATTATTTAGGAAGATCATCCGACATTGAAAGGAATGGAATATCATATGACGGCAAAATTAAAAGTTGGTATTGTAGGCGGAACAGGCATGGTGGGCCAGCGGTTTGTAGAGCTGCTCGACCAGCATCCTTGGTTTGAGGTAGCGGCTATTGCGGCAAGCGCAAATTCGGCAGGTAAAACGTATGAAGAATCTGTGCAAGGCAGATGGAAGCTGTCTAGCTCGGTTCCGGAAAAAGTGAAAAGCATCGTCGTTCAGGATGCTTCGAAAGTAGAGGCGTTTGCCGCTCAGGTCGATTTTATTTTTTGTGCAGTGGATATGAAAAAAGGTGAAATTCAAGCCTTGGAAGAGGCTTATGCTAAGACGGGCACGCCTGTTGTTTCCAACAATTCGGCTCACCGCTGGACGCCTGATATCCCAATGGTCATCCCGGAAATCAACCCAGGGCATATGGATGTGATCGCTGCGCAAAGAAAGCGGCTTGGAACCTCTACCGGATTTATTGCGGTTAAGCCTAACTGCTCTATTCAAAGCTATGTGCCGGCACTTCATGCCTTGCTTGACTACAAACCAACAAATGTGGTGGCATCGACGTATCAAGCGATATCTGGCGCAGGCAAAAACTTTACCGACTGGCCGGAAATGCTCGATAATGTTATCCCTTATATTGGCGGCGAGGAAGAGAAAAGCGAGCAGGAGCCGCTGCGCATTTGGGGCAGCATTGAAAATAATGAAATCATTAAAGCAAGTGCGCCGTTGATTACAACGCAGTGCATTCGCGTTCCGGTATTGGATGGACATTTGGCTACCGTATTTGTATCGTTCGAGAAAAATCCTTCGAAAGAAGAAATTCTCGATCGCTGGCTGCAATTCAAAGGCCGGCCGCAGGAGCTTAACCTGCCAAGCGCTCCAAAGCAGTTTATTACTTATTTTGAAGAAGAGAACAGACCGCAGACTAGGCTCGATCGTGACATTGAGCACGGCATGGGCGTTTCGGCGGGTAGATTGCGTGCGGATTCACTATTCGATTATAAATTTGTAGGACTATCG
The DNA here is from genome assembly GCF_057221575.1 of Paenibacillus sp. Y660. Lineage (NCBI taxonomy): Bacteria > Bacillati > Bacillota > Bacilli > Caryophanales > Paenibacillaceae > Paenibacillus > Paenibacillus sp. Y660. The sequence goes on along the minus strand of NZ_JBXBBJ010000047.1, from coordinate 12,363 downwards.
CATAATACATTGCGTGGAGCGGCGGGCGGTGCCGTTCTGATTGCCGAACTGCTTAAAGCGGAAGGGTACATTCAGGCAAAGTAGAAGCCTCCTCAATCATCCGATAAGCTAAACTGAGCAGCACAAAATGAAAAAAGAGGTGAGAGATTCATATGCAAACATTTGTTATGCTCGGTAGTATATTGATGGTGCTCGCGGTCGCTATTGGTGCGTTCGGTGCACATATGCTAAAGAGTAAATTAGCGCCGGATAAGCTGAAGGTATATGAGGTAGGCGTGCAGTACCACATCGCACATGCATTAGGTTTGATTCTGATCGGACTGCTCGCAGGCCAATATCCGGATGCTCAGATTATCGTTACGGGAGGTTGGTTTTTGGCAGCGGGAATTATATTGTTCTCGGGAAGCCTTTACGTGCTAAGTGTTGCAAAAGCCAGGTTTCTTGGTCCGATTACACCGCTGGGAGGACTTTCCTTTATGATTGGCTGGGTGCTGGTCGCTGCGGGTGTTCTTTAGGATTTATAATTTTTAATACTGGCTGGAGGTTCGACATGTCTTATCTCCAGCATGGAAATCCCCAACCTCATGAGGTTGGGGATTTTTGACTAGACTACCCAAGAGTGAAAAAATATGATATATAAATATACAGTCATATGTATAAATATACATATTTTTTTATCATGGGAGGCCGTTATGAACGAATTGATTAAAGAAAGCTTGGCATCATTAGACACCCAGCTATCCATTATTGAAACAGCTATCAATCGCTTGTCTGAGGAGGATATTTGGAACAAGTCCAAAGAAGAAATGAATAGTATCGGGAATTTATGCTTGCATCTTGCTGGCAGCGAATATGCCTGACCGGTATTGTATATATCACAAAGCTTTTGCAAAGCAGCGGGGAACATGTATTAAAATGGCGGCATTAGGCCCATCCAAAATAGGAATAACGAACATTAAATTCTAGCCATGCTCCTAGCTGCTCTGGTATTCGCCAAGCGCTTTCTCGAATGCCATCGCGTAGTAGTATGGTTTGGGTAGAGATGGGGGAACCTAAAAGCTGGAAAAGAGGGTATCGGAGGGATCGCACTTATGGATTTTTTCAAAAGCCAAGAGTCTTTGACGACAATGGGGTGGATTTTGCGCAGTATAGTCGGGTTTTTATTTCTTCTATTTGCTGCCAAAATGATGGGCCAGCGCTCCATATCGCAGCTTAGGTTTCTTGATTTCATTATCGCTCTGACGCTTGGCAATATTATTGCTCATCCGCTCTCCGACGAGCATCTTGGGCTAAAAGGCTCGATGATTACGACTGTTTCACTTGTTGTCTTGTACATAGCTGCGATTTGGTTTAGCCTAAAGATCCCGCTGCTCAAACAATTTTTTGACCCGCCAGCGATTACGCTTATTCAGGATGGAAAGCTTGACTACCAGAACCTCTCGAAAGCGAAGCTGCCTATTGAGTTTTTGTACGTAGAGCTGCGAAAATCGAATGTAGAGGATATCTCGAAGGTTGCCTTTGCAGCGTGGGAGCCAGGCGGCACGTTATCCGTCTTCGTAAATACGGCTTATCAGCCCATAACTCCGGCGGACCTGAAGCTGCCCACGCAGCCCTTCAACCTGACCAAACCGATCATTACCGATGGACACATGGAGCATGCGCTGCTGCGCGAGATCGGCAAGGACCAGGCATGGCTGGAGACGGAAATACAACCTCTCGCACTAAAAAACATTATCTTAGCAACAGTAGACAGCAAGCTAACGGTGCAGGTGCATCTGGTTCGTTAGGCAAGGCAAGCCTTGCAGAAGAACCGGATTTTTTTAACCATAAAAAGGATTTTATCGAAATTTGTAGAAATATTGTTTGAACAAATGCGAATAAAGAGAGAATCCACCACCCGTAGAAGGAAGTGTTGTATGAATTTATTTTGGTTGTCTGAGCAATTGATTCGAAGGTTGAGGTATGTATATAAATTTATCGTTATCGGTTTGTTGATTTTTATTCCAATGGTAGTGATGTCATATATGTATCAAGGACAATCCAGCGATCTGATTTCATTTAATGCGAAAGAGAGAATAGGCGTAGAATATATTGCTCCATTGCAAATGGTCATCACGAATATGCAGCATGGCCGAGGGCTGTATCATATCTATTCATCCAACAATGACGTTTCTGTAAAAGAACAGATCGACAAAAACAATGCTGAAATTGAACAAGCCTTTCAACAGGCTTTTGCAGTAGTGGACAAGCTGGGAAAAGACTTAAAGGTTGAAGGCGCTATGCGTGAAATATACGGGGATTGGCAAAAGATCAGCGCAACCGATGGTTTGGACAGCTATACCAGCTTAATAGACCGAGGCATCAAGCTCATTGCGAAGGTTGGGGACTCCTCGAATTTAATTCTTGATCCCGATCTGGACAGCTACTATTTGATGGACGGAATCATTAATAAAATCCCTTTTGCAACGGAAAAGCTGGCGCAAATCCGTGATTCAGGGGCTGAATACTTGATGGTTAAGTCCATGACGCAGGAGCAGCGTGATCAGCTATTGTCTTTGATTTCGCTGCTGAGTTATTCCACGAATGATATTAGCAACGGGATCAAATCGGTCATCGAGCAAAATCCTTCTTTAAGTACGGAGCTTGAAGCATCTAGAATAAAGCTCGAGGAGGAAAGAGACAAATTCACTGAGCTCGTTAATAAAGAGCTGCTGAGTGCAGCAGCACTGGAGCTTCCGGCGAGTGATTATTTTCAAATAGCCACAGCGTTTATTCAAAATAATGCAGAGCTATATCATTTGGAGTTAACGTTATTGGATGGATTAATCAAGAATAGAGTAGATGCCTATGAAAATAAAGCAATGCTATTTAATATTGCCGTTATTATTGGATTTATCATTTTATTATACATATTTATAGGCTTTTATATTTCCGTCAAGAAGTCGATTACGTACATCAATACGTCTCTCATTCAAGTTAGCCAAGGCGACTTAACCAATCGACTTGTTCCCTATACGAACGATGAAGTTGGGGACATCATTAAGCCTATCAATACGGTTATTCATGAGTTTAGAAATATGATCAGCGCAAGTAAAGCTGCGAGCAGTAAGGTTTCTCTATCCTCATCCGAATTAACGAAGGCGATCACGCAATCGGTAGCAGAGATGGATAATATCAATAATAAGATGGTCGAGCTAAGCAGCGGAACGCAAACACAATTCGTCAATTCGGAAGAAAGCTCGACAGCCATGAATGAAATTGCGATTAATATACAGCGCATAGTTGAATCTGCCCAAGACGTTCTTAATGAATCGGCTCATTCGCATCAACAAGCTATTCAGGGCCAGCTTGCGATTGAAGATGCTTTTAACCAGATGAACAAAATTAATCATTCCGTTATAAGCTCTAGTGAATTAGTAGAATTCCTAACAAGCCAATCCGAACAGGTGCAAGGCATGGTTGCCATAATAGCAAAAATCTCAGCTCAAACGAACATCCTCGCGCTTAACGCTTCCATCGAGGCTGCGCGTGCCGGGGAACACGGGAGAGGCTTTGCAGTAGTCGCTTCAGAAATTCAAAAGCTGGCCAGTCAATCGAAGCTGTCTACAGATGATATATCTGAAAAATTAGTGGCGATTACGAATAAAATTAATAGGTTAGGCGAATCGATGAATGACGAGAAGATAGAGGTGGATAAAGGAATCGAAACGATTAATGGCGCAAACGACATATTCTCTAAAATTTTAGCGTCATCTCAGAAATTAGTAGATCGTGTGCAGCAGGTAACGAATTTAACGGAGCAAATCTCAGCAAGCTCAGAGCAGGTCACCGCATCCGTCCATGAAGTAGCTGATATTGCCAAGCAATCAGCAGAGAATACCAATTACGCATCTGAATCGGTAACTACCCAGGCACGGATGATGAAAACGTTATTAGAGTCTGCGGATGAGTTACTCCATATGACGAATATCTCCAGAGAGCAGCTTAGTCATTTTAGGATGTAATGCGCTCATGCTTTCGATTTGCCCATGAACCTGATGAACGGGAGGGGCTGTCCCAAAAGTGTTCGCACAGTATGGGGACCTCCCGATTCTGCTCGTTAACTTGTTCCTAACTATATGCAATTTTTTATCCAGTTAGCTGAGAACCATGGAGCTCCTGTCATTCGCTCCTTAACCTTACTTTCCACAGGCTTTTTCGCTTATTCCAGCGCTCATTGTTATCGCCGGGCCCGATTGCCACCATATGGCTATTATGATTGGTTATAATGAGAAGGGCTTGCTTGGAGCCCTTATTGCTATGCTGGGAACAGTTCTGCCGTCCATCATTATTATTATTGGTGTAGGCAGTCTTATCTATAAAATTCATAAAAATGATAGGGTGAAAGCCTCCTTCAATGGCTTGCGGTCGATCATTGCCGGGTTGATCATATATACGGCCATTATGTTTGCGATTAATAACGGGATGCTGTCTTTGATGTCCTGGTTTACCTTCAGCCAGATTGTTATTTTTGCGGGATCGCTTTCTGCTTTTCTTTTTTTTCGCAAGCATCCCGTTTCCGTTATTATTGTATTAGGATTAGTAGGCATTGCTTTGTATGGATAGTGCAAGTCATCGTAACGGGAGGAATATAGCGGAAAGGGAGCAAGTGCCGCTAGACGGCGGCGAGTTCTATATGGGATCTAATTCGTACGTGTTTCATTTGCTGGCATCCGAGGCAACCAAGGAGCGTGTTAGGGATGTCCCTCAGCAGGTTCCTTGGTGGCTAGTGGTGGAGGGTGCTTACTGGGCGAAGCCGGAAGGTCCGGATTCCTGCGTAACGGATCGAATGGACCATCCCGTTGTCCATATTTCCTGGCGGGATGCCGAGGCATTCTGTCAATGGTCGGGTACGAGGCTGCCTACAGAAGCGGAATGGGAGTTTGCAGCGAGGGGCGGCCTATCGCAAAAAACGTATCCTTGGGGAGATCTGCTGAAAGTAGACGGCAAGCATATGTGCAACATTTGGCAGGGCAAATTTCCGGTCAAAAACAATGCAAGCGACGGTTTCATTGGAACCGCGCCGGTTCACGCCTTCGAGGCGAATGGCTATGGCCTTTATAATATGTCAGGAAACGTATGGGAGTGGTGCGCGGATTGGTTCAGCCCCGGCTATCATAGACTTACATCGTCCAGTGATCCGAAATTCGAGCAGCCCTCTGGTAAACGTTCCATGAGAGGCGGGTCCTATTTATGCCACCGTTCCTATTGCAACCGTTATCGGGTAGCGGCTAGGAGCTCAAATACACCGGACAGCTCAACGGGAAACGGCGGGTTTCGTGTAGCCGCGAGTATTGGTGAAGTAAGATAGGCGATTCACCTTAAAAAATTCCATGCTTCCTCGACCTTATGAGTTACTGGGTACGATATTAAACAATAAATGCGATTTCGCTAGTAAACGAGTCATTGCGAGCGAATTCTACCTTTGTTAGAGGGGCAAAGACGACTTTAAAACCTAGTGTTCTACATAAATATACGTTCTGCATTTTTTGCGCTTTGTACGCCCTTGCTGCTGCGAAATGGTCCGCATAGAAATAAAATATACGCCTGTTGACTTCCCTCAATCAACAGCGTATTATATTTTTTACAACAATGTATACGCTTACATTCCCATATATACCGGACGTTTAATTATCGGAAGGAGAGGCGCGGATTTAATTATCAGAAAATTCTCTCTATTAAAATCAAGGACGAAATCTTTAATTGTGGGGAGTGAGCCGATTGCAGAAAAAAGAATGTGTAGCCATGCTGCTTGCAGGCGGTGAGGGTAAGAGACTAAGCCATTTGACGTCTAAGTTGGCAAAGCCTGCTGTACCCTTCGGCGGTAAGTACCGGATTATCGATTTCCCTTTAAGCAATTGCAGCAATTCAGGTATTCATACCGTTGGGGTGCTGACTCAGTATCAGCCAATGGTACTGAATGCTTACATTGGGATAGGCAGTTCATGGGATTTGGATCGGAAAAACGGCGGTGTCACCGTCCTTCCCCCTTTTATGGAACAAAGAGGCGGCAGCTGGTATAAAGGAACGGCTCATGCTATATACCAAAATATCCACTATCTTGAGCAATATGATCCCGAATATGTGCTCGTTATTTCCGGCGATCATGTTTACAAAATGGATTACGCCCTTATGCTGCAACAGCACAAGGAAACGCAAGCCGATGCTACCATCGCAGTAATTGAGGTGCCACTGCAGGAAGCCAGTCGATTCGGCATTATGGATGTGGACAAAGAAGACCGGATTATTGAATTCGAGGAGAAGCCGAAGCTGCCGAAAAATAACCTTGCTTCTATGGGCGTGTATATTTTTACCTGGGATGTGCTCAAGAGGAAATTAATTGCTGATGCCGAGGATCCAACCTCAAGCAATGACTTCGGCAAAGACATTATTCCATCAATGCTGGATAGCAGTAATGCGCTATTTGTCTACCGTTTTAACGGGTACTGGAAAGATGTTGGAACTGTTGAAAGTTTGTGGGAAGCCCATATGGACCTGCTCAAGGAAAATCCTCCATTTACGCTTCATGACCCGAAGTGGCGAATCTATGCAAAAAATCCCAACAAGCCCCCGCATCATATCGCTTCAACTGGCAAAGTTACGGGCTCTCTAGTGAATGAAGGATGTATGGTATTTGGGGAGGTTGACCATTCTGTCCTATTTTACGGTGTACATATCGGTGAAGGAAGCCTGATAAAGGACTCGGTCATTATGCCAGATGCTCAAATCGGGGAGAACGTCACGATCCATAAGGCGATCATCGGCTCGGGTACCGTCATTCAGGATGGCGCATCTATCGGAAGCCCGGAGGATTCGGCGGAAATCACCTTAATTGGCGACAATATGGTCATCTCTTCTCAATTGATATAGGAGTGAATGCGATGAATAATGTGTTAGGAGTCATCAATCTCAGCATCAACCAGCCGCTCTTGCATGAGCTGACATATTCACGGGCTACTGCCACGGTACCTTTCGGCGGCAGATACCGACTGATAGACTTTGTTTTATCCAATATGGTGAATTCGGGGATTAACAATGTGGCGGTACTCGCCCATAACAATTACCGTTCCATCATCGACCATTTGGGCTCAGGGAAGGAATGGGACTTGGATCGAAAATACCGAGGCTTGTTCATATTGCCTCCCAACAATACCAATGTCCCGGGCTTTAACGGCGATTTGCAAAATTTTTACGGTTCCCTCGAATATTTTAACCGCAGCACGGAAGAATATGTTGTCGTTTCAAGCAGTCATATGATCTGCAATATCAACTATACCGAGGCGGTGGAAAACCACAAAAGGACAAACGCGGATATTACTGTGATCTACAAGGAAATGGACGATGGCAGCGAGGACTTCTCGAACCTCATTACGCTTGATTTAACGGGCGATGGACGGGTCGTACGCATGATGGAGAACCGCCAAACGAAAAGAAGCAACAAAGCATACATGCGCATGATCATAATTAAGAAAGAGCTGCTCATGGATCTGGTCAAAAAAAGCGTGAATCAAAACTACTATGATCTGGTGCGGCATGTCATTATTCGAAATTTAAATGAACTAAAAGTGTATGGTTATGAGTACAAGGGGTATTTGGCCGTCATCAATTCCGTTCAAAATTATTATAAGTACAGCAAGGAGCTGTTAAATCCTGAAGTATGGAAATCGCTCTTCTACCAGCCTGGGGTGATCTACACGAAGATCAAGGACGAACCGCCCGCCAGATATGCAAATAGCGCCGTCGTAACGAATTCACAGGTAGCTAACGGCTGCATTATTGAAGGGACGGTGGAAAACAGCATTTTGTTCCGGGGCGTTCGAATTGGTAAAGGGGCAGTTGTCAGAAACAGCATTCTGATGCAAAAATGCGTAATCGAAGAGGACTCTTGCCTGGATCACGTTATCCTCGACAAAGAGGTATACGTCACACGCGGAAATAAGCTGTCAGGAGAGGAAACGTCGCCTACGGTTTTTTCCAAGAAGAGTAGAATTTAAATACGGATAGTTAAGGAACAAGAGAGTGCCCCGTGAGGTGCTCTCTTTCTTTATGCTTTCATTCGGCCCAAATTTGCAAATTAAACTTTTATGAATTTATTTCTGCCGAAAGTCAATTTAGCTGGAATTTTGTATAATCAAATTGTGAGGATGAAGGGAGGGCGTTCAATGAAAGGGTGAGCCCATTCTCTTGGTGCAGAGCGATTATACAACGAGACAACTGATGAAGTAATTGAGGTAGTTATTCAAGATATACATCTGGACCTTTCAGAAGCAAAGTGACGTATTATATCTGCCGTAAGAGGAAAATAGTATGACTGGTTGAAGGAGAATAGAGCATAATGGCACATTCCTACCAAATACCGCCCTTGCTAGATGAGATTATGGCATGGGAGAAGGAGATCAAGCAGCAAGTTCCATATTTAGAGACGCCGACAGGCTATTATCTGCAATTCGATCCGAATGAAAACGGTGGGTATCAAAGTTCTCCAGCTGACGCGATCATGTTCGCGGGTACGGGCATGGGCGGTATTCATTTTTCCTTCTTGACGGATTTCGGTTCGGTGACGGATTTAAGCGTGGCACCTATCATTTGCGTCGACCCTATGGATTTTGGGAATTGCGCAAGAGTAGTTGCCAGCAATATAAGCGATTTTTTCGCGCTTCATTTTTCAGATCATGAAGGACTGCTGCTAAACAATTTTGAATCTGAGGAAGATTACTTGGACTATTTGAGAGAACGGGAGAGGGAAGAGGAACCAAGTGAATATTTCGACAGGCAGAAGTGGGATCAGCAGAAAAACGAGGTCAGGGACTTGGCAATGAGACGATTCGGCTTTCAGCCTATCCCTGATGGTTATGCCTATATTCATGAAGTGCGGCAAGCGCGATGGAACGAACTGCTCCTGTCCACTTCCGATGGCCTAGGGGTCGTATCTCGAGGCACTGTAGTCGAAGGTCTGAAGAAACAAGCTTCTCACCCGTGGCATATGAAGGAAATCCCTTACCGGGAAGTTGAACAACTGAATGCTTATATTGCGTTTGCGGAGCAAGCAGGGTTATTCGGCTTTATCCGTGACTGCCAGGCCCAAGGAGTGAGTGATTACGAAGTTATCCAGGCGGTCTGCGAGCGGCTTGTTTCGTTCGGTTTTCCTTTGGAAGCCGAACGGCTGGCGAATTGTATGGATATAAGCTCGTTGGGCTGATCGAGAATGAAGAAAAAACAGTGACTCAGTGGTCACTGTTTTTTTGTGGATTTTGGAGGCTAGAACCAAGGAAACCATCATATAACAACAATGATATAATTATAAACGGTAATTATATATTGTAAAACGATAAATCATGTGTTAAAGTCAATTTAACAATAAATGAGTGAGGTGCTTTTTATGGAACGAGGAACAACACTTTTTTTAAAGATAGCTGTTATTCTTATTGGAATCCCAGTTCTTGCTTTGTGCATATTTTTGGTGCCGGAGATAGGGAATTTTGCAGCAAAACTGTATCCAGATCATGCTTATCTGAAATATCTCGTGTTTATTGATTTCTATGCAGCGGCGATACCTTTTTACTTTGCTTTGTATCAAGCTTTTAAACTTTTAAGCTATATTGACAAGAACGAAGCTTTCTCGGAATTATCAGTACGAGCTTTAAAGATTATAAAATACTGTGCAATCACAATTAGCAGCTTGTTTGTGGTGGGCATGCCGCTCTTTTATCTCGTGGCGGAGAAAGACGATGCCCCAGGAGTCATCGTAATCGGACTGATCCTGATTTTTGCCTCCATGGTGATTGCCGTTTTTGCTGCTGTTCTCCAAAGGCTTTTAAAAGTGGCTATTGATATAAAATCAGAAAATGACTTAATAGTCTGAGGTGATAACATGGCGATAATAATCAATATTGATGTGATGTTGGCTAAAAGGAAAATGAGCGTAACAGAACTTTCGGAGAGGGTTGGAATAACGATGGCTAACCTTTCTATATTGAAAAACGGCAAGGCAAAAGCGATTCGATTATCAACTTTAGAAGCGATTTGTAAGGCTTTAGAATGTCAGCCTGGAGATATATTAGAATACAGAAGTGACGAAGATATCCAAGGATAATAAAGCAGGGATAAATAGCATTGTGAAGAAAAGGAATTGGATATTAGTTTTGTACCATATCACCAGAACGAGGCTGCCGGCATGGAACGGCAGCCTCGTTGAGCTAACTGGTAGTAGTGTTGAACGGCCTGGTGTCACATTTCCTTCTTATCAGTAGCATCTAATTAGTTTATTATCTAATTAGATACTTATCAAAGGATGTGACCTGTATGATCATTAAAACACTTCCAGACTTTTGGAAATCCTCCAATCTTGAATTCAACAAAATGTTAGAGAATGAAATTGCTGAAGTGCAGCATTTATATTCAGGTAGTCGATATATGAACCAATGGGATGGTAATGAATATGACCCAAAGCATATTGAACACTGTTATTATTCTGGGGATTTACCACCTGAAGGGGACAAGGAGAAATATCGTATTTTTACAATAAGGCACAGCGAAAATAAAGAAATCATAGGGATTTTAAGCGTATACCACGGATATCCAACACTTGATTCTATTTATATTGTTTTTATGTTTATTAGTACAAAATTACAAGGACAAGGGTTTGGAAAAGAGACAGAAGCTCAATTGTGCAAAGAGATTAATAATCTAGGATTTAAGTATGTAAGAGCAAATGTTGCTGTTAAAAACTGGCAAGCGATTAGGTTCTGGACAATGGCAGGCTTCAATGGAATAAGCGGTATATATGGTGACAAAGTGCATTCAGAAAGTACATTTGCTAATATTGAATTAATCAAGACGATATAAAACGAAGTAATTATGTGGAAAAATCATAACGTTAACGGGAAACGATAGTTGAATAACACACATAGAGGAGCAGTCGCTGAGGTGGCCTGCTCATTTTATTTTTGCTTTGAAAATAAGGGTATGGAAAATAAGTGGTAAAATGATGTCTAGTATGAGGGGAAGAATTGATGGACAAAATATTAGTTTTGTTGTATGTACTAGTACTTACTTCTTGTTCAAGTATGCATCTACAAAATGTAGAAGAAGTCGATATATCTAGTGTAATAGACATACCTGATGATGACATAGTAATAATTTTGAATGCGGCCAAGGATAAGTTGCTTCCTGGATTTGCAGGTGTGTATAAGAACAGTGCTGACCAACTTATAATTGGATTGGTCGAGGGTAGTGAAGAAACTCGTCAAATGATATTGAATATGACAATGAAAGATGACAAAATTCAATTCTTTTCAGCGCAGTTCACGAAAGATGTACTAGAACTCCAGATGGAGCGTCTTAACGAAGAACTACCTAATTTACAAAAGAAAGGGTTAGTGTTTAATGATTTTGGTATTTCCACTAAGGATAACAGACTGGTAGTTAATGTACCGCGAGATGATTTAAAAAATTTCGAAATAATTACCGAGGTAATTGAAAAGAAATACATCCTTTTTAGGGTTACTGAAGAATGGAGGGAATTTTAAGCAAGACTTTTTTAATGAGCCGTTTCCAACTCCCATATTACAGAGGCGCTCTTTTTCATGCAATGTCCAAAATATTCGTTTTGCAGGAATTCTAACGGGACACGATAGATCAATTGTACTAACTATTTCTTATTCTACGCTGTTTCAATAGAACCAAACTCTAGTAACTCGATAAGCATAAATGTTAAACCAAGACCATCAGAACAAAAAAAGTGAAAAAATATTTTATATAGAGGCAAAAGAGTCATCATTAAAAAAAATTATCCTTAATGGTGAGGACATTAACTCTTCATCAATCCCTTCAATACAATAAGAAATGAAAAAAGGAGACGAAACAAACTAAACCAGCAAATGAGATTGTAATGTTAGAAGAAAGCTCAGAGCAGGGGTGTCAGTTTGAATGAAAAGAATCTTAACTCTTGTATTAATAACATGTTTAATAGTTAGTTTTAGTGTACTAAGCCCTAATAAGGTGTTCGCATGTAGTTGTGGTCATTCAAGCATTGAACAAAAATTTGAGGGATCTAGCGTCATATTCACAGGTAAGTTGGTTAGTAAAGATAAAGAAGGCGGGAATATTTTTAATGTGGAGAAGGCCTGGAAAGGCAATCTTTCGGATGGTTATGTATTTAGTGGTTTTAATGGTATGTGTGGGACTGAATTTGAAGTAGGATGTTTCCGCTAATCTAATATGACCGTCAGTTGACGGTTAAGATTGTCCAGACATTGACCGATATAATGACCATGTAAGTTAATCTAGGAAAGGAAAAGACGCCTCCATAAGTCGTGTTACTGC
>NZ_JBXBBJ010000046.1:0-19440 GCF_057221575.1 Paenibacillus sp. Y660 | reverse complement strand
GGGATGAGGTGACTTACGATTGAGCAAAGAACTCACGCCTTTCCAGAATAAATAGTGTTACTTTATTATATCAAATTAACGCGTTAATTTGACGATATATTATGACTTTCTCAACAGTCTGAGAAAATCCATCTAATCTTGATTTTCGGCCAAAATCACGTGATTTAACGGGAGTTTTTCCCTTTAATTTACTTAAATCAGCTGCAAGGGCGGCAGCATGCACTGCTGCAAGCAAGCACAGCGCAAGGGCGGCAGCACACACTGCTGCAAGCAAACACAGCCGCAAGGCGGCAGCATGCACGGAGTAGAAAGAGATCTTGAGCCGCCTCATTAAGTAGAAGCAAAGCGTCTGCTGCATAAATCCCCCCACCCAGCGGAGAGAGAGCCACAGCATAAATCGCTCTCCTGTCAAAGAAAAGAGTACTGAAAATATCCACTGAAAGATTCGCTAAAATCCACTGGAAGATCCGCTGCATAATAAGCTTGCCTGACATGTAAAAAGGGCACTGAAAAAAACCTTTTTCCAGTGCCCTCCTCATGCTTTTTATCTATTTTACAAACGATCAATGTTGAAAACAAACGTCAAATCTTGATTCGCATGGATCAAATACTCGTCATGCACGGGCGCGCCCCAGCTGTCGTCACCGCCAACGCCCATCTGTCTGCCAGCTACCGTTACGACCGTATAGTGAACAGGCGGCAGCTCGTAATGATGATAAGCATTTTCCAGCTCGAATGCGGTATACGGCGAAATGTTGCATTCGACTGGCTGCGATGCAGGCGCTGTAATCCGAATGCCGCGGCCATCGTCATTCGTGATGCTTACACGTCGTACGCCTGTGCGGTTGCCCGATTCCTGAGGAACTACGTAGCCGGATACGTTATCGGCGGCATCATTTTGGAATACGCCCAGCCGTGCACCAAAGGCGCGGTCAATGTAGTTCTCTTCGGGACCCATCGCATACCAATCCAAATGGCAATAATCAGCCGATACCTTGAATGACAAGGCGAATGTCGGCAGCTTCGGCAATCCTTCTGCGCCTTTGTAGCGCGATGTGACGCTCAAGCTTCCATCAGCAAGCACCTTGTATGCAACGGTGACGAGAACCTCAGCGCTTATGCTCAGCTTGTACTGGAATGCAACTGTGGCGCTGCCTTCCTGCTCAGTCAGCTCCACACCGATGCATTTGCGCGTTAAGCTGGCCGCGAACCAAGCGCCAGAGTCAAAGCCAAGGGCAAAGCCCTTGTCATTGTCCGTCGTCGCCCGCCAAAATAATGGAGCCGGCGGAATCGCAATCATCTCTCTGCCTGCATAGTTCAACGAAATGAGCGTCCCTGCCTGCTTGGAGAACATGATGCTGAAATCTCGGCCATGAACGCCGATATTGACATCTCCCTCCACCACTCGAAGCGAATCATTAGGCAGTGTGGACACTGCACCTACTAAACCTGCTTCAATCACAAATACATATTGTCCAAACGAAGTTTCATATCCCGCATCCGCCCACAGCGTCTTCTCCTTCAAATGGAGCGAAGCATGAAGCGCATACTCGCCTGGCACATCAACTGCTGGCAGCTCCAACGGTAAATACGTCTCGCTTTGCGCAGCCACATCCACATCCATGTTACTCCGGAAAATTTCCTTGCCCTCATGTTGAAGCGAAATGACCATATAATAGGCATCCGCACCTTCGAACAGGTTCTCATTGATGACCTTCACGCCTTGGCGGTCAGGAATCAGCTTGATGTACTGGTAGAGGAACTTCACCTCTTGCATCTTTGGCGATTCCTTGCGGTCAGCATACACGATGCCGTTCGTACAGAAATTATAATCGGTAGCCCGATCTCCAAAATCGCCGCCGAAAGCAAGAAACTCTTTGCCATAGCGATCCTTTTTCACAATTACTTGATCGATATAATCCCAAATGAAGCCGCCTTGATACATCGCGTATTTCTGCTCCAGCTCCGTATATTTGTGCATGCCGCCTACCGAATTGCCCATGGCGTGCATATATTCGCAGCTAATATAAGGCTTCTGCGGGTTATCATTCAAATATTGCTCGATATCAGCCGGCTTCGCATACATGCGGCTCTCCATATCGCTTGTGTCATTGTACTTGCGGTTATGGAATACCCCTTCATAATGAACGAGTCTGCTCGGGTCCGTCTCGCGGAAATAATTCGATACGTTCAGCAGTACCTCGCCTGCATACGCTTCATTGCCGACCGACCAAATGAGTATCGAAGGATGGTTCTTGTCGCGCTCCACCATGGAAATCGCCCGATCCATCACGATGGGCTGCCATTCCGGCTTGTTTTCCGGGATGTTCCACGAAGGCTCGACAGCCCCCATCTTCTGCCATGAGCCATGCGTTTCCAGGTTCATTTCATCAATGACATAGACGCCGTAAATATCACAAAGCTCGTACCACAGCGATTGATTCGGATAATGTGAGGTTCGAACCGCGTTCAGATTGTTGCGCTTAAGCGCAGCAATATCCCACAGCATATCCTCCTTCGTAATCGCCCGGCCTCTGCGGCTGTTGAACTCATGGCGGTTAACGCCCTTGAATACGATCCGCTTGCCGTTTAGATGCATGACCTTATTGATCATTTCAAATTTGCGGAAGCCGACCCGCTGCGGAATCGCCTCAATTAGCTTTCCTGACTGGTCATAGACAGATAGATAAAGAACATACAAATAAGGCTTTTCGGCGCTCCATGCCGTTACTTTCCCAGCATTAAGCGATAACGTCAACGCATCGCTCGCTGATGATTCCGAAGATGCTGTCCCGACTATATGTCCATCAGCGTCCTTTAGTTCAAGCTTAGCGCTATAGCGCTGCCCAGCAGCGGTAAGCTTAAGATCGGCGCGAAGACTGCCGCTTGTATAAGCTTGATCAAGCTCGGCATGAACAAACAGATCGCGGACATGAATGCTAGGAACGGTATATAAATAAACGTCGCGGAAAATACCCGAGAAACGCCAAAAATCCTGATCCTCCAGCCAGCTGCCCGTACTCCGTTGGTACACTTCAACAGCGAGCTTGTTCTCGCCTTCCAGCAGAAACGGTGAAAGCTCAAACTCAGACGGCGTAAAGCTATCCTCGCTATAGCCGACAAATTCGCCGTTCAGCCACAAATAAAAGGCCGATTCTACCCCTTGAAAAGAAATATATACAGGCTTGCCCTTCATATTGTCAGGCATATGAAAGTACTTCACATAGCTGCCAACCGGGTTATGATCCTCTGGAATTGCTGGTGGACGAATATCGTTATGTCCGTCCCAAGGGTACATCGTATTGACGTATTGCGGCTTGCCATAGCCCTGCAATTGAATATGTCCCGGCACCTCGATATCTCTCCAGCCATCGCAATCATAATCCTGCTGGAAAAATCGCTCAGGACGATCAGCAGGCTTCACGGAATAGCTGAATTTCCAGCTCCCGTTCAAGTCATGACGGAGGGCCATCGGCGCAAACGCCGCCGCTTCCTCTAGCGATTCGTAATAACGGTGATCGGAGTGTGCAGGCAATCGGTTCACAGCAAATACGCTCACATCGGTGAGCCAGTTTATGTTCGGCTTAATCTCATTCATAACATTTTCCCCTTAACTTGATTTAAAAGCCAGGCAGCCGCGCATAAAGCGTGCAGCCGCCTGACTTTGCTCTTGCTTTATTTTACCGAGCCTGTCATCCCTGCTACAAAATGCTTCTGCATAAGGAAGAACACAAGCGCGGTCGGAATGGTCGAAATGACGATCGCGGTCATTATAATGCCGTAGTCCGGCGAGTAGCTGGACCCCAAATTCGAAATCAGCATCGGAATCGTTTTTTTCTCCGGCGATTGCAATACGATGAGCGGCCATAGGTAGTTGTTCCAGCTCGACATAAACGTAATAATGCCTGCTGCCGCGTAGGTCGTCTTCATCGTTGGCATGAAGATGCGGAAGAAAAGGCTTATTTCGTTTAGTCCATCGATCCGGCCCGCTTCAAGCAGCTCGCGCGGAAACATTTTCGTATTTTGACGGAAGAAGAAAATAAGAAACGCAGTCGTAAAGGTCGGCAGCACGACGCCAGAGAGCGTGTCCAAACCGATAAACGGAATCGCCTGCGATAGTCCTGCAAACATTTGATACAACGGAACCATGATCGCTGCGAACGGGATCATCATCGAGAGCAGCAGGATCGTAAATACGACGTCTTTCGCCTTGCTCCTGTAAATTTCAAAGCCGTAGCCGGCTAACGATGCGATGACCATGGCGAGCACTGTTGTCGTTATGGAGATTTTTGCCGAGTTGAGCAGCGCGGGCACGATATCGACCGTACTAAACAAGGTGTTAATATTTTCGATAAGCTGGCTGCCGGGCAGCAATCTTCCCTTCGTGACATCAGCCGACTTGTTAGTCGCGCTGACCAACATCCATAGAAACGGAAAGATGGAGACAAATGCAGCGACGCTTAGAAAAATATAAACAAACACACGTTTTAATTTATCCATTTTTATCACCTGCCGCCTTAAACTGAATGAACGCCAATATGATGATCATAATTACGATCGAATACGACACGGTTGCCGCATAGCCAAAATCGGACGAATATTTGAAGGAAAGATTGTAAATATATTGCGAGATGGACATGGAGGCATTACCCGGTCCGCCCTTCGTAATATTAACAACTTCATCAAACAGCTGCAGCGTACCGATGGTGGACGTAATCGAAGTAAACAAAATAATCGGCTTAAGCAGCGGTACAGTAATGCCAAAAAATTGTCTCGTTGACGAAGCGCCGTCAATCTTCGCAGCCTCGTAGATCGAATGATCGATATTTTGAAGCGCTGACAAGTAGAAAATCATATTATAGCCCGTCCAGCGCCATGTGATTGCGATAATAACCGTCACCTTTGCCCAGAATGGATCGGTAATCCACTGAATGGGAGTTCCGATCAAATGAAGATTGATCAGCAGCTTATTGACCAAACCTTCCGTAGCGAACAAGTATTTGAAGATGACAGAATAAGCTACGAGAGAGGTAACAGCCGGCAAGAAAATCGCCGTTCGGAAAAAACCTTTAAATTTCAATTTGCTGTCGTTGAGTAGAACGGATATGAACATAGCCAGAACAATCATGACAGGCACTTGGATAATTAAATAAACGAACGTATTCTTAACCGCAGTTAAAAATGTTTTATCACTGAACAGACGAACGTAGTTATCGAAGCCGACAAACGATAAATTCATGCCTTTGCCGGATTTAAAGGACAATAGGAGCGCTTGAATCATCGGATAAAAATAGAACGCCGCAATCATGATTACGGCTAGAATGACGAACATCCAGCCAGTCAAATTGGCTCTTGTGCGAATATTTACGCCAGGCCTCGCTGCTTTCACGTTAGCCTAACCCCTTTCTTTACGGAAATAAAACCTTGGGAACTTCCCCAGCGCTCCTGCTGCCGGAATAACAGCTTACGAATCAGGAGAAGGAGAAGCCCCAGGTTTTATTTGATTGCCGTATGACTTATTTATTTAACTTGTGTTTCCGCTTGCGCCTGAGCGTCGCTCAAAGCTTTGTCGATTTCTTTGCCGCCGAGGTAATTTTGCATTTCGACAACGAGAATATCTTCAACCGCATACGTATGCATGCCGTAGTTAACGCGCGGAATTTGCTCTGTCCATTTCGCGAAATCCTCGACTACTTTTTGACCGCCGAAAAATGGATCAGGCTGCTTGTAAGCATCGCCAGCAGCTGCTGCTTTGAGCGTACCGATAGCGCCGATTTCCGTCACAAGCTTCTGATAAAGATCAACGTCAGAGCCAAACGTTTGTTTCAAAAATTCTGCCGCTGCTTCTTTGCCGTCAACGTTCATAACATACCAAGAGCTGCCGCCTAGGTTGGATGCGTGAACGGCATTTGGCGCTTTCGCGAGTTTAGGGAATGGAACGACAGCCCATTTGCCTGATTGCGATGCTTCTGCTTTAACCGAAGCGGTAATCCAGTTGCCTGTAGGCACGCTAGCTACTTCTTCGCTGTTGAATGCACCAACGAATTGACTCCAGTCCGAAGTCACCTTCACGATATCCGCGTTCATTAGCTCTTTGTAAGTCTCGAATGCTTCCTTCAGCACGTCATTGCCGGCAAGGTTAGGCGTTGTGCCGTCCTCCTTCAAGTACCAAGAGCCTGCCGATTGAATCATCATACGAATAAGGCCAAGATCATTAGGATCTTGCGTAAGCAGCGCTTTGCCTGTTTTTGCTTTCACTGCTTTACCAATTTCGATTAATTTCTGCCAGTCAATATCCTGCAGGTCAGCCGTTTTGAAGCCTGCTTCCTCTAAGTAGTCGCTTCTCACGTACAATCCCGCTACGCCAGAGTCGAATGGAACGCCATATTGCTTGCCGTCCACGCTAGTCGGCCCGATTTTGTACTCAGCGAAATCAGCTGGATTTATGAAATCCGTTAGCTCGAAGAATGCTTCCGGATAAGCTTGCAGGAAGCTTTGAGCACGGTAGTCCTCGATCAATACGATTGTCGGCAGGCTTTTTGTTGTACCCGCGTTTAGGCCTGCGTTCAATTTTTGAATAATATCAGCCTGTGCGTTTTCTATAATATTTACTTTCAAATCGGAATCCGGATTTTTAGCCTTGTAAGCTTCGCTTGCACGCTCCATCGCTCCGATATTAAATACTTTATCCCAAGCCCAAACCGTAATTTCCTTTGTTCCTTCAGCAGGCGTACCGCCTTCATTCGCATTTGGTGCATTGTTTTCTTTGCCGCATGCTGTTAGCAGCACGAAGCTGGCTAGCATAATGGCGAGTAATTTTTTCAATACCTTCAACCCCTTTTAGTAGCTGTTTGCTTATTTCTGAAAGCGTTTGCCGGCTAACAAGATTCATTATAGCAACTCGTGAAAATGACTCGTTAGCAATATATTTGTGCGGATTTGTCATTCTATTGTTACCTTCCCCATCGTTAATATGTAATTAGAAATTAATTTGTTAATTGGTACTTTCTTTAGATCTTCTTCAGTGGCAATCTAATTTTCACTCTCGTTCCATCGCCAACATCGCTCACGATTTCAACACCAAATGCTTCTCCATAGAGCAGCGCTATGCGGTCATGTACGTTGCGAATGCCGATGCCTGAGAAGAAATGGCTCGTTCTAATCGAAGCGTGATCAGGATTCTCATGGTCATACCCGCTCATCCCTACGCCGTTATCGACGACCTCGCATACCAATGCATCCTCCTCGCGCGAAATAAGTACATAAATATGCCCTTCGTTTCGGTCTTGGAAAGCGTGAAAGAAGGCATTTTCAATAAAAGGCTGGATGATGAGCTTTGGAATGTGATAGCCGTAGCAATCATCGGAAACAAAATAATTAACTAGTATCTGCTCGCCATACCGTACATGGTTAATAAAAACGTAGTTTTTCAAATTAACGAGCTCCTGAGCTACGCTGATCGTCTCGCTGATGTTGCTTACCGTATTTTGCAAAAGCGATATGAGCGCGTTGATCGTAGCTGCTGCCTTCTCCTTGTTGCCCTGCTGCACCAATATTTTGACTGATGCCAGCGTGTTATAGAGGAAATGAGGGTTAATCTGCATTTGCAGAGCGGAAAGCTCGGCGTTGCGTTGATTTTTCTGCGTTTCAATCAGCTTCTTAATATAATCATTCAACTCAACGAGCATATAGTTATAGGCATTCCCAAGCTCCTTGATCTCATGGCTGCCTGTCACGGTTATATAGTTATCGAAGTTATTTTCCGTAATGCCTGACATTTGTTTGGCCAGCATCGTCAACGATTTCGTCAATCTTCTCGAAATCAGAAATACGATGAAAAGGGCAACGAATACAATCGCAACGCAAATAAGCGCGACCGTCTTGAAATCGACCATATCGCTCAGCACTTCCTGCTTGTCGATGAGATTGACCAAATAAAAATCATAAACCGGCAAATAATTGGACAGCACCAGACTGCTTCGTCCTATCACGCTTACATCTTTAAAGCTTAGCTTCTGCTCTTCTATTTCTTTGGCGTAGCCAAGCAGACTACTCTCTTTATTGCCAATAAGCTCATGGCGGTTGCTGGATATAACAATGCCCGCACGATCCAAAATAACTACGTCATTGCCTTTGCTGGTAAAGCTCGAATAAAACCGTTTAAAATCGCTCTCTCTTATCGCAAAATAAAGAATGCCGTACGGGTTGCCGCTGGTGCGCTCCATTAACGCCCTTGAAGCAACGATAGCCGGATCTTCATCCGAAGAACCGGCAACAGATTGTTTATCCAATTGATAAATAAGCTTCTTAGGCTGGACTAGCGTATTCACGGTCAACATGCTGTTTTTCAGCTTGTCCAATGATTTGGGCCAATACGAGCTGTCCGTCGAGTGGCTCTTCTTATTGATGCCCACGATTGTAATCGTAACCGGATACGCTGCTACATTGGATTGAATTCGCTTCATCTGCTGGCTCGCCGAATAGTAGCTGTACATCGTGGAAAGCGAATCCATATCCGGCTTCGTCAAAAAACCTTTGATCGCGCCATTTTGCAGCACATTGTTAGACGCCGTTACGACGGAATAGTTGAAAGATTCAAAATTCGTTTGAATTTGGCTAATGATCTTCGAGTTCGTAATGCTGAATGTATTCATGAACAGACGCTCCGACATCTGTATCATTACAATCGAAGTAAGGAGTGCTACAGAAACGATGCTGACCAGCGTAACGATAAACATTTTGATAAAAAGGCCGTGATATTTAAACTTGTCCAAAAAGCCTCTCATGGCGCTATTCCCTCTTTTTGCCTGTGTATTGTTTTCTGTAATGGCTCGGCGACAAGCCCGTTAATTTCTTAAACACTTTCGTAAAATAGCTATGGTCCGAATATCCAACCATTCCGCTAATTTCGGAGATCGAAGCCGTATCCTGCTGCAAAAGCTCTGCTGCCTTCTCCACTCTAATCTTGTTCAAATATTCGCTAAAGCCTTCCTTATTATGCGATGTGAAATAACTCGACAGGTACGATGGATTAAAGTGGAAATGCTTCGCAATTTCCGTCAAGCTCAGAGGCTCGGCATAGTGCTCCTGTATAAAATGAAGCAGCTGCGCCATATTCGGATTGCTGTTCGCTGTACCTCTCGTTTTTATAACGTCACTCGCTTCCGCTATAAAGGAATGTAGTAGTGAAAGAGCCTCGCTTACATGCGTCGATTCTCCGATCGATTTGAAATAAGTGTATTTGGCTTCATCCAGCTTTTTTATATTGGATTCCAGACGGCCTAACAAGATCGTAATATTAAATATAACGTTGCCCAAAAAAGACTTAAATTCGAAGACATCGGTTTTATATTGGCTCGCTGCATCATTCACATGCGCAAGCAGCCTAGTAAACGCTTCTTCGAATTGCCTTCGGTTCATCAGCTCAGTGAAGGAAGTCATATTAAAGGGGCGTGCCTCGCCTTTTGTTGCCGGCAGCTCGCCATGAATGATCAAATGCTGGGATGCCGGAAGAAAGTAGCGGTATGCGTTTATTTTCAGAAAGCTGTCCTTATAGTTGGCTCCAAGCTCTCTCAAGTCGGTAAATCGTTCGCCAATCGTCCAACCAATCTCGGGAAGCTGCTCCCCAGTTCTTGCTGCAAGCTTTCGAGCTATGCCGGTCAAAAGATCCTGTTCGCGATTATCAAGGTTAACGAGCACAACGACCGTATTCGGTTCAGTAGGCAGCTGAAAATAAACCGCATGCGGCAAGCTGGCATCGAGCTCATCCGTTATTGCATCCAGCCACTTCGAATCGGTATGCCGCTCTCTCCCCTTGCCCGCCAGCAGCTTCAAATCAGCTCCCAGCAATCTGAATCCATTATGTGGAATCGCTTCCGAAATTACCGTGCCCTCTATATCGACCTCATAGCCTGAGATGAGCTTATCGAGCACCAGCTTGATGGACACCCCAGCCTCATCGTCAGCTTCAACCAGCTTCAAGGAAGGAATTTTCCGGGCTGTGCGCTTCACGATTTCAAGCAGCTGAATGGCCTCCAGCTTCGGCTTTAATATATAATCGGCTACGCCGCTTTGAAAGGTTGACCTTACGTAATCAAATTCGCCAAAGCTGCTTAAAATAATGACTTCGATTTCCGGGAACCTCGTCTTAATTACACGGGTCAGCTCCTCTCCCCCCATAATGGGCATGACGATGTCCGTAATGACGATATGGGGCTCCAGTTGCTCGATCAGCTCAAGCGCCTCTTTGCCGTTGGACGCCTCTCCGACAATTTCAACGCCCTCATTCTCCCAATTCAGCAGATGCTTGATCCCTTGTCTGGCTAATATTTCATCATCCACGATAAGTACGCGACATGAAAGAGTCATCCTTTTACCTCCGCTTTCAAAAGCTTTTTTCCTTGCTTGCTGAAAAGCCACTTACTCGTAAAAGCTGCGAACGACAATATCCTGATCGTAATTGCCGAAGCCTAAATACATTTCCACATCCGCTTTTTATAATTAGTAATTTAGTTAATCCTAATACAATTCATATCCACCTTATTGCATGTGTTTATTTATTATGATAAATATTATATACGAAATCAACGCTTATGAATTAATTGATTAATTAATTCAACTAGGAGGTTCTTGTTACATGTCTATGAAATCAACGATGCTTATCGATAAAAACTTTACCGTCTCAGAGGTTGATCCCAGGCTTTACGGCTCCTTTATCGAGCACTTGGGGCGTGCCGTTTACGGGGGCATCTATGAGCCCAGCCATCCTACCGCTGACGAGAATGGCTTCCGACGCGATGCGCTGGAGGCGATTCGGTCCTTAAATGTTCCGATCATACGTTACCCAGGCGGCAACTTTGTGTCCGGCTACAATTGGGAGGACGGCGTTGGTCCCAAGGCAGAGCGCAGAAGGCTGCTTGAGCTCGCATGGTGGACGACCGAAACGAATGAAATGGGAACAAATGAATTTGCGGATTGGGCGAAGCTGGTCGGCTCGGAGGTCATGATGGCCGTCAATCTCGGCACACGCGGCGTAGATGCAGCCCGCAATCTCGTTGAATATTGCAATCATCCATTCGGCTCCTACTACAGCGATCTCCGTATATCACATGGCTACAAAAAGCCGCATAAATTCAAAACCTGGTGCCTGGGCAACGAAATGGATGGCCCGTGGCAAATCGGGGCAAAAACAGCGGTCGAATACGGACGGCTCGCGAACGAAACCGCCAAAGCGATGCGCTGGGTCGATCCAACGATCGAGCTTGTCGCATGCGGAAGCTCCTCGAGCGGCATGAGCACCTTTGCGGATTGGGAAGCAACGGTGCTTGATCTCACCTACGATCAGGTCGACTTTTTGTCGCTGCACACCTATTACAACAACAATGAGAATGATTCATCCAACTTCCTCGCGAAGTCGCTCGATATGGATCAATTCATCTACAGCGTTACCGCAATTTGCGATTATGTGAAGGCGAAGAAGCGGAGCAAGAAGAAGCTTATGCTCTCTCTCGATGAATGGAATGTATGGAATTCAATCGGGACAAGCCGCGCCGATGAGCGCTGGCAAGTAGCCCCTCCGGAGTTTGAGGATGTGTATACGCTTGAGGATGCTCTTGCCGTAGGCTGCTTCCTCATTACGCTGCTCAAGCATGCGGACCGTGTAAAGATGGCATGTATCGCGCAATTGATTAACGTGATCGCGCCGATTATGACGGAAAACGGGGGCCCTCTTTGGCTGCAAACGACTTATTATCCATACCTTCATGCGTCGCTGTACGGCAGAGGCACCGTGCTTCAACCGATCACTTCGTCGCCTAAATACGATTCCAAGGATTTTACGGATGTTCCTTATCTCGAAGCCATCAGCGTTTACAATGAGGAACAGGGCGAGGTGACGATCTTTGCTGTCAATCGTCATTTGTCGGAGGGGCTGGAGCTCGAAATCGACGTTCGCAGCTTCGGCGAGGTCAGCATCACCGAGCATATTGTATTGGAAAATGAAGATTTGAAAGCAATCAACACCAAATCGAATCCAAGCCACGTTGTCCCTCATAATCGCGGCACCGCCAAATCGGATAACGGATATGTGAAAGCGACGCTTGGCAAAGCTTCATGGAATGTCATTCGTCTTCAAACCAAAAAAGGCTAGCCAATCCGAAAAACCGCCGGATCATTTGATCCGGCGGTTTTTTTGTCACGTAACAATAGTATCAGCGTCAATCCGCTAACCGTTATTCATATCAGTGAATATGAAGCATGCGAACCCTCATCGCTCCAGCCGGCGTAGCAACGTTTACAACCTCATCTCTCCGACTCATCAGCAGCTGCTTTCCTACTGGCGAAAGGAATGAAATGCAATTTTGCTCCGGATCGGCATCCATCGGATAAACGATTTTGAACGTATCCGTCGTTTGATAATCGATATAATCGATCGTAACCTCGCATCCGATAAAAACGGCAGGTGACAGGCCAGTCTCAACAGCGGCAAGCTCGTTTTCAACAAATTGCACATACTCGGCAAGAAATTGCTGCGTTTGCTTTCGCTCTACCCCTTGTTTTGGAAAATAAGCGTCGAGAAACGAATGCTTCTCTTCGCCTAGAACGATAAGCTGATGAATAAGCCGCTCCCTAAAGCTGCCTGCCTGAACACTATGGTTCATAGTAGACTTCACCCCCTAGAGACCTATTACGCAGCAGCAACCCATGAACATTCGATTGAACCATTTTCTTCTCCTCCTCATAAACAGATAGACCTCTACGCAAGAGGTCTTGTTCCATCATATCAAACTTCTCATAGAAGTCCAACAGCTCTCATTCGCCCTTAAAAATACAAAATAATAGTTTTGCTCAGCAAAAAAGAACCCTCTGCCAAAGCGATGAATAACGAGAGGTTATCCGCAGCTAGGCAGAGGGTTCTTCTATCTTTTTTTACATTTCGAGCTTTGCATTAAGGAGTGGTGACCTCATCTGTCGCCGCCGGATCAGCCGCAGCATCTGGAGTATCATTCACTCCTTCCGTAATGGCATTGCTATTGCCATTGTTATTTACATCCGTGTCGTTATTGCACGCCGAGGCGGTAAATACGACAGCAACACTCATCATGGCGATCAAAATCAGCTTGGCTATGCTGCGGCTTTCATTCGTTTTCTTCATCGTTCATTCCCCTTTCAATCTGGTTGTTAATGTTTTCATATTGGAAACTTAACCAGCCGCGGTATTTTTGAATCGGAATGGTTCATGAGAATATAATTAGATTAGCGATTCCGAATTAGGGGTATATAATTAAACTTTTTTGTTGATAAATCAAAAAAAAAGACCGTACTTGGTCTCTTTTCTTTGAAATCAACTATGAAAATGACATTCGATCAATAAAAAGACTCCGAGCGTATTTCCGAAAAATGAAATAAGCCTGTTCGATGATTAGACTCTCTAATCTTATCCATAATCTCGCATAAGCTAATCATAGAGTCGGCATCTCTCGTAGACGAGGCGATCTGATAAAGGGTGTTAAAGCTTCCAAGCGCATACTCCTTATTCACAGACCCATTCCTTAGGTTTGTTAGCACGCGCTCGATTTCACTGTTAATGAACCACACAATTCTTTTTCTGAAATTTGAGTTCGAATTATTCATGAGCAACCCTCCGCTGTCGATGAAATAGTACCTGTTCAGTATAGCTCTGCGGTAACTAAAACGTTGTCGAAGCGCGAAGTCGAATAATATTATTTTCCTACAAAAATCACGTTTCTTCTCTGTGGTAGCATCACAATAAACAAGCATTGCGCAGAGCGCGAATTTGAATACAAGAGTGACCATGATAAATAATGTCCATATCCGTTAAATGCCTCCCTATTCCTGTTTGACCCGCGCGATGACGCGAGCAATGGATGAATCAGCCTTTATGCGAAGCGGCAGCGCAATGATTTCAAATGCTTGGATGCCCTTCAGCCGGTGCACATGCTTTAAGTTTTCAATGATGAGAATGCTGCTGCCGAATAAGCTTTTATGTATATCAAATGGATCTTTATCCGGTGAAGGCGTATCCAAGCCGATCATTTTTACTTTCTTTCGAATGAGCAGATCAACAAACGCCGCAGTTAACACCGGATAATCTGTAAAATACGATGGCTGGCCATACAGCTCCCCATGTCCGGTATAGACAATGACAATTTGCCCCTCTTTGATCAACGCTTCGTATTGTTCATTATAATCAATAGTGCTGACGCCACATACGTCCAGCAAGACGCCGTCGCCAACAAATTGCTCCACTGGAAGCTCATCGATATACTGCTGCACGTCCAATAAATGCATCGGACCATCAATATGAGTTCCAGCATGCATGTTGATCGACAGCTGATGATTGTTGTAATCATCGCTGCTAATATGCTTGGATTGCGTAAGTACCGTTTCCGCATCGCCTGGGTATACCGGCATTTGATGAAAAATAGGATGAGTAAGATCAATAATCACGCAGATTTACAGCTCCCTTCGACATTGTGGCTCTATTCGACTATAGCATAAAAGCTGCATTTTCGAGAATAGCACGATCTGAAGGAAGGCATCGTTATCGCTTTATTGAAGCAGGTTTGTCGTTGGAAGAACCGCTGAGGGGTTTGGGAGTGTGGACGATTGGGGTTTACATGGATAGCTGTAAAACAGCTGCCTTAGCCAACAGCGCCTGCTTCATGACGGCTTTCTTTACCCTGTTGTGCTGAAGCGGCTCGGATAGTTGAAAAAAGGATTCATCCTGCAGCATCGCAATGAGCGCCTTTGTTGCCGCTTCGGCAGCAAGCGCTTCGTCTTCAACCAAGTAATAGGCAGCCTGGTAAGCGTAAATTTCGTGTAGCTTTAAAATAGCTGCTTTTCGCTGCAGCAATTGTTTGGTATGTGTAGTAAGCATCTTCACCGCACGCCTCCTGCAGCCTTGATCTTGACTGTACTCTCGGATAAACCAACTATATACGAGTTCGGAGTTTCCACCTAGTACCATATTTCCGTAGTACTTGACAACGTTCAATACATCAGCCGCATCGCTTCGATTTTTCGCTTCATGTAAGCAACAGCCGCAACCGGCCCGCTAATTTTCGCATCTTCGCCAAGCTGCCAGATCCGTTCCGCATAAAAAGGCATATCCTCAGCCGCAATAGGAATGGATGCTGTTCCGCTGCCTGCATCGGAGCGTTGAATAAAGGGAGCAAACCGGGTTTCGGACTCGAGCAGCCACACCCCTTTTTCCGTCAATTCGAGCAGAAGCGTGATTTGTTCCAACTGGTCTTTCTCCGGCACATTCAGCAGCGTTTGTTGTTCGATGTCTTCCCGGCAAGGAATCCATTCGTTGATCGTGGCGGAGAGAATCCGGTCAGCCCTGAATTGCCTCACTTCTTGGCGTACAAAACAATAGGCAGGGCAATACCAATATCCAGAGCTCGCGTAAATACCGATAGGCTGAATATCCCGCTTCGATATGCCGCTCCCCGAGCGGTATTCGATCGTTGCGACGCTGCGGATCATAATCGCCTGCAGCAGGGTTTGAAGAACGTCAGGGGACATTTGCCTGTGCGGGCTGTAGATCATCACCCGATCTTTCAAGCGGTCAATCTGCTCCCTTACATCAGCCGGCAAATAATGATAAAACTTATGAAGCGCTGAGCCAGCCCCTTCGCCGAAGGGCAAAGAGCTGAAATAGTTCAAGGACTGGCAAGCAAAAAAGATAGCGATGGCCTCGCCCTCCGAGAAGCTGATCGGCGGGAGCAATCGCTCTTGCAGCAGCTTATAGCCGCCTCCTCTGCCCTGTATGGAATAGATGGGAACGCCTAGCTCGCTCAGGTCTTGCAAATCCCTTGTAATGGTCCGGGTTGACAGACCAAATTCATCTGCAAGCTCCCTTACGGTAAAAGACTTCCTCGCATTGATCATCATAATTAGTTGAATTAATCGCTGTGACTTTTGCATAAGCAGCCCTCACTCTCCCTCAATACCTTTTATTTTATCTTATTCCATAAATAAGACAATAACTGTCTTGTTTAACGGTTATCATAAAGATATAAATAAGGATAAACATGGATCCGCGGAGGAGAATAGCGATGAATAAACAAGAGCTTATTCAAGAAGAGATAGGGATCGTATTCGTGAATGGAGCTGGAATGAAGAGCGGAGTATGGAGCAAAGTGATCGAAGGAATGAAGCATCCGTGCTTGTCGGTTGATTTTCCGCTTAGAGAAGGAGCGGTTGAAGCGAGGAAAGAGCTTGCATTGGCAGATTATGTGACCCATATGCAAAAACAGATAAATCAATGGGGCGTTAAGAAGTTCATTATTGTGGCACACTCGCTCGGAGGCGTTCTTGCGCTTAGACTCGCTTACGAATTTTCTGATCGCTTGGCAGGCTTTGTTGCAATTGGAGCAGCCATTCCGAGTAATGGCGGTTCATTTCTATCGGTTCTGCCCTTCCCTAAGCGAATACTGCTGTCTGCCATTTTGCGGAAAATGGGTACGAAGCCACCAGAGTCCGCGATTCGTTCTGGACTTTGCAATGATCTTACGCCAGAGCAAACGGCCGAGCTCGTGCACGGCTTCATTCCTGAATCCCTTCATGTATATACAGATCGTGTCGATGCTCCCATTCCAGACGTTCCTAAACTATATGTGAAGCTTAACAAGGATAAAGAATTTGGCCTGTCCCTGCAAAATAAAATGATCTCCGCACTCTCTCCGCAATTCGTGCGAAATCTAGACACCGGGCATTTGCCGATGCTTAGCGATCCAAATGGGTTGAGACTCGTGCTGCAGGACTTCTTCAAGCATGTGGCTAGATAGCAAAAACGACAAGCCTCGGAAATCATCACTTTGTCCAGGCTTGTCGTTTTTGATGTATTTAAAGGAGTCATTCGCACACTGTCTCGTCTAACTAAATATTATGCCAAAGGAACCCTTCTGGACAAGCGCTCCCATTTATCCAGATACAGATTCATTTCAGACTGAAGGCTTTGCAAATATTTTAAATGAGCTTTATTTTCATTCACGATCGTCTCGTCTGAGCTTTTGCTCGAAGCTACGGAATATTCCCTCGTCACGCCATCTTTCGAATACTGAATCGAATCGAACTTGCCTTCCTTCCATACTTTTCTCATATTCACATTCGTCCCGGACAACTGAATATTCGTCTTGGCATCCTTATAATTGAAGCTATATGGCTGATCGGCTAAAGTATGGGCAACGGAGAAGCCCGCCGCAAAGCGATCGTTCGCGAAAGTGCCAAATTGGATCTTATGCGATTCAACTTTTCCGTTATGGTCAGAAACCTTCGTAGAATAAGAGCCATTTCCTATTTTCAAGTCTTTTTTCCATTGACCTTCGTAAGTAATGACAAAGTCTTTGTTGTCGCTCTTGTACCTGTGCACGTATTTGCCGCTCCCAGTGCGCTTTCCATCCACCCAATCACCGGAAAAGGATTTTTTCTGGTACCAATTCATCGTTCCTTTTCCATGCGGTTTTCCATTTTTTACTTGACCGTAGTAAAAAACATCTTCTGAGATGTCAAGATACTGTTTCTTTACGGCCGCATCGGCAGTGGTTCCCCCCAAAGCTGATGTTGTGAAGACAAATGCCAAGACAAAACTGAATACCAAAAAAGTTATTTTTTTCATAGGCAAACACTTCCCTTTCTGTATATGTTTAGATTCATCCTATTAGGATATAAACACGATATGCGATTTTGAAACAGGATACAACCCCATAAAAAAAATTCTCATCCGCTTGGGATGAGAAGCCTGATAGAACATGCATTTATGCTTTCCGATTCACGAAATAAATGCTGAGAAGAATGAGTACTAAACCAAGCAGCAGCGATGCGGTAAACGGTTCGTCCAGAAATATCGTGCCGGCTAAAATCGCGACTAACGGAATAAGAAAGGTGAAGGATGCAACCTTGCTCGCCTCGCCCGAGTCCATCAGCTTATAGAACACCAACCACCCGATGGCGATGACAAACACGGAAATAAACAGCAGAGTTATTATAAGCGCAGGTGTCCAAACGACATCAGTCCAGCTTTCCACCCTTGAGCCTAGTACGGTCATGAACAAGCCGCCGATCATTAATTGAAGTGAAACAAGCCAGATCGAATCGACGCTTGGACCCTTCTTCTTCACGTAAATCGTGCCCAATGCCCAGCTGAGCGATGATCCAAGGGCGAGTAATATGCCTGCAACGGAAATATGTCCGGACAAGCCTCCTGCACCGCTGCAAATTACGCCAACGCCCGAGAACCCAAGAATAAGCCCCGTAATTTTCAAGCCGTTCATCGATTCCCCAAGCCATAGCCATGAGAACAATCCGACGAGTACAGGCTGCAGAAATACAATCGCAGAAAACAAGCCTGCCGGCAAATATTTCAGGCCAATCGTCTGTAAGCCATAATATAAAATGACATTTACGATAGCTGATACGACATAAATCATCCACGTTTCACGAAAATGCAGACGTTTATATCGCGGAATTGCGATAACGAGCAGCAGCACGCCCCCCAGTAGCGTTCTTATTCCAGAAAACAGCACCGGCGGCATGAACGAGAGCGCATATTTCGAGAGCGGCCAATTGACTTCCCTGACGATGACTAAAAATAATATTAAAAAAATCGTTTGATTTCTTGATAGCTTTTGCATGTTGAAGGTCCCCTTCTGGTCTGCATGACGAAATCTATATTTCAAGCTTGAACCGCTTCAGAGCCGCTCAATTTTTTTCAGAAAAATTTTTGGGTTGATTGTATATATTTACAATTGGTTCGACATAATAACTTTACATCCAAAGAAGGAGTGAACTTACATGAGCAGAAAAAATTCAAACACGTTGGTAGTACCACAAGCAAAAGCAGCAATTGCACAAATAAAAGTAGAAGCAGCACAACAGCTAGGTGTTCCGTTCTCCCAAGATGGATACAATGGTAATTTATCCACTCGTGATGCAGGTTCTATTGGTGGATATATTACAAAAAAATTAGTCCAAATCGCTGAACAGCAATTAGGACAACGCAACTTCTAGAATAAAACCAAAGCCCTCCATTATCAATAGGATAATGAAGGGCTTTTTTATTTCTATTTTTGAAGATGGTAAGGAACCGTTGCGATGACCACATCTTTTTGCGTGAATAGGTAAGCTCTCAGCATTAAGCTGGTCTGGTTATGGAGAAAATAATGCCACCAATGCTTCGTAATAAATTGCGGGATGAGAATCGTAATATGATCGGTTTCGCCCGTTTTCCATTCAATCGTATCGATAAATCAATCTTTCCATATCGATCTTATGCTCTGTATCTCACGAGCAATTAACCTGAATTTCGAAAGTGAAATCTTATAAAAACGTAAAAAAGTGCCCTGATCTTTGGTAGAATGGTGTTTGTCTAGAACACATCACCCAAAAGAGAGGAGCACCTTTATGGTGAAGTTT
>NZ_JBXBBJ010000045.1:0-20975 GCF_057221575.1 Paenibacillus sp. Y660 | reverse complement strand
TATACTTCATTTGTGCGCCTCTTTTCGTATGTGGGTTTGTCCTTCCCGGAACAATTCACAGTATACTAGAGGCGCATTTTTCATTCAAAGCTCAAATTACTTCATTACAGGAATGGCTCCTAATCATTTTTGGGAATTATCGGATTTTCGTACTTTTTTAATTTTTTATTTTTTTGAGCAAGTCGAGCAGCTGCCGCTTCTCATCCCGATTCAATGCGTTATACTGCGACGCCTGAAAATGCTCCTGCATGGGGACGACGTCATCATACAGTGCCTTGCCCTTCTCTGTTAATGATACATATTTCGTTTTCCATTCCTGTTCGCGCTTTATGAAGCCCAGCTCTTCAAGCTTGCCCAGCAGCTGTGTAATGTTTCCCTTGGTGACAAACAGCTTGTCGGCTAACTGCTGCTGCGTCAATCGTTTATTAGTGCCAACTTGTGCAACAATATCGAAATGTGAGACAGACAGGTTCCATTTTTTCAAATGCTCATGGGTTTCTTTCAGACTTTGGTTATAAACACGCGATAAGCGATACCATATCATTAAGCCTAATCGCTCATCTCGTTTCGAAAGAGAAGCTTCCGTATCTTTTTGACTCATTGGTTCACCTCGCTCTTTGTTTATAATCATCAGTTTAGATCTAAACTGATAAAAAGTCAAACGTCGAAATCCAATCCCCTACCACGGGCTAGGGTCAGCGCAATCGCAATATGTTAAGATAGGCGGATATAACGCGTAAGGAGAGCCAGCATGATAGAACGAAACCCTTATAGACGGCAGCCGCTGCCGATTGGTCAGACTTCCCTTGACCTCGCAACAAGAGCGAAACGAAAGCGAAACAGGTTTTTGCTGCTGATCATTTTGGCATTAACCGCAGCCATAGTGTGGAAAGCTATACTTACATTCGAGCCATACTTGCCTAACGACGATATCATTCCCGCTATTCCGATAACGGAACTGCATCCGGTCGTATTTGCGAAGCAAAATGAATTGATCGCTCAAACGAGCAAGGCTGGCATCAAGATTCTCATTACGGACGGCTTCCGCTCAAGCGAGGAGCAGGATGCTATTTACGCTAAGGGACGAACGACAGAGGGCAAGGTCGTTACTCAGGTGCAAGGCGGGCATTCCTACCACAATTACGGACTCGCCATCGATTTTGCGCTGCGTACCAAGAAGGGTGAAGTCGTGTGGGACATGGAATATGACGGCAACAAAAACGGGAATGCGGATTGGATGGAGGTTGTTTCCATTGCGAAGCAGATTGGCTTCTCTTGGGGCGGCGATTGGAATAACTTCCCCGACTACCCGCATCTTCAGATGGATTTCGGCTATTCCATCCGCCAGCTCCGTAATGGACAGCGGCCGCCTGCCGAATGATTGAAAATAGCTCCGGGTTCGCAAAAATAAGCTGTCCCAAAAGGCTTACGACCTTGCAGGACAGCTTAATTATTTGCACACAATCAGCCAAATGAATATCTGGGTCTCCGCCAAAGGTCAACTTGCCAAGTGGTCAACTGGCGCTCCGCCAGCGGAATAGAATTGATCTAGAAATTGATTAAACGCCTCAGAACACACAAAAATAATAAAATTGCTGCATTGCAGCATAAGAACAGGTGACTTAGCCGATAGTAAAAACGTCCAGCCAAAGGGCTTTCTCTCGACGCCCGCTAAATGACGAACAAGCTGATGAATTCTATCCGTCCAGCACTCTACAGCCCAGCTATAATTTCATAAGAACGCAAGCGTGCCTTATGATCGAAAATATGCGCAGCAACCATAATCTCATCCGCTTGCGTTGCCTCAATATATTGCTTCAGCTTGCTGTGAACAGTCTCCGGCCCCCCAACAATGGAAGAGCCAAGCTGCTGCTGCAAAGCCATTTTCTCCTGCGGTGTCCAAACGGTATCCATATCGCGAACCGGAGCCGGCAATGGACCGCGCGTATTGCGGATAAAAGAAAGAAATAATTGCTGCATGGACGAAGCTAGGTAAGCCGCCTCTTCATCCGTATCTGCCGCAACAACGTTGACTGCAACCATTCCCTTTGGTTTATTGAGAATTGCCGATGGCTTGAAGCTGCTGCGATAGAGATTCATAGCAGGAACGGTAAAGTTCGGCGAGAAATGTCCTGCGAATGCAAACGGCAAGCCAAGCTGCGCAGCCAGCAAAGCGCTAAAATCGCTTGAGCCCAGCAGCCAAATCGGAATTTCCAGTCCTTCGCCTGGAATCGCCCTTACAGGAATGCCAACCGCTGCGCTGGACGGATCTAGAAATGCGCGGAGCTCTTCCAACTGCTCGGGAAAATCATGCCCATTGCTTTTTCTGTTTCCGCGAAGCGCTGCTGCTGTAAGACCATCCGTTCCCGGTGCGCGGCCAAGCCCAAGATCGATACGACCGGGGAACAAAGACTCCAGTGTGCCAAATTGCTCGGCAATGACAAGCGGTGCATGGTTGGGCAGCATAATGCCGCCTGATCCTACGCGAATCGTCGATGTGCCTGCAGCAACATGGCCGATAACGATAGACGTAGCCGAGCTTGCTATGCTGGGCGCATTATGATGTTCGGCGAGCCAGTAGCGGTTGTAGCCCCATTTCTCCGCATGCTGTGCAAGATCTAACGTATTTCTCAGCGATTCGGCAACTGAGCCTCCTTCAACAATCGGAGAAACATCGAGCACCGACAATGGTATGTTAAATGTTGCATTTACTAGCGTCTGTTCTGACATCACGCTCACCCTTTCATTACCATCGGAAGTTATAGCTTCCCTGAATCCATTTTCTAATTAACTGTATGAATATTTGATACATATTAAACAGTAAAAAAAGCTGCTTTTCTAGTACGACAGCAACAATCAGCGGTAAAAACTACCTTTTATCGTTTTACCGCTAATTGTTGTTGAAGCAGCCGTATTCCTGGCATCCGTACAAACATATTAAACCTGCTGTGTTTTATACTGCTGCTGACATTTTCGGATCTTATCCAAAGCGGTTTGCAGCGTATTTTGCTCCAAGTAAGCCTCATAATGCTTTTCAGCTTCATAGAAAAAATGATCCATAACGACCTGAATATTAGCTGATACGAGACAATCCTCCTCCGGGTTGCCGGAACACCAGTGAGGCTTCAGCGTGCCGCCAGAAATTGCGCGGTAAATTTGAGCAAGCGTAACATCGCCCGGCTCGCAGTTCAAAATATATCCGCCGCCGATTCCTTCCTTCGTCTTCACAAATCCGTGCTTCCGCAGCGTGCTCATAATTTTGCGAATGCGCGTTGGATTCGTCGAAACGTTCCGAGCGATCGTATCGCTGCTGGCCATATGATCAGGCAAATAGGCTAACAGCACGAGACTGTGAACCGCTACCGTAAATTCACTATTCATTTTCACAACTCCCTCTCAAGAAGGATACTGTAATATTATTGCATACAGTTGATAAAGTCAAACCTTCCAATCTAAGAATAGCACAGAGAGAAAGTGCTCGCATAGCTTTCTCTCTCTGTCCCCTTCTCAAATCGATAGAATAGACCGAATTTTAACCAATGATACCGGCTGCTGCCATACTTGATACTTATTGCCGTCCGGGTCCTTGAAATTAAGCTGCAGGCCACAGCTGCCCTCATTCCGAATATCCTTCTCAACCCAAGCTCCCGCTTATATTTCTTCATAAAACAGCGGAATTCCAATTTTGCCCAATCATCTTTCTCATCCTTATTCTAGCGGTGCTGCTCATATCGGCTGCTTCGGCTAATGCCCTGAATAGCTTCTAATTCAAGTGGCGTAAGCGGTGCAGCCTCACACGCCGCTATATTGTGCAGCAATTGCCTGGAAGAACTTGCGCCAGGAATAACCGTCGCTACAGCCGGATGGGCTAGCGCATATCGGATTGCCGTATGGGCCATGTCACGGGAGCCATCTCCCGTTTTGAGCAATGCAGCACGCAGTGTTGAGAGCTCTTCCTTGCCGTAATCCAAATAACCTTTCTCCGCTTTCCCAGCGCCATCATCAGTCAAAATTCCTTTTGCCACCGGACCGCGGGCAATTAAGCTTAACCCCTTCTCTGCCAGCAGCGAAAGTACATACTCTTCCGGCCTTCTATCCAATATGCTGTATTGACTCATCACACTGACGATATTTGATCGCTCCACGTACTCGCGAATGACGTTCGGCCGAATGGAGGATATGCCGTAATAACGAATATGCCCCTCCTGCTTAAGCTCCTCGAACGCCTCTATGGTCTCCGAGATAGGATCTTCCAGCGTACCCCCATGCAGCTGATAGAGATCAATATAGTCCGTTTGAAGCCTCCTTAGGCTGTCCTTCACTGCTGCCTTGATATAAGCCTTGGACGGGTCCCATGTCCAGCCTTCCTTGCCAGGCTCCCAGCGATTGCCGACCTTTGTGGCGAGTATAACCTCTGAACGCCTTCCCCGAATGGCCTCACCGACAATTTCCTCATTAAGCCCTTCATTATAAAGATCTGCCGTATCCAGAAAATTGATGCCCCCGTCAATAGCTTCATGCACGAGAGCTGCCGCCTTCTCCTTGTCCGTCCCAAGCGACATGCAGCCAAGACCGACTTCACTTACGTAGAGCTCTGATTTTCCTAGACGATTGCGCTTCATCCTTGAACACTCCCTTCATTATCCGATCCTATTTTCAAAAAATAAATCTCACATTCAGCCATTTCCGTCTATTGTTGTTGTAGGGCACGTTGCCTCTGCATAGGCAGTAATCTGATCCAATATACGGTGGAGCACTTTAATCGAAGGCTCGCTTTGAGCGAATTACCCTCGAATTTGCTCTTCCGTCTGAATATACGGAGCATCGATCAGCTCGGAGGACCAATGCGCAAACATCGATTCAATGCAAGCAGGTGTCGTCTCCAAATGGAATTGCAGCCCGAGTACATGCTCCCAGCTCATCGGTCCGCCGCAAATAACGAGCAAATCCGTATCATCAAGCCAAGCAGCTTGTAGCGATAGCCAAGCTCGTTTGAAATGAGATCCGCGTATTTTTTGACGAGTGAGCTGTTTCTTTCAATCGTATCCTCCGTAAATCGAAGAGAAGGCCCTGCCACATTCAACGAGCCAATTACCATGTTCTCATAAGAAAAGATCGAGGCGCCGATACCGGTCGTTCCCTCCGTTGCCTCGCCTGTCGTAATTTGCGGCTGGTTTTTTGCGAATAGATCTACATTCTAGATCTATGTGTGATCGAACGACGCTCCAATGATCATATAGTGGGTGGGGGCGCTGAGATTGGACTATTTTCTAGACTTATTACAGCAAATATGACTGGTTTGCGTGGAATAAATCTACATTTTAGATCTATTCTCCATGGAAGAGAGCCTAGTCGAACTCCGTTCAGCTTTGCTCCCTCAATCCACAACCGATGCATCTGGATTAATTTCTCAAGCTGGCGGGTTCTTTGAAGGCGAGCAGCTTGCCCTTTGCCTGCACTATGATCATGCCGCTCTCCGAAAGTGTCTCGCCAAACACTCTGCTGCCCGTTTTCATTTGCAGCACGGGACGGGTTGATGCTAGATCAATAACAGATAATGTGCCATCCGTTTGCGCTGCATATATTCCACGACCAATTAAATCAAATCGAGCGATCAGTCCTGTTAATCCATCATTGTAGGAAACTGTCGTCTTATTCGCTAGTTTGACACCGTAAATGCGGCGACCGTCCGTAAAGAGCAATTTTCCGTTATACGGGCCTGCCGCATAGTCAAATGTTTTTTCCTTTACAAACTCAGGAGCATAGACGGTTGGAGCCGTTGTGGCCGGATCAGTGTTTCCAGGATAACGATATACTTTGGAGTCTAGGCTGACATATACGTAGCCTTCGCTAAGCCAAGCCTCTCCTTCATTACCGAATTCACCTATTTCCAAATTAATATGCAGAGGATTATAGAGTACGCTCCTCAATACTTTCCCCGTTTTCATATCGATTGTATCCAGCTTCGTCAAAGGGCCAGGCTCAAACAGGTTTACGTGTTTCTGCACCGTGACGGTCCCGTCCTTCGCTGCAATTGGCAAGCCGTAATAAGGCTGATTCCATACTTCCTTCCCTGTCTTCCTGTTAAAAGCATGAAGCAGCGAGTATGTATACGCTCCCGACAGCTCATTTGCCATCCATATATAATCTCCATTGATCAGCATTTTACCGGGCAGAAACACATTATAGTTATCACGCCACTGGCGTTTTCCACTTTTGATGCTGTACGCTGTAATATCTCCATCCAGCACAAAGAGCTGATCGCCCTCAACGACAAGATCATCAATAGCTTTGGCATTTGTCGGAGTTACCCAAGCTTTCTTGCCTGAAGCCGAATGAACGGCATGCACACGTCCAGAGCTGGAATTGACATAAATTCGTCCTTCCTCGTACACGAGTGGAGCTTTCAACTGGCTGCCGTATTCCCATAGCTTCTTTCCGGTTTGAATATTCACCGCTATCACTTTACCCTTTTGCATATAAAAGGCTTTGCCTTCCCCTGTCGCTGCTATTCCATCGTAAGCTAATGACCACTTCGGCTTCACGATTGGCGCAGCGATGGCTGTCTCCTCATTGTCTCCCACATAAGAGGTATGCGGATCCACTGCTGCCGATACAACCGTACCGGCGAGCAGCAGCGAGCAACAGGTCATGATCAAGCCGCGGGCAAAAGTCGATATCCATTTTCTCATACAGCACCTGCTTATCTTTTCGATTTGAATACCTACTTACATACGCAAAAAAATGGAAAATGTTGCCGCCTAACAACGAAAAAATGACCAGCTTAAGGCACTTTGCCTTCACCGATCATTTTCTTTTTCTTCCTTGTTATCATCCTTGTTTCGGGAAAGGCTTTCTTCCAACAAAGCCATCATGCCAGCCATGATAATGGCTAATATGCTTTTCCCCTTCCTTCCAGCAAATGAGAATATCCTCGCCATCCAGCACGGCTGGAAAATCGATCAGCCCTGGATTGATCATTTTCAAAAGCACGCCTTTTCGCGAAAAGTTGTCAATCAGCAGGTCCGCCTCCATCTTCATGAATTCCAGCTGACTTTCCTGCTCGAAGAAAGGATCCTCGCTTCCTTGTACAGCAGCGAAGGATTCCTCATACACTGCTTTTTCCTTCTGATAATCTACATATAGGTTCTCGAACTGCGCCGTTAATTGCTGAAGCAGCATTAAATCCTCCTTCAATTGCGGCAGCAGCTCGTTCGCTTCGTCTAGCGTAAAGGTTTTATTCTCCATCCTTTGAACACTCCTTATCCGATTGCGCTTCTTTATCGATGAGCCTCTATAGGATATGGTAACCTCTTTTTGCCCAAAAGCATAGCAATCCTCTCATTCGCCGCACAGAAAGGAAAAACAGAACTCTTTACCGAATACTCCTATAGCATTGGCGCGTCCATATAAGAAAAATTCATTTGATAAGGAGATGAGGATGAGAAAATGAGATTCGTGCAAGCCTCCAGAAAGTCGGAGGGTATTATTGTTCGGTCATCGGACCGGAGACAAATTCGAAAAATTCGTTTTGAAGACTACGAGAGAACGTTGAAGAAATAAAAAATTTGAGTAGTAAGAGTGTGGCTGACGGGTCAAAGCATTTGCATCAGTCCTCTGGCTCGCCGTCCACGATAAGTTGAACACGGTCGTTGTAGAAGGCAATGCGACCCGCTATCTCAGATAGCTCCGGGCGCGGATCCGAATATGACCATGCAACGTTGACATCATCTTCGCTCAGACGCCAATATCCATCCGAGTACCCCTTATAGGGGCACTCGCTCCAATAGTCGGTTTTAACCAGCGTGCTGAAATCTACGTCGTCTACCGGAAAATAATATCTGACCGGCAAGCCAGTCTCGTACACAAGTACAGGGTCATGCGTCTCCGCAATCACTCGGCCATTCGCCCACACGACCACATGGCGGCTGCTCGGCAGGGCATCAACCCGGTTGTATGGATCACGCGGATGGGTCATCACGGGCTGATCCTCCTCAAACCAGCCATCGAGCACGCCGTGAAACCAGTTGACTCCAAGATAGCCCTTAAGTCCCTCGACGTTCCATGACCATGCTGCGAACGGTATGTAGCGTTCTCCGAGCTTTAGATCGAACCAGCTCACGTCCGTCGTTTGCGGCCTGTAAAACTCTTGAGGTCCCGGTCTTTCCTGTGACGGTATTAGCAAATCCGTTCGCACGTGCTCGATAGGAAAGCCATACTCGGGAACCTTGTGCCTCGGCTCCCATACCAGAATCTGCGAACGGCTGTCGACTACCGCAATATCGCCAACCACAGCGCGAATCCATCGTGCGCTCGATTCGAAGGTGAAGCGATCAGGATACGGGGCAAAGCGACGTGTCAGAGTTGAGCTCTCCGTGGGCAGTACAGCATCGACCGAACGTTTCTCAAAGCGCGGAATGA
Organism: Paenibacillus sp. Y660; assembly: GCF_057221575.1. NCBI lineage: Bacteria > Bacillati > Bacillota > Bacilli > Caryophanales > Paenibacillaceae > Paenibacillus > Paenibacillus sp. Y660. Next base: position 12,554 of record NZ_JBXBBJ010000045.1, on the reverse strand, counting down.
CACGCCTTTCCGCATCTGATATGATGAATGGCACGCGTTTAATTGAAATGTTCGTACTTGGATCATGGTGAGTCATTTTCAACCAACCCCTTATAGAAAATAAAACATAATCCGAAGCAGCTATACTCCCCTGCAAACATGCAGCAAACGCAGCACGCTGGTTACATAAAGCATGCTTCTTCCCCCAAAGTTATCGTGCTTTATTACTTTAATAAGCCATTCGCCGTCAGCCATTCTTTGGCGACATCCAGCGCAGGCCTCTGCTTCAGCTCCACTTCCCCATTCAACCTCTGCATCTCGGCTTCCGAAATTTTGCCGGCCAGCTTGTTAAGCACCTCATTCAGCTCGGGATGCTTCTCCAGCACTTCGTCGCGGACGAGCGGCACAGCATAGTAAGGCAGGAAGACATGCTTGTCATCTTCAAGCACCACGATAGGCTTCACCGTAATGTGGCTATGTGTCGTGTAAAGAATAAACGAATCGATCAGCCCTTGCTCGATAGCTTTGAAGGCCAAGCCCGTATCTTGAATGGTTTTGATTTCCTTGAATTTAGGATTGTATACTTTCAATATCGGCGGCCAGGCGTCTGGGCGATTCAAAAATTCTTCGCTTGCGCCAAAGGTCAGTTCACTGGATTTCTCCGCAAGCTGCGAGGTGGTCTTAATTCCGTATTTCTCCGCGATATCTTTATGCAGTGCAAAAGCATACGTATTGTTGAAGCCGAGCGGGTCAAGCGTCGTAAGTTGATTATTTGCTTTTAGCTCCGCCTTCACCTTGTCATATGCCTTCTGCGGGTCAAATTCCGGCTCTGCCTTCAATATATTAATGAGGGCCGTACCGGTGTATTCTACATAAAAATCAACTTTCTTTTCCTTAACTGCACCCCATAGCAGCGCGTTGTCCAGTGTTTCAATATTTGTCTTCAAATCGGTATCCTGCTCAATAAGCAGCTTATAGGCATTCGCCAAAATATCTGATTCCGCAAAGCCTTTAGTAGCAATCTGAATGGTATCGGATGCACCTCCTCCAGGATTGGAGCAGCCTGCAAGGAGCAGAATCAAAAGTCCTAGGCCGATTACAGCTTTTCTGTATCTCCCTCCCCCCCTCTTGTGATTGCTTCTGCTGTGCCCGAATGTTTCTTTCATCTGATAATCCCCTCTCGACTAAATGAATTTGTTGGTTGATGATGCATGCAGACAAATTTTATAAAAAAAGCCTTGTTCTCCCCTTGAGGGAAAACAAGACCTCCAACCGTTTGGTCGATCAGTGTTATATCTGATTGCGGAACATTCCTGATATTAACCGAATTTCGCCCTTGCTTTGGCAAGAAGCTCACGTTTATCATAGTCCAGATATTGAACCGCAAAGGTTCGCGCCGGGTCTCCGGCATAGAAACGCTCATAGAGTTCATGTCTTGCACCAAGTTGGCTGCCCACCAATTCCCAGGACAGCTTAAGCAGTTTCCCGCGCTCCTCGGCGCTGCGGTCGGAACCCCGGAAATATTTCTGCAATTGCGGCCCTAGCGGCCCCCGCAGATCGTCCAGTCTCGAAGGGACCTGCAGCATACCCGATCCCGATAACTGCTGCAAAATTTCAATTGCTCGCGGGTAGTATTTGTTGCCCAAATTTTTGGCTGTGGCAAGCTCCTGCTTGCTTGGCAGCCACACGCCTAGAGGATGTAGCGTACCCTTATGCTCGGATGAATACCATAACGCCTTGACGGATTCCACCTGGAAAGCCAGCTCCGCAAGTTTCTCCTGCACATGCGCGAATTTGGTAATGTTAATCGATTCGGCAAGCTCAACGGCAACAGCGGTGACGAATTCCAGCTTGCTTACGAGTCTCACGACAATTTCATGCAGTCCGAATCCATTGGATACATGATCTGTACGCAGCTTCCACAATGTATCCGGATCTTCTTTCACCAACACCCGCTCCCAGGGAATCAGTGCATCATCGAACACAATGACGGTATCCATCTCATCATAACGCGAGCTTAGCGGATGATCTTCTTCCTCCTGGGATGCAAACGATTCACGGCTAATCTGGTATACGCCCGGGTTATTGGCAGGAATCACGAATAAACTCGCATATTCCTTTTCGGCTGCTGTTTTTTTGGCGAGTGGAGAAATAATAATTTCATCCAGGTAGGCCCCCCCAGTAGCAATCATCTTAGCCCCGCGAACGATGATTCCGTCTTCCGTTTCCCTCACAATTCGGACAGCGGTGTATAAATCCCCCAGATCATGGGCGAGCTTGCTGCGATCGACTTGCGGATCATGACCAGCCGAAGTGATCAGGAGGTCGTTATCTCGTACATATTTAAAATAGTTTTCGATTCTCTCAGCAAAATGAGGCTGCTCCTGATTGATGAAATTCCGATTAATATAAAGACCTGTAATTTGGGACCGATAGGAACCTGCAACCCTGCTCATTACACCGAACGTTGCATCCGACCAGATTTTAAAGGAATGGCCTCGGCGGATATTGTCTTCTTTTTCGGTAGGTATTAAATAGGCCAAATTCGCCTTAACCCCTGTTTCCGTCTCAAAAGTAAGCTGCGGGCCGATGCCCGGATCATCCTGCAAATCTAAAATGGATGCTATAGATGCAACTGTGCCCCGGAAGTCGGGATGCGAGGGGAGATCCTTTACCCATTCTCCATTCAGCCATACTTGTCTTCCGTCATTTAAACGCTCAATATATCGTTTGCCAGATGACAATTCGCTCACTCCCTATTCATAAATATATTATCTTGCTGGAGTACCAACCTTGCTCCAAAACTTTGTGTACAGCTCTTTGTAGAAATCAAACGCATATTGTTGATAAAACAGAGCCGATTGTACGATCGGATCGCCAAACGTATAGAGCTCATGCTGCTTTCTTCGATAAGCCTGTTCGCCGCCTATAAGTGTCAACACTCCGTGCAGCAGTGTTGCCTTCTCCCCGTTACCGCGCTGACCGGAAAAAGACAAGTGCGGAGAATCCAAAATTGCGCTTTGGCTAACTCGATCGAGCACATCCAGCGCATGATGAATATATGATCCTCCGGCTTTCTTTGCCGCCTGCAGCGGGGTAGCGGAAGGGAGGAACAGACCCGCTTCGTTAGCGCTCGCTCCTTCTTCAGCTGTGAAAATGAATGCTTTCAGCACTTCAAGATGCTGCACAATTTCGCCTAAAGACGTCTGAATATGTAGTTCCTTGTTCAAGCCATTCTCTTCTGCAAGCGCAAATGCTGTTCCGGCTATTAGCTCCAGCACGTCCAGCTGTCTTGCAATCCATTGATAATCGGCAAGAGATACAGCAGCAGGCTGCTGAGTCAACTGCTTGACACCCGCTGCATCGTTATTCACCAATATGCGTTCCCAAGGTATGACGATGCTGTTATAGATGACAGTAATGCCCGCCTGCAAATCAGCGTGTACCTGAACCTCCAATTGCTCGCTGCTTACTGGAATAACAGCGATTCCTGACGAGACTCTCTCCCCTTCCTGGTTGAAGAACACCAGCAATTCGTCCGCAAATAGGGCGTCTGCTCCAAAGGTTTGCTTGCCTTGTAACCGAATGCCGCTCTCCGTCACACTTATGATAGGATGAATCGTCTCAGAACCAGCTGCAAGTGGCTTGATCTTATGAAAGGAGGTCGTCAGCCTGCTGCGCTCTCGCAAAGCAGACTCGAACAAATTCGCCAACCGCTGGGCATCAAGATGCTCCCTGATCTGATCGAGCTCCCTGTTGCCGTACCAGCCGGACCATAAAGAATGGGCATAATCGCTCAAACCGCTTGCAAATACGGAGCTGCCGCCAGCAATTTGATACCAGCCGGATCGTTTAGAACGCAATTGATCCAATGATTTGGGGAGGGTATAAGCTTGCTTCCAGCTCTCACCTTCCAGTGCCTCCAGTTCCTGAGATATGCTGTTCCACTCCTGTTGCAACGCTTGCTGAACCTGTGACGGTAAATGTTGTTCTCTGTTGTAAAAGGCTGCTTTTGATCCGATTTTGAATGACAGATCATGTGATGTGCTCATTTTCACTTTCCTCCTCTTTGATCTAATGGGAAGAGCGCGCTGCATGGAAGACGATATAGGATTCATCATCCGAAGCGGTGGATTTTCTGCCTCTTCCCCATCCAACCGATTCGCGGTAGCTGCCAAGAAGTCCATCTTCAATAACGGTCGACTCTTCAATCCTCTCTATTCGATCGGCGTTAGGCGACACGTAAAGCGCATCAACAGGACAATACAGCTCGCACATAAAGCAGGTTTGGCAGGCCGATTGCCTGGCAATGACCGGAATATCATCAGGTACTTCCTGAAATACGTTGGTCGGGCAGATCCTTACACATTGATTGCAGCTAATACAGCGGTCGGCACTCAATATCTCGATCATGGGCGGATTGCCTCCCTTATGTTCCCAGAGTATGGGCCAGTATGCGGCTTAACCCAAACTTTATCCAGACCACCGCTAATCAAGCGGTAGTGTTGGGCAGCATCCTTACCCGGAAAATCCGTTCGTACATGCATGCCCCGCGTTTCCCTTCTCTCGAGGCCACTTTCGTACATCCATCTGGCAGTAGCCGTCATAGCGGCGGCTTCTCTCACACTTATCGTACTGCCTTCTCCTGTGCTTACTCCCTGTTTGATTTCGTGCCATAACTGGTTCAGACGTCCCAGCGAGTCCGTAAGGCCCTGCTCGCTCCGGAACCAATTACGGTCATACGGAAACACTTCATCTTGAACAAGTCGGGTCAGTTCTTCGGTATTCACAGCGCTTTTGTGTGAGTTAGGTTGTGTCGGCACTCCTGATTGCTCTGACAAGCCGCGGGCATTTCTATCCAAGCGGTGTGCTCCCTGCTTCAATGCAAATCGGGCTGCACCTTCGCCTGACCAGTAACCTGAAGACATCGCCCATGCCGCATTGTGGCTGCCACCGCCTGTAAATCCGCCACATATCAGCTCGCGGGTCGCTGCGTCACCTGCCGCATATAGACCGGGAACCTTGGTGGCACAGGTTTCATCCACAATGTTAATGCCTCCTGTGCCCCTGACCGTTCCTTCATACCTGAGTGTGATAGGGAATTTCTCCGTAAAGGGATCGATTTTAAGCCGGTCGAAGGAGAGGAAGAAATTTGGCTGCGCTTTTCTCATTGCCAGCTTCAAGGCTTCGTCCGCTTTGTCCAGACGTGCGTAGACCGGCTCTTTAAGCAGAGTCTTGGCAATGACCGAACGGCCTCTTCGCGATCCCGCTCCTTCGACGACTCTGCCATCCTCATGATAGAACGTTGCAAAAGTGTAAAAAACTGTCTTCGTCACCGATGAAAAATGCGGAACGATCGCATAGGCTGTTGAAAATTCCATACCCGAAAATTCCGCTCCAGCTTCTCCAGCCATCAGATAACCGTCACCAGTCAGAACATTGGTACCCAGCGCCTTGCTTAGAAATGCGCATCCGCCTGTGGCGATAACGACCGCTGCGGCATCAATACGCCATGTTTGCCCAGTCTGATCCTGAATGCCTGTTGCCCCAGCTACACCATGGCTATCGGCAAGCAATTCCAGTGCCGGGCTATGATCCAATATGCGTACGCCAGCTTTCTGTACGCGCTTGCGCATCAGCCGCATATATTCCGGTCCTTGCACACTGCTATAATTAAACTCGCCCGTTTGATCGATCGGGAAAGGATAACCCCAGTCCCGGATTTGATGTATATTATGATAGGTACGATCGAGAACGCGCAGCATCCATTGTCGGTCCGCCAGATGTCCGCCAAGCTCTGCCCGGCTCATCATCGCCTCTTCACGCTCTTGTTCATTCGGCTTTATATACCAAAGCCCCGTCCCAGCCGGTGCCGTCGCCCCGCTTGTTCCGCAATAGCCCTTGTCAACGAGAATGACACTTGCCCCTTGCTCCGCTGCAGTAATGGAAGCCCATGCGCCAGCAGGTCCGCCGCCTATAATGAGTACATCGGCTTGCAGCTTCAATCCTTCCTTACTCATTTCTATCAGCCCGCCTTCCTTAATTTCATGCTTACTGATCCAATGCCTCTCTTACCCGTGAGAGTAATTGTCCGTTTTTCAACAACCCGTATGCCTGTGCGATATCTACCGATAAATTTCGATCCTCAGCTAGAAAAGGGACAACCGAGCGAATCGCTTGATACGCAGCTCCGGTGCCTTTGCCTAGACGAATACCACCCCGCAAATCAATGGCCTGTGCTGCATGAAGCGCCTCAATACCGAGTACAATGTGAAGCCGGTCGATGATTTCACGTGTTTTGGCTACAACAAACGGCGAATTGGCTGCATGATCCTCGATGTCCCCGGCGAGTGAGAAATAATCAGAAGAAGCAGGATTAATGAGATGGCGAATTTCCGTGTCCAGTGAAGTAATCGTCTTCTGTACGGTGCAATAGCCGATCGAACGGCTTTCGTCTGCAGTCAGAAAACGGCTTAATCCCGTAAAAGCAGGCGTACCTAACTTGATCGTCCGATAACAAGCGCTCTTGGATATGTGATGAAGCGCACTCCCAAGCATTTCAAAACCGAGCGTCCAGGATACCGGCTCATAATTGGCGCAAGAGATAATCCTACGTTCTTCTACTATCACGCACGGATTATCGTCCGAGCTATTAAGCTGGATTTCCAGTTGATCTTTCGTGTAACGGAACGCATCGTAGGCAGCCCCATGAATCTGGCAGGCATCGCGAAAGCTGAGCGGGTCCTGCAGCGATTCCGGATTATAGCTGTCCCATAGATCGCTCCCCTTAAGCAAGCTTTTGATATGGGACAGGCTTTGCAACTGACCGGGAAACGGGCGTACCCGATGGACCGCTTCATCCAATGGGCTGACATTGCCGCGAATGGCTTCCAGAGACAACGCGAATACAATATCAGCAAGCTTCAACAGTTCTCCACATTCATGCAGCGCCAGAGCTCCTGTTCCCGCAGATAATGCGTTGGTACAAATCAGTGATAGCCCGTCTTTTGGCCCGAGTACAAGCGGCTCAAGCTCAGCCTCCCTCAGCGCAGCGTCCGCCGAGAGCCGCTCTCCTCCCCTATCGACCTCCCCCTCTCCGATAAAGGCAAGGCCGATATGCGTAACGGTTGTAATATCTGCTGCTCCTACAGAGCCTCTGAGCGGCAGTAGAGGATGAATGCCAAGATTCAAAAATTCGGCATAACGCACAGGTATTGTGGATTGCGAGCCTGTGCAGCCAAGCAGCAGTGTATTCAGTCTGGCAACCATAACTGCCCGTACTTCTGCTTCAGTGGCATAAGGTGCTACCCCGGAACTATGCGACAAAATCAGGTTGCGGTTAAATTGTTCAAAAACCGCCGGCGCAACCACCTTATCCTTGTTCCATCCTACTCCCCGGTTAAAGCCATATACCGGTACGTCCTCCTCAACCAGCTCTAATACCAGTTTTCTCGCAGCTTCTACACGGTTCATGGCCTCTTCCGAGATTTTCACAGACCTGCCGTGATGAGCGACATCATAGACATCTTGAATCGTCATTCGCTTCCCGTTCAGAATCAGCGCTTCGCCTGCGGCGCTATGATGGTTGCGTATCGTTTGATTAACTGTCTCCAACTGTCATCACTCCTTTGGATGCTTGACAACTGTGCATCCTGTGTTTGCAAGATCTATTTAATTAGTCCCTGAGCTTTTAGCCAATTTCTTGCTACATCAATTGGGGGTTTGAGTTGCTGCTCGACTTCCCCGTTAAGCCTCTGCATATCTTCCACCGTGATCTTACCAGAAAGTTTGTTGATGGTTTTTTCGAGCTCTGGATGTTTCTTTAAGGTGCTGGAATAGATAACAGGAATCGCATAATAAGGTACAAACACATTCTGATCATCCTCTAATGCAACAAAGTTGGAAATTAGAAGTTTACTATCTGTCGTGTCTAGATTGGTAGAATCTATTAATTCTTGTTGAATAGCCTGATAAGATAACGATTTGTTCTCAAATGGCTTAATTTCTTTAAATTTCATGTTGTATTTCTCCTGAATCAATGGCCAAGTATCCTTTCGTTTAAGAAACTGCTGGTTTGTACCAAATATAATCTCACTTGATTTTTCCGCCAACTGCGACATGGTCGAAATATTATATTTCTCAGCCAACTCCTTGCGCAGCACGAACGTGTAAGTATTGTTAAAACCAACAGGGTCCAACACTGTAATATTAAAATTTTCTGCTAATTTCTTCTTCACGATGTCATATGACTTTTGCGGGTCATATTCCGGTTCGGCTTTGAGCATATTGAGAAGTGCAGTTCCGGTATATTCCACATAGGTATCCACAGACCCTGATTTGATGGCTTCCCATAACAGGTTATTATCCAGCTTTTTAACGTTTGTCTTCAGATCGGTATCATTCTCAATCAGCAATTTAATCATATTGGCCAAAACATCCGACTCTGCAAAACCTTTTGTAGCAATATTGATTGTGTCCGTCTTGCCAGTTCCTTCCTCCAACTTGCCGCAGCCTGTAGTAGCAGCGATCAAGATAATGACGAGTCCTGCCACCCACGATGCCTTCAACCAACGATGTGTCTGTCTAAATCCATTCATAATAAATACCCCTCTTAAGTTCATTTTATTTTATGTCTTAAACCTTTCGGTGTTAAGATACGATTCAAACCAAGCAATAATAAATTAATAATAATAACCAATAATGATACCGGTATCGCCCCTAGCAAAATGATTGACGTGTTAATCATCGATATGCCCCGCGTAATAATGTCTCCGAGTCCGCCCGCTGCAATATAAGTGGCAATGGTGGCCATGCTGATGGTTTGAACAGTAACAAGTCTTACGCCCGCCATAATGATGCTCCTGGCAATAGGCAGCTGCACCATCCGCAATATTTGCAACCGTGTCATGCCCATTCCCGTCCCTGCTTCAATCAAAGCAGGATTAACGCCACTTATGCCAACGTACGTATTTTGCAAGACCGGGAAAAGCGCATATAGTGTAAGAGCAATGATTGCGGGTTTAACTCCGATGCCGAGCAGCGGAATCATGAATCCAAATAACGCCAAACTTGGGATCGTCTGAATAACAGACACCACTGTAATCATAATATTGGCTAGCCGTTTATGCGTAGAAACATAAATGCCTGCGGGTATCGCTATCGCACAAGCTATGAGGACTGAAATGAACGACAATTGAAAATGCTCGATTGTTTTTTGCAAAATTTCTTGCCAATTTGTTCGGAGGATCTCCCAGAATTCAATCATGCAGTTATTTCCTTTCTCAAATTGGTTGAATGTGCAACCCCACAATAAAGTTTAAAGGTTGTATGCAAGCGGAAACCTTTCCGCACCTAGAAAATCACGAACAAAATTGTTTATGGGTGATTGCAACAGCGCATTAGGTGAACCTTGTTGAACAATTGTCCCTTCATTAAGCAAAACGACTTGATCTGCGATCTTCAGTGCTTCTTCAATATCATGAGTGACGAATACAATTGTTTTTCGAACCTGTTTATTTAAATGAATGAGTTCTTTTTGCAATTGAACACGGCTAATAGGGTCGAGCGCGCTGAACGGCTCATCCATCAGCACAATCGAAGGATTGGCAGCCAGGGCACGAGCAACGCCGATTCGCTGCTGCTGTCCGCCACTAAGCTCATGGGGATACCGTTTAAGGAACTTAGCCGGGTCTAGGCCGATTAAATCCAGTAGTTCCGTGGCCCTTGCAATCAACTGCTGTTTTTTCTCACCTTTTAGTCTGGGCACAATGGAGATGTTCTGCTCAATTGTCATATGAGGAAACAAGCCGATCTGCTGAATAACATATCCAATGTTTCGCCTCAACTCCACGGGATCGAGACTGCTGATAACTTTTCCCTCCAGCAGGATTTGCCCGGATTCCGGTTCAATCAATCGATTGATCATTTTAAGCAGTGTCGTCTTCCCGCAACCGGAGGGCCCGATTATCGTAATGATTTTTTCTTTTGGAATGACCAGATCAAAGTTTTTCAATACGCTGCTGGAGCCATAGCTCTTACTGACTCCAATAAATTCTACTGCATTCCCACTCATTCCATCATCCTCCTTAAAAAAAGTTATATAAAAATAATTAAACAAATAAAAGGACTTATTTCTCCCTTTATTCGGAAAAATAAGACCTCCATTTGTATGGTCAGTCTAATATGTGATTAAATAACATCTAAATACAATGATTAAGATTTGTAACTTTATAATTACTATGCAAAACTTGTAATAAGCTACTGATGTAATATTATTAGCATTAATCAGTAATGTCAATGGTAATTTCAAGTATTCTTATAGGAATTAAAGAATTATCGAAATCCACGATGTAGATCCAGCTATTTTGCTTAAGTTTTACTTTCATAGGCGTTTAATCAAATCCCAGATTCGCGAGCCCTTCTTCATCAACTACACCGAAATGAGATTTTAATGAAGACTGTAATCAGCAATTTTTTTAATAATGAACATTAATGGAGCTAATTGGATTCGGCACAAGCCATAAATGATTGCAATCGCGTCTAACAACAAAAAAAAATGACCAGCATAAGGCACTTGGCCTTCACCGATCATTTTCAAAAGATTTATCAATGAGTCTCAATAGGATATAGTAACTTCTTTTTGCCCAAAATCATTGCTGGGATGAGCTTGACCATGTGTCCATGATCGTCGTCAAAACTCTTTCCCTCTCACCTTTGCAAATATCATCGTATCTCGCAGCGAGCCGTCAATTGCACATTTTTCAGAACGAAGAATGCCTTCTAACGTAAAACCTAATCGTTCCGCTACTCGCGCGCTTCGTTGATTTCGTGAGTCACAGCGTATATCAACGCGATTGGCGTTTAGATCGTGGACAGCAAAATTCGTTATCGCTTCAGCCGCTTCCGTAATATAACCGTTGCCACTAAATGCTGAACGGCCCCAATAGCCGATCTCGAACTTCCGTGATTCCCAATCGATTCGATGAAGACCACTGCTGCCGATGAGCTGACCTGTCTCCTTCAGGAACAGCAATAGCATCAAATCGGTGCGCTCCAGGTACCTTAAACGTGCGCGCCTAATGACGATTTCCGATTCCTCAACTGTGGGAATGCTTTGTGCCCATGGCATCCATGGCTTAAGCTCGTTGCCGCTTTCAATGACCGCCTCATTTAGCTGAATTCCGTCTCCCCATTTCGGTGCACGAATGAGCAGTCGATCGCTTTCAATACTTTCGGGAATGGATAACAAAATGGGATTGGAAAACAAATCGCTCATAAAGGCATGCCTCCTAAACCTAGTTTAATGGTATCATCTATAAGTTTTTATAATAATACACCGTGTCATGAAGCTCCCCATCTGCAGATTTTGCGTAACGAGGAATTCGCCCTGCCTCTATATAATCCATAGAGCAATATAATCGATTAGAGGGATCGCCAGCCCGAGTATCTAAGACGAGCAAATTGCGATTTTCCTCTCTTGCCCTTTCTTCTGCCGCAGCCATCAGCATATGTCCCAGCCCTTTGCGGCGGGCATGTGGATGAACCATGAGCTTCGCAATTTCAGCGCGGTGTGTTCCATTAGGACGCGAGCAAAGGTGCAATTGAACAGAACCTGCCGTTTCTCCATTCCGCTCTGCGATCCATAAAATAACATCATCATGGATGACCTGTGACCAATACGAAGTCGCTTCTGCCAAGCTTAATGGAGGCAAGAAACCGATGGAGGCTCCTTCATCGACTATCTCAACGAGTAATGAAGCAAGACTTCCTAGCCTTTTCTCCGACATTTCGGACAGCTCGCTAATTATAAAATCGGACGGCACAGTATTTCCCTCCTCTTTTGCGTAAAATCGCCATCGTTATAAATGTCTATTTCTCTTTTCATCCAAATGAATATCTAGCGCTTGAATTGCCCGAATTAAAAATTTAATCAATAAATAAAGGCAATAGATGCCCATCAGCGCAAATAGACCGTTGAAAATGAGGATGATGGAAGAGGATAGTCCGAAAAACATAAGCACTCATCCTTTCTGAATTATTTTAAATAACTATACTCACACAATATTACCAAAAAATCCCTTTAGAAAACAACCATGTTGACGCTATTCAACAGGAATATTATACAAATGCAAACAAAAAACTCCTAAGATCTGATTGATCTTAAGAGTTTGAACGGAAGTAAATGATGCCGATGAGAGGACTCGAACCTCCACGGTTTCCCTCACGATTTTGAGTCGCGCGCGTCTGCCATTCCGCCACATCGGCATCTCAACAAAGATGGCGTGCCCTAAGAGATTCGAACTCCTGGCCTTTTGATTCGTAGTCAAACGCTCTATCCAGCTGAGCTAAGGGCACATGTTTTGAAAATAAGTTGGAGGCGCCACCTAGACTCGAACTAGGGGTAGAGCTTTTGCAGAGCTCTGCCTTACCACTTGGCTATGGCGCCAACTTTATGGAGCGGAAGACGGGAATCGAACCCGCGACCCTCGCCTTGGCAAGGCGATGCTCTACCGCTGAGCCACTTCCGCAAATGAATGGCTGGGGATTCAGGGATCGAACCTGAGAATGACGGAGTC
>NZ_JBXBBJ010000044.1:0-22219 GCF_057221575.1 Paenibacillus sp. Y660 | reverse complement strand
ATACTTCATTTGTGCGCCTCTTTTCGTATGTGGGTTTGTCCTTCCCGGAACAATTCACAGTATACTAGAGGCGCATTTTTCATTCAAAGCTCAAATTACTTCATTACAGGAATGGCTCCTAAATTTTTGCGAAGCAAAGATCGCTCCGTAAGCATTTACTTGTTTTGCGAAGCAAAAATGTACAACATGAACGTTTTTTGACTTCTACCATCATACTACAAAATCCTACAGGGATGAAGCCCTAAAGCCAAACCTCACAAAATCGGAGCGGCACCATCCCTACGGGAAGCCCGCCTCTTCTCAAAACCTATTCATACGGTAAATTATCCCTATCAGCATTTGATGAAACAGGTTTTGAAAAAAAAGACCGCAATCGCCTCTAAGTGAGAGACGCTGCGGTCCTTTCGCAACCTTATTACGCCATTAATTGAATGAGCTTGGCTAGCATTTTTGCTGCTTCCTCACGGGTCGCGAAATCTTTTGGCGCAAAATAGCTGCCTTCCTTGCTCGCAATAGTCTTGCCATTAATAATACCTGCTTGCTGCACGGCAGCTGCCGCTTCCTTCGCAAAGCTGCTGATGGATGAACCGTCAGCAAACGTCTGGGCATTTGTGTTCGCAGGCAAGCTGTGTTTCATATAGGCTGCGAATCTTGCGATCATGGCAACCATCTGCTCACGGCTGATGTTAGCCTTAGGGTCGAACTTCCCGCCGCCAACTCCTCCGGCAATGCCTTTCTCGGAAGCCCACTCTGCGGATGCTGCATAGTAATCGGATGCCTTCACGTCCGTAAAGCTTGTAGACTTATAGCTGTCGAGCTTAGCGCCTGCAATTCGGGCTAAAATAAGCGTGAAATCTGCTCGCGTCATATTGGCCTTCGGCGCGAATTTGTTCCCGCCCAATCCTCCGATAATGTTTCTAGCGGACAGATAAACAATGGAATCCTTCGCAAAGCTTGATGCTGTATCATTGAAATTCACTTGACTGTAGCCAACGCCATAAGTGGAGAAATGGCTGACCTTGAAGTACAATTGGCCTGTTTGCGCATCGTACACGCTGTTAGGTACAACGATTAGCTCTCCGTCGTTTGCAATATAGTAAATAACAATCGCATGGCTGTCTTCACCTGCTTGCGGCACATAAGGTATGCTGATACGGGCACTGCCGCCGTTCAAGTCGTGAATCGCTGTTTTGCCTGCCAATACGTCGATATCATATACCGGACGGCTGCCGACAGCTGCCTGATTGGATTCCGAAAGCTTTGTCTTATCGGTTTTATTGACCGATACCGAAAGCTCCGTATTCCCTGCTGCCGATGTCAACGTTCCAATAGACTTCTTATCAAAGGATATAACCCCAAGTCCGACATTCAAGTCCAAAGACTGAAGACTGCTTGATTGCAGCTGTGCAATCGTCTCCTTCTCGAAGAGAATCGTTGCGGATTCCGTATTATTCGGAGCTACCTTAAATTCAATCGTTCCTGGCTTGCCGTTCACAGCTTTATCAAGAGCGGCTAGTGTTGCAGCCAATTGACTTGAATTGACAGTAGCGGTAGTCTTGCCTCCGCTATCCGTAACTGGTGTAAGTACCGTTACCGCTTTCCCTGTATCGGCATTTACTGAAGTGCCTGGACCAGGCGTTGGCTTAGGTGTCGGAGTAGGCGCAGGGGTACTCAAATTGCTTTCTTCTCCATTTCTGATTTTAGCAGATACCGTTACTACCGTCTCTGCCGAACCGTAGCCGTCAGCGCTCAGCGCAGTAATAATCGCTGTCCCCGCCGCTACTGCTTGTACGTTTCCGTTCACATCCACTATCGCTACATTTTTATTGGAGGACGACCATAAGACGGTTGCAGCACTTCCGCCAACAGGCTCCACAGTTGCGTTCAGCTTGGATGCCGCATCTCCCACTTTCAAGGAAAGGGTAGCTTTATCAACGGTTACTTTCGTTACTTCAAGTTGATACACCCCTACCTTGCCGCCTACTTCATAGGCAACGAGCAGCAATGGCTTGCCTGTCGGGCTGATGCTAGCCGGAATGAATTCCAATCCTTCTGGACCCGTATCCGTATTCAGGTCGTCCTTTTCCTTGAATGAGCGGGAATTCGTATAGTTCGCAAATACCGCATTCGCAGGATCGGTTACATCATAAGTCATGAAGCCGCCAATCCGCTCAAGTCCAACGAAAGCAAATACTTTATTGCCTACCTTACCGGTTTTAATATCTTCCGGCTCAGGGCCTTTCTTGCCGCTGCGATCGTCCAGCGCCGTCTTGCTGTTGCTTGTGTTGAAATTTGCGTGCAAACGAGCAGCCGTAATCTTTTCAAACTCGTTGCCGCTGTCATAAACCTGCTTCATCGAGCTTGCTTCCCAGATGGAGAAGGATCGTCCGCCATACATATAAATGCTGTCATTGCCCATATCGCTGGCCACTTCAATGCCATCATAGACTGTTTTGCCATTCAGGAATTTCGCTGCTTCCGAATTTGGATCCAGCTTTCCTTTTAAGGCGCCAATCGTGCTTCCGTTCGTACGATTAGGCCATTCTGTCACATCGCCTTCATTAGCGGTAAACAGGTACGTTTGCCCGTTAATCGTGTGCGACGCGATACCGTCAGGCATATACATGCCTTTGAACGGTACATTTTCCAGCTTGATCACACCGTCTTTTTGAAGGTCAAGCGAATTGCGGGCTGCGTTGTAATCTTTAAGCCCAAGCGCCTTTACGGCAGTTACTTTACCCGTTGCGATGTCAATAACGGCAATCGCGTTATTCTCCTGCAAGGCCACATAGGCCGTCTTGTTGTCCGCGGAGAGAGTGATGTACTCCGGCTCTAGATCATTTACCGCATCGGCTTTTGTGCCGCTGGATTTGATTTTACCATCTACAACTGCCCCGCGGATATGCACACCATCCTCAATGACGGACGGGTCATCGAAAAGGACTTGCTTGACGGTTTTATCCGCCGTGTTGACAATCGTTACGCTGCCCTTCGGATCTGCAACGCCGGAACGCGGCTCTGCCTCATCGGCAGTAAGAATATATTTGCCGTCAGGTGTCGACTTAATCATATCCGGCTGTACGCCTGCCGCATACGAGTCAAGCAAATTGCCGTCATAATCAAGCACGAGTATTTTACCCGGCTTCATGGCATCTGCTTCTTGTACGGATACGGACACGCGCTTTGTAGCCGTATTAATATCTACGCTGGTCAAGTCGCCGTACACAAAGCCTTCTTTCTCTGCCAACGTTTTTACGAGTATGGTCTTCTCCTTGCTCAAAGTTCCGCTCCCGCTTCCCAAGCTTACGATATCGAGACTCGGCGGATTGCCAGAACCGTTAACCAAATAAAATTTGCCATTGTCTTTGTTGAATTTGACGATCTCGGCAACTCCGCCATCCTTATTAGTCAGGCCAATAACGTACTCTCCGATTTTGGTTATATTGAGCGTATCAGGCTTATCAGCAGCAGGAGCAACCGTTACGAGCGTTCCTGCCGAACCGAGACCATCAGCGCTCATCGCAAAAATGACCGCTGTTCCCGCTGCTACTGCTTTCACGTTGCCGTTCTCATCCACTGTCGCTACATTTTTATTGGAGGACGACCATAAGACGGTTGCAGCACTTCCGCCAACGGGCTCCACAGTTGCATTCAGCTTGGAAACCGCATCTCCCACTTTCAAGGAAAGGGAAGCTCTATCAACGGTTACTTTCGTTACTTCAAGTTGATACACCCCTACCTTGCCGCCTACTTCATAGGCTACGAGCAGCAATGGTTTACCTGTTGGGCTAATATTAGCCGGGATAAATTCCAAACCTTCTGGACCGGTATCCGTGTTCAGGTTGTCCTTTCCGTCAGCGTCCTTGAATACGCGGGTATTCGTATAATTTGCAAATACCGCATGCGCAGGGTCGGTTACATCGTAAGTCATGAAGCCACCAATCCGCTCAAGTCCAACGAAAGCAAACACTTTGTTGCCTACTTTTCCGGTTTTAATATCTTCCGGCTCAGGGCCTTTCTTACCGCTGCGATTATCTAATGCTGTACTGCTGTTGCTTGTGTTGAAGTATGTCGGCAAACGTGCAGCCGTAATCGCCTCGAACTCGTTACCGCTGTCATAAACCTGCTTCATCGAGCTTGCATCCCAGATGGAGAAGGAACGGCCGCCATACATATAAATGCTGTCATTGCCCATATCGCTAGCCACTTCAATGCCGTCATAAGCGGTTTTGCCATTCAAAAATTTCGCTGCTTCCGAATTTGGATCCAGTTGTCCTTTCACTTCTTTAATCTTGCTTCCGTTCGTGCGTTTAGGCCATTCCGTCACATCGCCTTCGTTAGCGGTAAACAGGTACGTTTTCCCGTTAATCGTGTGCGTCGCGATCCCGTCTGGCATATACATGCCTTTGAACGGTACATTCTCAAGCTTGATCAAACTGTCCTTTTGAAGGTCAAGGGCATTGCGGGCTTCGTTGTAATCTTTATGTCCCAGCGCCTTAACGGCCGTTACTTTACCCGTTGCGATGTCAATTACGGCAATGGCATTATTCTCCTGCAAAGACACATAAGCTGTCTTGTTGTCCTCGGAGAGGCTGATATATTCAGGCTCCAGATCAAATACTGCTTCGGCTTTCGTGCCGCTGGATTTGATTTTGCCATCTACAACTGCCCCGCGGATATGCACACCATCCTCAATGACAGACTGGTTATCGAAAAGGACTTGCTTGACGGTTTTATCCGCTGTGTTGACAATCGTTACGCTGCCCTTCGGATCTGCAACGCCGGAACGCGGCTCTGCCTCATCGGCAGTAAGAATATATTTGCCGTCAGGTGTCGACTTAATCATATCCGGCTGTACGCCTGCCGCGTAAGTAGCAACCAAATTGCCATCATAATCGAGCACGAGTATTTTACCCGGCTTCATGGCATCTGCTTCTTGTACGGATACGGACACACGCTTTATAGCCGTATTAATATCTACGCTAGTCAAATCACCATACACAAAGCCTTCCGTCTCTGCCATCTCTTTTACGAGTATGGTCTTATCCTTGATCAAAGTTCCGGTCCCGCTTCCCAAGCTTACGATATCGAGGCTAGGCGGATTACTAGAACCGTTAACCAAATAGAATTTGCCATTATCTTTGTTGAATTTGACGATCTCGGCAACTCCGCCATCCTCATCAGTCTGGCCAATGGAGTACTCTCCGATTTTGGTAATATTGAGTGTATCAGGCTTATCAGCAGCAGCAGCAACCGTTACTACCGTCTCTGCCGAACCGTAGCCGTCAGCGCTCAGCGCAGTAATAATCGCTGTCCCCGCCGCTACTGCTTGTACGTTTCCGTTCACATCCACTATCGCTACATTTTTATTTGTAGACGACCATAGGACGGATCCAGCATTTCCTCCATCAGGCTCAACTGTTGCGTTCAGCTTGGAAGCCGTATCTCCCACTTTCAAGGAAAGGGAAGCTTTATCAACGGTTACTTTCGTTACATCCAGTTGGTACACCCCTACCTTGCCGCCTACTTCGTAGGCTACGAGCAGCAATGGTTTACCTGTTGGACTAATATTAGCCGGAATGAATTCCAAGCCTTCTGGACCCGTATCCGTATTCAGATTAATCCCGCCTTGACTGTCCTTGAATTCACGCGTGTTTGTATAATTTGCAAATGTCGCATGCGCAGGATCGGTTACATCGTAGGTCATGAAGCCGCCAATCCGCTCTAGTCCCACGAAAGCAAATATTTTATTGCCAACCTTACCGGTTTTAATATCTTCCGGCTCAGGGCCTTTCTTGCCACTGCGATCGTCGATCGCTATCTTGCTGTTGCTTGTGTTAAAAGAGTGTGGCAGCCTCGCAGCCGTAATCGCCTCGAACTCGTTGCCGCTGTCATAAACCTGCTTCATCGAGCTTGCTTCCCAGATGGAGAAGGATCGTCCGCCGTACATATAAATGCTGTCGTTGCCCATATCGCTGGCCACTTCAATGCCATCATAGGCGGTTTTGCCATTCAGGAATTTTGCTGCTTCCGAATTCGGATCCAGCTTGCCTTTTAAAGCGCCAATCGTGCTTCCGTTCGTACGCTTAGGCCATTCCGTTACATCGCCTTCATTAGCGGTAAACAAGTAGGTTTGACCGTTAATGGTATGCGTCGTGATACCGTCAGGCATATACATGCCTTTAAACGGTACATTCTCCAGCTTGATCAGACCGTCCTTTTGAAGGTCGAGGGCATTGCGGGCTTCGTTGTAATTTTTGAGTCCCAGCGCCTTAACGGCAGTTACTTTACCCGTTGCGATGTCAATTACAGCAATCGCGTTATTCTCCTGCAAAGACACATAAGCTGTCTTATTATCCTCCGATAAACTAATATACTCCGGCTCCAGATCATATACTGCGTCAGCTTTCGTGCCGCTGGTTTTGATTTTGCCATCTACAGGGTCAACTGCCCCGCGGATATGCACACCATCCTCAATGACGGACGGGTCATCGAAAAGGACTTGCTTTACTGTTTTATCCTTCGTGTTGACGATCGTTACGCTGCCCTTCGGATCTGCAACGCCGGAACGCGGCTCTGCCTCATCGGCAGTAAGAATATATGTGCCATCAGGTGTCGATTTAATCATATCCGGCTGTACGCCTGCCGCATAAGAGTCAAGCAAATTGCCGTCATAATCAAGCACGAGTATTTTACCCGGCTTCATGGCATCTGCTTCTTGTACGGATACGGACACGCGCTTTGTAGCCGTATTAATATCTACGCTGGTCAAATCACCGTACACAAAGCCTTCCGTCTCTGCCAGCGGCTTAACGAGTACAGTCTTTTCCTTGCTCAGTGTCCCGCTTCCGCTTCCCAAGCTTACGATATCGAGGCTCGGCGGATTGCCAGAACCGTTAACCAAATAGAATTTGCCATTATCTTTGTTGAATTTGACGATCTCGGCAACTCCGCCATCCTTATTGGTCAGGCCAATGGAGTACTCTCCGATTTTCGAAATATTGAGCGTATCTTTAAATTCAGCAGGGACTACTTTATCTTGGATCGTAAGAGTGAAGGACTTGTCTGCCTTGATAGGCGTTCCATATGTGCTGTCCGTTACCGTAATGGTAATAGGCGCTCCATAAACAGATGCAGTTGGAGTTCCCGTAAGAGCTCCATTCGTAGCTAGGCTAAGCCCATTTGGTAGGCCGGCTGCAGCGAATGAGTATGGCGCCGTTCCACCAGAAGCCCCAATTGCCACGTTATATGCCGAGTTAACATATCCATCCGGGAGAGTTGCAGTGGTAATAGCTAATGGTTGGACCACGGCCGATCCCCAAGCGCCGTCTGAACCGCTGCGAGGCGATACCGCAAGCAATGCTTCTCCAGTAGCCACCTCATAGTCCACTTGTTTAAAATTTAATTTATTATTATCGGTATCCGTAAAATTGCTGCGGCGAATGGCCTTTTTCTTCGATGTTCCTTCAGTTGAGCCTGATGGATAAGCGGTTTCATAACCGTCAATATTGCTTCCGGTATCGTTGCTTCCTGATCCAATCATGTCGACGTAGCCAGCTGGCTTTGTCACAAAAGGATTCACATCTGTCAGCAATGTCTGATTGCTCATTAGCGCTACTTTTAACCCTTTGTTATTAATGAAACGGTTCCACGATTGGTCGCCTTTTGCAGAAAGATTCACCTTTGGGCTAGTCGCCCCTGTTGAAGCACCTTTAATTAGGAAAGAAGAATGTGATTTTATTGTTCCTGTGAGATCAAGCTTTTCCCATGAAAGAGTTGGTCCTGTAGTTGCATTGGAGCCCCGATCAGCGTATTGCAGCGACCACCCTGAAAGATCGATATCCTTATTCGTGGGATTGTAAAGCTCAATAAAGCCGTGGGAGAGAAGAATCGAGGTATCTGCGACCAAGCCCCCGCCGTACACTTGATTAATAATGACATGGGGGACGGTAACATCATAGGTGTTGTCTACCGTATAAGGCGTTCCCGATAGCGGCAAGTCTGCTGCCATAGCAGGTCCGGCCGGCAGCAACATACTCATTGTAATTTCCACTGCCAATAATAGCGAAATCAGTCTTTTACTATAAATCCTCAAGACAAGCTCACTCTCCTATGGGTTTGAAGTTAAAGCTTATAGTAGTCGATGAATATTTTGTGATGATTAATTTTCCATTAATCTTTGGTAAATGAAAATGTGTAGATTGCGTTCAGCCAATTCGGCCTAATAAAAATCTCTTCCTATTAATATGCTAATTTCACTGCTTTTTCGAATTTTTATAAAAATAACAATTTCAGCCGAGGCTCCACGCCTAAATTGATCTATATAATAAGCTTTATCCGACCAAAGCAGTCCGTTTGCCTATACACATTTCCTTGCTAAAAAAGACAACAAAAAAAGCCTTGCTGCGCAAGGCTTTCGGGTTTAAATAGTTGGAGCGGGTGATGGGAATCGAACCCACGCTATTAGCTTGGAAGGCTGAGAAATACCTCATTTCTGAATTATCACTTCCTAATTAATATATTAATTTTTCTAAGGCTTCCTTTAAAATGACTATCAGCGACATTCAGTAAATGTCATTTAAAAATATACTCTTGCCCCAAATATGCCCCAAAAACATTCATGGATGGCATGATTGAAAAAAACCCATCATAACAAGGTTTTAAATATTTGGTTATCATAGTGAACGTTTATTAGAGTCCGATTGTTTACTCAATAATCACTTGAAAGAATGCTTCCGGTACGAAAGAGTACTAATTAGGACACGAATAAGCCGTTCCATCTATGCCATGACTGCCTGATCGTGGCGGCACGTCATCGCAGGTGGATGCTGAAATCACATATCCAGCTCAAAACGGAAGCGAAAAGTCTAGGCTAGGGAATCTGAACTGTAGACGGAAAAAGAGCTGCCCCCGAAGGAGCAGCTCTTTCCCTTATCAGCTGATTTACAGCAAACCCATACTGCTTCACTACCAAGTGTAAATGCGCAGGATGAAGCGGTCAAGCGCTAGTACCAGCATAGCTATCATGAAGTGAAGTGCAAACGTCTTTTGGTTAAATATTTCGGTCTCTACTATATTCAATGTTTTTCGGTTTCAGCGTATTATTCACACTAATGTTGAAAGTGTCGTATCCTTGGCCTATATACGTTGTTCCAAGATAATGATTATAGTAATCACGTTGAACTACATTAATATTATATTTATCATAGTCAATCGCCCCATAATAATCACGTGTATTATATGGGCTAGATTCGGATGGTCCAGTCCAAACATCAGTTGTATTATAGTACTTTGAAACCGTGCCAGTTGCGGAAAGATTTAGAGAAGTTTTAACAAGTCCTAAAACATTATTATTATAGCTTCCCGATATCTGTAAAGTTCCGGTAACAGTAACACCTGAAGATGCAGTCTGAGTATGACCTTTTGCCACGCTTACAATAAATTTTTCATTGTTTCTTGGACCTACACTATAACCTACTATTTGTAGTTCCCCAATTGTATAAGTTGTATGTGAGTAAACTCGACGCTCTTCAGCAAGTGGCTGTATAAGAGAATTATTCTTAGTATTATTCTTCGATACAAGTGCTGGTTCCACAACAGTTACTTGCGCATCTAGATTAACACCTGTGTCATACTCCTTATAGCTAGAAATTACTCCCCCATCATCAGCAAAAGCAGCGCTTAAAGAAGCTGGAACTTTAACAGATGATGCCTGTTCCGCAAAAGCAGAAGGCGTAATCGCTGCAATGGATAGCATCGCAGCCATAGTAACAGTGTAAAACTTTTTCTTCATTTTTTCCTCTCCATTCCAATTCTAGTGGTTTATTGTTCTGTACATATGTATAATTCTCCCTCCATTGGAAATATCCTCTTTTTTTAAAAAAAGTTCACCTAGATCTAAAAAACACTATTTTTCGAACATTTCTACCCTCTCCGAAACACGAATTGGGTAGCTATGGGGAAAGTGTAGCTCCTTTTTACAGTTTTATTTGCTAAGCATTAGCGTACGTGCATTCCTCCCGTTCTTATTTCGTTCTTTTTCCTTAAAGCTTTAAATATAATTGTACGAGTTCTTCTAGTGGGATTGCCAACACACCATTATCCACCTTTTTAATACGACCCCGAATAGCTGTCTAGATGTCACACAAAGTTTCTCGTTCTGTTAATTCGTGAAGATTTTTAATTGATCAACAGCGACTTGCTCATTTAATTGGACACCAAAATATTGTTCAAATATAGCGCCGATCTGAATGAGTCGCGAGTCGCTGGAAATACGCATGTAGCAATTAAAAGCTATGAAACAACGCCTTCAATCACAAGTGAGCCAGAAAGAGCGTAAAGCCATTGACGGTGATTCTGTAATATATACCGTTCCAGAAAGAAATGTCCGTACTACAAGGCATTTAAGGCTCTTGATCGGGCATCTTGGCCCCAAGGCCAACCAAAAGACACTTGTACAAAATTCCTCATTTTGTGATGTAGTTCAGTCCATTCTACAGAAGAGACGATTTCAATAAGGATATAGTTGCGTTATCCTGCCCGTTAGCATTGTAGTCCATCTTTTGATTCTTCTGTAAGCCCTCAAGCATTGTATTTTCTGACTCTCCATTAGGAGATAGAAGCCCATCGATTCTTGTGTCTAACCAGCTTTCTGAACCTTCAGATGGAATATTTAATTTATTGTGCTAACAGGCACGTTAGTTGAACTTCGCTTGCTAATACGAAAACCGGATTCCCTTGTAGAGTAAAGGGTCCGGTTTTTTCGTGCAACTCATTGATTAACGTACGATTTTTTCCTTTTCGTGAGGTGACCCCTAATTTTATTTATTCATTATTGATCTTTCATCTAACACTTTATTTATTCTTTGACTTGCAACTTCATACCAACCATTATCAATTTCAAAAGCCGACCAAGACCGACTTGTCATAATGGCTGCTTCTTCAGCAACACCACTGCCTGCAAAATAATCTACAATTAACTCTCCAGGCGCACTACTGTTCTCAATCATCTCCTTTAGCAGCTCTACAGGCTTTTCTGTAGGATGAATGGTCTTATTTCCATGGATGCGTGGTATTCGCCAAATATCTGTTTGTTTTCGAGTTGAGATCCTTCTAACACGTTTATCCCCTTTCACAGCGAAGATTATAAATTCGTGACGATAACGATAATGCCAACCAAGGCCCATATGCTCTTTATCCCATACAATGCAATTCTTCACTATGAATCCTGCATTACGCAGCCAGATCATCATGTCTGCATACATCCTCCAATCAATGCAAACATAAATATGTCGCCCTGGCTTGAGCACCCTATATGCTTGGAAGATCCATTGCATACAAAACATCTTGTATTCCGCCGGCGAAAGCATATCGTTCTTTATAATATTAAATCTAGGCTTTTTCGTTTTAGTTTGTGTAGTTCCACCAAATCTTAAATTATATGGCGGATCAGCTATCAATAAATCAACTGAGTTATCCTCTAAATACTTTTTTGAACCTTCAATACAGCTTTCATTGTATAGCATAGAATCCCTCCTACAGTATGGAAGTTATATTTCCTTGGTGTTCTTCTAGGCGGCTTCAGACGCGGCGAGATGCTCGGCGTTGAATGGCCAGCTGTCGACATGGAGAATGTCGGGATCTACGTAGAAAAACAGATCTCATTCGATGAAGAAGGAAGATCTGTCGAAGCAGAATTAAAGACTGAGGAGTCTGAAGCATTTGTCCCAATGCCTCGCTGGTATATGGAAGAGCTGAAATCGTACAAGCGCGAATGAATGAAAAACAAAATGGGATGCGATCCGGAGGATTGGAAAGGCGGCGACAAGCTATATCTTTTCCATGGTGGGAACGGTCAGAAATATTATCCAAACACCCCTTCACTAACTTGGCGACGTTTCTTAAGCAAGCATGAGCTGCCACACATCAGACTGCATGATTTACGCCATACAACAGCAATGCTGCTACGTGAGTACGGAGCTGACTTAAAATCGATCCAGGAGCAACTGCGCCACTCTAAGCTGGCCACCACTACAGATATTTATATGCAGCGCGATAAAACAACTGTCAGTCGAGGTAGTGCAGATTTGTTTGATGTACTGAACCCAAAAAATCAGCTTGGACACCAAACGGACACCAAGGAGCTAGTGAGGCTGTGTCGAATGAAGACAACAAAAAAAGCCTTGCTGCGCAAGGCTTTCGGGTTTAAATAGTTGGAGCGGGTGATGGGAATCGAACCCACGCTATTAGCTTGGAAGGCTAAAGTTCTACCATTGAACTACACCCGCAAATCAATAATGAAAGATGGTCGGGACGACACGATTTGAACATGCGACCCCCTGGTCCCAAACCAGGTGCTCTACCAAGCTGAGCTACGTCCCGAAGTGTAAATAAAGTGCATCTAATGAAGTGTTAATGGCGTGCCCTAAGAGATTCGAACTCCTGGCCTTTTGATTCGTAGTCAAACGCTCTATCCAGCTGAGCTAAGGGCACACACTATGGAGCGGAAGACGGGAATCGAACCCGCGACCCTCGCCTTGGCAAGGCGATGCTCTACCGCTGAGCCACTTCCGCACGTTATTTCTGTCAGCCATCCGTGATGTTTATCATCGCGGCGACAAGTAATAATATATCATCCCTGAAAACAAAATGCAACTGTTTTTATAGAAAAGTTTGAAATTATTTTTCCACACTCCATTTTCCCGCTCGCTTATTACCAAAAAACGCTGATTTGACGCGATTATTCCGCATTTATTATATTATGCAGCTGCTGATCAATAAAGTCGGCTTTTTTAAGTTCAGATCAGAACTTCAGCTTGCAGCAGTACTCAGTAGTTATTTCTTATAAAAAACCGCAGTCCCTAAGGAATGCGGTTTATGCGAAGCGATAATTTCGATCTATGCACCAGCAGCTGTTAACGTCTCTTGCATAATACGGCTGTTAATTGCTACTTTATCAGCAGCCGGCTGTCCTGCAAGCGCATAAGGCAAGCATAAAGGTACGCCTGTTCGAGGATCAGGGACGATGTCTGCTTCAATATTAAATACTTCGCGCATAATATCAGGCGTCATAACTTCAGCAGGCGAACCTTCGCCAACTACGACACCTGTTTTAATTGCAATCATATGATGAGCATAGCGCGTAGCGTGATTCAAATCATGGACAACCATAACGACTGTACGGTTACTGGCAGCGTTCAGCTTTTGGAGCAAATGAAGTACTTCCAGCTGATGCGCCATATCGAGGAAGGTCGTTGGCTCATCAAGAAACAGAATATCGGTCTCCTGTGCAAGTGCCATTGCGATCCATGCGCGTTGACGCTGTCCACCGGATAAATGATCGACCGGACGATCGCCAAACTCAGTCATGCCCGTCGCTTCGATCGCCCACTGTACGATACTGCGGTCATCCTTGCTCATCGATCCGAAGCCCTTCTGGTAAGGGAAACGTCCGTATGATACAAGCTCGGCAACCGTTAGCCCATCTGGCGCGGTCGGATTTTGCGGCAAAATAGCCAGCTGCTTCGCTACTTCCTTCGTCGACTGCTTGTGAATGGATTTGCCGTCCAGAAGAACACTGCCCTCAGATGGGCTCATAATACGAGCCATGGTTTTCAAAATAGTGGACTTGCCGGAGCCGTTCGCTCCTACTAGCGCTGTAATTTTCCCTTGAGGTATGGCAATGTTTAAGTTTTTGACAATAAGACGGTCATCATAAGCAATATCAAGACCCGAAGTCGTTAAACGAATCATTGGACAAACACGCTCCTTCCGCTGCCGTGGCAGACACCTTCTTAAATATATATAGTTTTTCGTTCTGCAACGAAAAGTGATAACGATTATCATTGACGTTTTAATGATAATGTTTCTCACGTGAAAAGTCAATCAGAATCTCTACCCTGCCTTCCAACAACAAAAGGGCCAACCAGCATGCTGGTTGGCCCTCTTCAAACTATGACAATAAAGCAAGCAGCACGCGCGATATATCCGGCAAAGATGACTGGATTTCCACTGCACCCAGCTCATAAGCTGCTTTCGGCATGCCGTATACGATGGAGGTTTTCTCATCCTGACCGATCGTTCGAGCGCCTTTGCTTCGCATGGAAAGCAAACCTCGCGCGCCATCCTTCCCCATTCCTGTCAAAATAATGCCTATAGCGCGGTCCCCCGCCACCTTGGAGGCTGACTCAAATAATACATCGACCGATGGACAATGCCCGTTTATCTTGTCCCCGCTTCGACATTCCAGCTTAAAGCGATCTCCTGCTTTTACGAGTGAGACATGCTTGTCGCCCGGTGCAATTAGAACGGTACCCTCTTGTACAAAATCGCCATCTTCAGCTTCCTTCACCCGCATTGCGCTGGATGCGTTTAAGCGTTCTGCGAACATACGAGAAAAAATGGGCGGAATATGCTGTACGACCACAATTCCAGGCGTATTGGCGGGCAATCCCTTCAGCAAGGTATGCATCGCCTCCGTGCCTCCGGTTGAAGCACCAACCACAATGATGTTGTTTCGATTTTTGATGGGCTGCTGCAGCCTTGTTTCGTTGATCTTATCGGATCGATCCTTCTGTATGATCTTCGCCTTAGAGGCTCCTTTAATGATGCGAATCAGCTCAAACAGAAACATCTCAACTCGCTGAGGAGTCGCTATGTCAGGCTTTGCTACAAAATCAACAGCGCCTGCCCTTAATGCGTCCAAGGCTGCTTCGCTAATCGAGCTAACCGTAACGATTGGCAGCGGGTATTGCGGAAGCAATCTACGTATGAATTCAATACCGTTCATTCCCGGCATCTCAATATCGCACGTCAGCACATCAGGCTGGTATTTAATGATTTTATCACGCGCGTCAAAAGGATCCTTAGCCGTTGCAACCACCTCAATGGCGGGATCAGAGGCCAGACCTCTTGCCAGTACCTCACGGAACATGATGGAGTCATCCACGACGAGCACCTTTATCCTTTTATCCACCGTATTGATAATCAACTATACCCCCTTAAGCCTAACCTGCATTTAGAGCTTCTTCTGATATACAGACGGCATGATGTACGTAAAATCCGTTTTGTCGCGTTCAAGCGACTCCGAGTGTCCGATGAACAGATATCCGCCAGGCTCGGTCATCTCATAGAACTTCCTAATAAGCTCACGCTTTGTTTCATTATCGAAATAAATCATTACGTTCCGACAAAAAATGATATGGAACTTCCGCTTAAACGGAAAGGTTGGCTGCATTAAATTGAATTGACGGAAAATAACTTCCTTTTTCACTTTATCAAGCACAACCGACTGCTCATCATTTAGCTTACGGAAGTAATTGGATCGCCAAATCGCAGGAATCATGTCCAGCGCCTCATTTGAATAAATGCCTTTTGCAGCGATCTCCAGCACCTTCGCTGACAAATCGGTAGCCAGCACCTGCGTATTCCAACCCTGTTTCATTGTTCCGAAAAAATCATCCAACAAAATCGCTAGCGTATAGGGCTCCTCTCCTGACGAACATCCCGCGCTCCAAATTCGCAAATCATGGTCGCGAATTGTGTGAGCTAGGCTTGGAAGCACTTTATCTCGTAAATAGTAAAAATGATTCGCTTCCCTCATGAAAAAGGTATGATTTGTCGTGATCCTATTTGCTAGCATGATGTTTGATGCCCCACTGGAGTCTGCTTTAATATGCTTGAAATATTGCGCAAAGCTATCAAAGCCTTGCTCGAGCAAATGACGCTGCAGGCGGGCAGCCAGCAGCGTCTTTTTCTCTTGTTTTAAATTAATGCCAAATTGCGCTTTGATATAGTGGGCAAGATGTATGAATTCCTCTTCCGAGATGGCAATCACCGTTAATATTTACCGAACTCGCGATCGCTTAGCAGAATAGTGGCGCCTTTTGCTGCTGCGACTTCAGCCTGATCGCTATCAATAGCCCAATTTCGTTTTTTCGCCTGGCCAGCCATATTTTCCAGCATACGCAGCATTTCCGGGTCCAACTGCTCATATTCTTTATAGGAGGTTGATTGCTGCGTCTTGCGCAGTACGAATCGGCCTACCTGCTGCTTCAGCATCTCGGCTTGGCCCGTCAGCTCCTCAGAAGCCGCCGCACTCTCCTCCGAGGTAGCTGAATTCGTTTGTACGACTTGAGAGACCTGCATGATGCCTTGATTAATTTGCGCTACGCCTGTTGCCTGCTCGGTTGATGCCTCAGAGATGCTATTAACCAGATTAGCTACCTTAGCAACACCATCAACGATTTGGTTAAGCGCTGACGCCGTCTCATTCGCGATTTTTGTTCCATCCTCCACTTTACGGATCGAGCCTTCAATCATATCCGTCGTTTCCTTTGCCGCATTAGCAGAACGTGCCGCAAGATTGCGCACCTCCTCTGCAACAACAGCGAAGCCTCTGCCATGCTGTCCTGCTCTAGCCGCCTCGACAGCCGCATTCAACGCCAATATATTCGTCTGAAATGCGATTTCATCAATAACCTTAATAATTTTTGAAATGCTGCCAGAAGACGTATTGATTTCCTCCATGGCATTCAGCATTTCTTTCATCCGATCATTGCCCTGCTGTGCATTGTCTCTCGCTTGATCAGCAAGTGTATTTGCCTGAACTGCATTTTCCGCATTTAATCTTGTCTGCGCTGCTATCTCTTCAAGCGAGGCAGTCAACTGCTCCACAGAGCTTGCCTGCTCAGAAGCCCCTTGCGACAATACTATGCTTGATTCCGATACTTGTCTCGCGCCTGTAGATACCTGCTCGGACGCGCTTTGGATATTAGAAAGCACTTCATTCATATTATCGGTCATTTTGCCAAAAGCGGCAGCTAATACACCTACCTCGTCTTTTGTTGCAACTTCGACCGTCAGATTCAAATCGCCATTTGCAATGCGTTCAGCTGAATCAACAAGCTTGCGAATGGGACTGCTTATTATCCGAGAGATGAATAAGCCAAGACCAACTGCCGCAACCATTGCGATAATGACAATAACTAGCATGGTTAGGATCGTCTTTTGCGAGGATTTAGAATATTCATCAGAACGACGTGATCCTTCTGTATTTTTATCAAGATATATATCATCAATCATGCCGTCTACTTTCTCGGAAATGACAACAGCATTTTCAAGCTCCTTCAAGCCTTGCTCTATCTTTTTTTCCGATGCGAATGCAATAATACGATCTTGATATTGTCTATATTCCTTAAGAGCTGCCTGCAGCTCATTTACTCTGGTTTTTTCGTCCTCTGTTACAAGGCTATTTTCAAAGGTGGCGAGCAAAGTATCCGTCTCACTCTTCAGACTATTAAGTTCTTCAATCGCTGCGCTTGTCTTTGCAGCGTCTGTACTCAGCAAAACATCACTTACAAGAACTCTTACATTTTGAAAATTCATTCCAATATTACCAAGTACTCCAACTGACTTCCCAAATTGCTCATACAGCACTGAGTAATCCGTATCAATTTTTTTCAGACTCGTAATACCGACCGCACCAACTATTCCTGCCATTAACGCAACCACAATAAATGAAGTGGTAAGCTTCTTGCCGATTTTCATGTCATAAAACCATTTCATTGTCCCATTCCTCCATTTATTGAGCTGGTAATAAATTCTCTACTTCATTTTTAGTAAGCATCTTGTCGCAATCGAGCAGAAGCATCACCGCATTTTCCAATTTACCTACCCCTTGAATATAGCGGTTCATGCCGCCGCTTGCTTCAGGCGGTGGCACAATGTCTTCAGAAGGAATGGACAGCACCTCTGATACGCTATCTACAATAAGTCCAACAGATATCTCCTTTATGTCGATAACGACAATACAAGTTCGATCGTTGTATTCGCGGAACGGCTTCTTAAATCTTAACCGTACATCCATTACGGGAATTATTTTACCGCGTAAATTAATTATGCCGCGTACATATTCAGGCAGTTCAGGAACTTCGGTTATGACCTGAATGCCTATTATTTCTATTACATGCTTAATCTCAATCCCATATAGCTCTTTGCCAAGCGAAAAGGTTAGAAATTTATCCTTCTGAGCATCTTCTTCATTGTTGCTGTCAAAGCTTGATCGTTGATTCATTTCAATCGTCCCTTCACCTGTTATGGGCAAATGCCGGCATATTTCGATTGCGATTCGTGCCCATCAAATCTACTACGTCTAGGATGAGACTAATACTCCCATCTCCGAGCAGTGTACAACCCGCAAGACCTTCCCTATGTATGACATATTTTATATAACGGGGCAAATTTTTAACGACTACCTGCTGCTGCCCTAATAGCTCGTCAACGAACAAACACATTCGTTTTCCATCCTGTTCAAGCATAACGAATATTCCATCCTCTAAATTGGTGTTGCCGCTTTTTGAATGAAATCTTTCATGAAGACGAAGAATAGGGTAACAATTCCCACGCACCATAATCATTTCATTGCCATCGGGATCCGTGATGACATCGGATAATTTCGGTTTAAAGGATTCCTTAATTGAGGTTGTCGGCACTGTATAATTAGCATTGCCTACCCTTACATTCATGCCATCAATAATTGCCAGCGTTAAAGGAATTTTCAGCGTAATGCTCGTTCCCTGAAGCTCCTTGCTCTCTACAGAGATAACGCCGCCTACTCCCTCAACATTACGAGAGACGACATCCATCCCAACACCTCGGCCGCTAAATTCTGTAATATTGTCTTTTGTAGAAAAGCCAGGCTGAAAGATCAAGCTGAATATTTCCTTCTCTGTCATATCTCCGTGCTGCTCACCAATGAGACCTTTCTCTTTGGCTCTGCTTACGATATGCTTCTGATTCAAGCCCTTACCATCATCCTTAACGACAATCTCTACATAGCCGCCTGTATTTTTTGCCTCTAAAGTAATAGTGCCAGCGCGTTTCTTGCCTGCTTTCACACGCTCATCGTTCGATTCAATGCCATGATCCAGCGCATTTCTAACCAAATGCATCAACGGATCAGAAATTTGATCGATAATATTTTTATCAAGCTCCGTATCTTCTCCAATGATTTCAATGTCCACATCCTTGCCCAGCTTCTGGCACATGTCTCTGACCACTCGACGCATCTTATGAAAGGTAGTGACAAGCGGCACCATTCGGATCGACATGACGATATCCTGGAGCTCACCGGTTATTTTTCGCAGCTGTCCTGATGCTTTGTTGAAAGCCGAATCCCCACGTGTACCATTAGAAGCTTCACTGCGAGTAACCATCGCTTCTGCAATGACGAGCTCTCCAATGAGATCCAGTAATTGATCCAACTTATTCACACTTACGCTTATAACCGCATTTCTTGACGCGCTTTCTGTCTTCCCTTCCGGCTCTCGATCCTCCGGCCAGTCTGTCTGCTCAAGTGATAAATCAAATTCTTCGCTCTCCTGATCCCTTTCCGTTTCTCCGGCGTCCTCTATCTGGGTTAAATCCAATCGCTCCAGAAAGAGTGTTTCCATTAAAAAACCATGAACCTCCTGATAGTTCTTTTCCGACTTAAAAGAAATATGAAACCCGTCATTTCGAATGGCTTCAATACTTCTTTCGTCATCAAGAAGATCAGTCGGCTCATGGTGTTGGATTCGCGATATATCTTTTAAACGATGAATAATGTTAAACGATCTAATATTTTCCATTTCACAATCACTTTGAAATCGAACAACTGCTTGAAAGGAAAATAATCTAATTTTTTTCAATTGCTTTAGCTGTTCCAAATATTGCTTAATATCGTTAATAATGATAATAGGATTGCCATCCGATTCATTTCCATGTGAGATTTTGTGTACCTCCGCCTTAATAAAATCCGCTACTCTCAGGACGAGGTCTGATAAATAGGTATGGTTGAGCGGAATCTCCTTGTTTTCCCTTATAAAATGAAATAGATCCTCTATAGCATGCGCTACCTCGGCAATGCTCAAATACTGCATCATAGCTGCCGAGCCTTTCAGCGTGTGCATATTGCGAAAAATCTCATTTATTGCATGAACCGAAAAAGAAGCCGCCTGCTCGCAATCAAGGATTGTCGCTTCAAGCTGCTCTAATAGTTGCGATGATTCGAAAATGTACATCTCCATAATAGGGTCAGTTAAATCTCTTCCATTCATCCATATCCCTCTTTCT
The DNA here is from genome assembly GCF_057221575.1 of Paenibacillus sp. Y660. Lineage (NCBI taxonomy): Bacteria > Bacillati > Bacillota > Bacilli > Caryophanales > Paenibacillaceae > Paenibacillus > Paenibacillus sp. Y660. The sequence continues at coordinate 2,107 of NZ_JBXBBJ010000044.1, read as the reverse complement.
ATTTTGCTACGAGGAACCAACTGATTACGTATACATCTACTGATGAATTATATACAAACAAAGGAAAACGATAATTCATTGAAGAATTATTTAGGGTTATAGACCCCATTCTGAGATCAGCAACATGAATGACGAATTATCTGCGAAATATGACTAGTTATAGAAAGGACAGTACTGGACCTTAAAATACCAAGGTTCTATTTTCGCATTTTAAGAAAAATCTACATTTTTCGACATATAGAGTGATAATTCGTCAAAATTCGTGCTATTAGACAAATTATATTCGTAATTACGAATAAATGCAACAATTATTCGTAATTACGAATGAATTTGCATTTAGCTGATCATATTACAAGTAAAAGCAACATTTTTCAATTTAGGAGGTATTCTTCATGCATGATATTAAACGAAGACTTAAACAATTAAGACAAGAAAGAGAGCTCACCATGTATGAATTCGCAAAGTTAATTTCAGTATCTCCCGGAAATGTTGGCGACTGGGAAAGCGAAAACAGAACCTCCATTCCCGGGGCTAAAGCACTCATTTCCATTGCAACTATATTTGATGTATCTTTGGACTGGCTAATACTTGGCCATACGTACGCTCCACCTGATAACAAACAACAGGTATATCCTCCCGATCAGCAAGTCTCGCATACGTTAACGGAGTTAATTCATGCTTTATCTTCTGAGGATATACAATTAATCGCCAAACTCGCCAAGAGGCTGCGTCACTTATCACAAAAGCCATAAACTACTTCACGACAGAAGAAGCCTGACAGTATTCCTTTTGTGTTCATTTCAAGTGCAATCCTATAGTCCAGCAGCCTGATGCAGAATACGCCGGATACAAAAAAAGCTCACTAGATCAAATTGATCTAGCGAGCTCATCCGAACAAGGTTCAACCTGAACGATTATCATAAAATGAAAAAAAGCCTTCAGGATTAAAAATCCTAAAAGCTTGTGTTGTAAGTATGGTGCGCGTAGAGGGACTTGAACCCCCACGGTCGCCCGCCAGATCCTAAGTCTGGTGCGTCTGCCAATTCCGCCATACGCGCATATAAGGTAAAGCTTGTTTGTAGGACTTCCACCTACATTTCTCTGTTTGACATACAGAGCGTTTCCCGATGATGGGTTTTAAAGATGGTGCGCGTAGAGGGACTTGAACCCCCACGGTCGCCCGCCAGATCCTAAGTCTGGTGCGTCTGCCAATTCCGCCATACGCGCATGTGAGAAGAAAAATGGTGAGTCATGTAGGATTCGAACCTACGACACCCTGATTAAAAGTCAGGTGCTCTACCAACTGAGCTAATGACTCATATTATAAAATGGCTGGGGATTCAGGGATCGAACCTGAGAATGACGGAGTCAAAGTCCGTTGCCTTACCGCTTGGCTAATCCCCAGCAGCGATATGGTGGACGCTGACGGGATCGAACCGCCGACCCTCTGCTTGTAAGGCAGATGCTCTCCCAGCTGAGCTAAGCGTCCAAGTATAAAGGCGCCTTTTTTGTCAAAAAGGAAATTGGTGACCCGTAGGGGACTCGAACCCCTGTTACCTCCGTGAAAGGGAGGTGTCTTAACCACTTGACCAACGGGCCATACATAAATTGAAGCTTGTTCTAACAGTTGAAAGTGTTCTGGAGCTCTCAACCGGGATCGAACCGGTGACCTCATCCTTACCATGGATGCACTCTACCTACTGAGCTATGAGAGCATAATGGCTCCCCGAACAGGACTCGAACCTGTGACAACTCGATTAACAGTCGAGTGCTCTACCAACTGAGCTATCAGGGAACATTGCATTTTTGAGTTGAAATGTCTCCAAGAGCTTCAACTGCAAAAGAGGCACGGTTGAAAAACAAGGCAAATTGCGCCCTGAAAACTGGATACGAAAGTTTAGGTTTGCTGAAAACCTCTTTAACTGTGTCTGCCGGATGTATGGGTCCATGCAAACCTTAAGCGTATGCTTACGATGTAGGTTTGTTTTACAAACCTTTTAGCGTATGCTTACGATGTAGGTTTGCTTAGCAAACCTTTTAGGATAAGCCCTCGACCGATTAGTATTCGTCAGCTGCACACATTGCTGTGCTTCCACCCCGAACCTAT
>NZ_JBXBBJ010000043.1:0-22266 GCF_057221575.1 Paenibacillus sp. Y660 | reverse complement strand
CCCAACCCCAACCCCAACCCCAACCCCAACCCCAACCCCAACCCCAACCCCAACCCCAACCCCAACCCCAACCCCAACCCCAACCCCAACCCCAACCCCAACCCCAACCTATCAAAACTTTATTAAATAACTGGAAAAACCCCTGCTAATTTTTCGAAATGTATCGATTTTGAACATTTAACTGGAAAAACTCCCGTTAATATTGGCACAATCCCCCATATTCGCTCAAAAAGGAAAATTTAACTGGAGAAATTCCTTGTAATCCTGATTTCTGACCAAAATAGTTTGAAATAACGGGAGGTTTTCCCGTTAATCTTGCCGCTTGCTTCCGTCAGCTTCGAACGCGGCATATTATCCACCAGTCCCAGCCCTGTATCTCGCCACACGCATAAGTACATATAAATCTCTTTTCTTGCCGCTTGCTTCCGTCAGCTTCGAACGCTGCACTTTATCCACCAGTCCCGGCCTTGCATCATACCGCTCGCCACAATCAAAAGTAAATATAAATCATTCCACTTAAGTATGCCGTCGTTGATGGCGCGGAGCGGATTGTTTTTATATAAGCCCAAAGCTTTTGTTCGAAGCGATGCACCCCCGCCGCCGTTTTTGTTCAATGAATTGACAAGATGGGAAGGTTGCTTATACATTAATAGCTAACAACAGATCTTCATAGGATAAAGTATTTGATTTTGGAATAAGAAGGGTGAGGGCATTATGGGAAAACAATTTGATGCGATGCTGCCGCAGCATGAAGCATTTATCCGTCAGCAGCATATTTTTTTCGTGGGATCGGCGCCGTTGTCGGAAGAGGGACATGTTAATATCTCTCCGAAAGGACATGACTCCTTCACCATTTTATCCCCTAATCGCGTTGCCTATTTAGACCTGACAGGCAGCGGAAATGAAACAAGCGCGCATCTGTATGAGAACGGGCGAGTTACCGTTATGTTTTGCGCATTTGATGGAGTTCCCAACATCTTGAGATTGTTCGGAACGGGCACCGTCGTGCTCCCTGGCACAGCGGAGTGGGATGCCTTGTATCCGCTCTTCGCGCCGCTTCCGGGCGCTAGGCAAATTATTGACATCGAAGTGCACAAGGTACAGACCTCCTGCGGCTACTCGATCCCGTTCATGTCCTATGAGGGAGAGAGAGACACGCTGCAGCGCTGGGCGGTTCAGAAAGGCGAAGAAGGCTTGAAGGAATATCGAAAAGAGAAAAATTCGAAGAGTATCGATGGCATGCCTACACCTCTTGGCCAGCTTCTATGAATGAAATGTAAGGAATAGCAAATACTATACTGGCTATTCGCTATTCCATTCGTGTCATTAAAGGAGAAGGTACCCATGAAGAACAGATTACTCATCGCCACGCTAGTATGTATGATCATGGCTTTCAGTGCAGCACCGCTAAGCGCGGAAGCAAACGGCAATCATCACCGCAATGGTCATGAGGGCTATGTAAGCCCAGCTGCCGTAAAGCTGAAGGAAGATATGAGAAAGCTATGGACCGATCATGTCGTATGGACAAAAAGCTACATAGTGAGTGCGATAGCAGGGCTGGAGGATCAGCAGACTGTGCTGGATAGACTGCTTAAAAACCAGCAGGATATTGGGGATGCGGTCAAGCCGTTCTATGGCGAGGAAGCAGGCAATAAGCTGGCTGTGCTCTTGAAAGAGCACATTTCGATTGCTGGCCAATTATTATCTGCGATGAAGAGCGGGAATCAAGCAGATGCAGATAAATACAACAAAGAGTGGCACAGAAATGCGGATGAAATTGCAGCTTTTCTTAGCAGCGCCAACCCGAACTGGACGGATAAGCAGCTAAAAGAGATGTTATATGTGCATTTGCAGCTCATTACTGAAGACATAATGGCTAGGCTTACAAAGGATTGGAAGGCCGATGTCGCAGCCTCCGATAAGGGGCTGGAGCATATGATTATGTTCGCGGACATCCTCTCGGCTGGCATTATCAAGCAATTTCCGAAGACGTTTAATTAGTTGAATAAGCATCATGGTGAGCTAATTCGTTGAATACGGGTTAGCTTTTTTTACTGTGAAAATCCGACAGCATCGCCCTACAACCGCTTCATACGCACATATTCCGACAAAAAGAGATGAGAAAAGTTTAATGGGGTCTGGGTCTCTAGCTTGATGTAAACTAACACTTTGTATGGCAAAGTAATACCAAGGAATGTTTTATGTTTGTAAACATACGCCATGAGCTAGTTTTGTTTCCTAAAAATCTTTTCTAGGAGGAGAGCAATTATGAATTATCATTTCTTTGTAGGCAACGATAACGGAAACAGTGAGCATGATCTTATTATCGACGGTAAACTGATTCAGCAGCCGAATGTGAATTGCACGGTGGACGAGCTTCCATGGAGCGAAGAGCAATCGCCGGAAAGCTTTTTGAAAAACTTACAGGACCAACTGGTCGTCACGATTGATTCGCCTGCCGCAAGACCAGGCATGTACTATGTTGGGAAGTTTGCTCTCGAAAGCGGAGAAATATTGGACAACCTTCAAATCGGCATCGATCTGAAAAGCGATATGGATCTTCCGGTTATTAATACGCTGGCTCAAATTGCAGCGATGGCTGTACAGAAGGCATACGAGGAAGAGAAGAATATACCTGCGCAAATCGACGTGGAGGTCGATATGGCTACGGCGCTGCCGGTTACGCAGCATACGGATGAAACGTCTGCGAAATTTGAGAAACGGTTTACTACCGGTACGCATCACGTGACCGTTCATTTGGGCATTCAGCGCGTAGCGGTAAAAATCGTATTCCCTTTCGCAAAGGTTGTTCCAGAGGCAACGCCGGTTATTTTCACGCTGCAGAAGGATTCCGCTGGAGGATGGAGAGAAGGGGAAATCTTTGATGATTTCCTGCAATCCTATGGGATTGAGAAAAAGTTTAACGGCAGCTATTTTAAAGACAAGCGAATTCTTCATATCGATATCGGAGATGGCTCAACGGAATATCCGATTACCGAGGGCAATAAATTTTTGCGTCAATTCGTTCACGGCAGCCACCACGGCGCTGGATATGCGATTGAGGAAGCTTTGCAGGAGTTCAACCGACTCATTCATTTGCCGGATAGCCCAAGGCAGTTTTTCAGTGATGTCATCAAAAATCCGAAGCATAAATACCATGCTAGGGCACTGAAAACATTAAAGAGACCGCTTGAGAGCCAGGTTAGACAAATTGTGCAGCATGTCAAAAAACAGCTCACGAAGGCCCGCAATGAGATCGATCTCATCTGTGTTTATGGCGGCGGAAGCATTCTAATGCGTTCGGTCCTATATCCGCAGCTTAAAGAATTATGCACAGAAAGAGAAATGCAGCTGCTGTATATTCCGGCTGATTATGCGGTGCTGCTGAATGCAATGGGGCTCGACGCTTTTGTGCGCGGCAAAATTTATGAGGCGCTCAAAAATAAAGCGGTTCAGCCTGCATAAGTTGCATCGTGCATGCATGCTTGGGCATAATCTAACGGATTCTGGTAGGTGAATGTTATGAAGAAAACGAAGCTTCCTGGCGACAATATTAGCTTGAAAACCAAAAAAACAGAAGACCCATTGGTTATGCAATGGCTGAACTCGCAATCAAATCTGATGGATTCTCTACGCTATTTGGTCGAGAATGAAATCTCTTTGAATGGTGTTCGCAACCTGCAGGCATTCGTTCCGATGGAGAGAAATATGCTGCAGAGCTCCTCTGCCTCTCAGCAAGCAGCAAGCGAATATCGGCCTTATGCTGCTGGCATAGAGCAAATGGCTGCTGCTTCGGAAGAGGCGGAAGCCGTCGAAGAATCCTCTTCGGCATCTGCTCCTGAGCCGGTTGTCGAAGAAGAAATAGATGATGATGATATTGAAGCATGGAGCTAATTCCAGAATAAACCAGCTTTATGGGAAACTTTAGGTATTACTTAGTGATATCAAGAAATGCTTAGTAACACAAAATAATGCCAAGCGTGATAAAGTCACGCTTGGCATTATTTTTGTGTTATGATGAGCGTACAACCCGCCAATTCTAAGCTGCTTGCGGAGCAACACTTTCAACGACAAGGCCTCCATTTCTTTATACGATATACGTATAAATGGATTCGGCAGAGAGGAGCATTCGAGATAAAAGAGCAGAAGCCTTTTTTTTATGAAAGCGCTGTAAACTTTATAGTAATCATCATTTGCTGGGTGATGGTCTTTATCCTATCGGCCGGCTTTTTGATCGAATTTGTAAAGGGGACTCGTTCGATAGTATTTGTGGTTTCGATATTGACAGTAGGAATGGTGTCTGTTATTGCAGGTACGATCTTCTACAAAATAAATCCACTCACAAGGTATGTGAGATACGCGACCTTTAGCGGCTTCTTCTTGATGTACGTGTTCACCTTATTGTCTGCGACAACGTCGGTGACTTTTACATTCGTGTTCCCGCTTGCGACGTTATTTTGCCTGTATGTCGACCGATGGTTCATGATCATCGTTTGTACCCTCAATTTATTGCTGAACGGCATATATATTGTGAATAAGTTCATTCATGTAAACAGGCTGGAGGTTGGCGAAGCTGCATATAACCAATTTACGACAACAATGCTTATCCACACCTTTGTAATACTGCTGTTCATGTCTAGTTTGATTGCTATCGTATATGTGTTTCATCGTCTAAGGCAAGCGATGGATTATAAAATACAGGAAGCGCATCATGCCAGAGTTACTGGACAGAAATTGTATGCGCAAGCGACAATTGACGATCTGACGGGCGTGTTTAACCGCAGACATTTTGTCGAGAGAGTGCGGGAGAATCTGAATGAGACAAGCTCGGGCTGCTCCTTGCTGCTTCTGGATATCGATGATTTTAAGAAGGTTAACGATGTACATGGGCATTTGGCAGGAGATAAGGTATTGATTACCTTTTCAAGCCTATTGCTTAAGGCTTATGCAGATTGCGGCATTGTAGGAAGAGTAGGCGGCGAGGAATTTGCGGTATTTCTAAGGGATAGCAGCGAGGGAGATAGCCAAGAACGGTCCGAGCGGCTGCGAAAAATGATAGAAAGCAGCGAAACGCATATAACCGAGGAGAAGTCCATTTCGGTCACGACCAGTGGCGGACTTATGTACACGGAAAGAAGCGGAATGACCTTTGAAGAGCTATTTCAGCTTGCGGACAAAGCCTTATACATCTCGAAAAATTCGGGCAAGAACAAAATTACGAGTGCCGCAGCTATTGATTGAGACGATTGCGAGTACGTAAACAAAAAAAGAAGGAGGGCAGCTTGCCCTCCTTCTTCCTATTTCCGTCTATTAGTACGCAAGTGCGAACAAACCGTGGATATGCGAAAGGTAACGAACGTTGCTCGCTTCCTTCATCAAGGATGCAGGCAAGCCTTTCAATTGCGTCGCATTGCCGCCGATCGTACCTACGCCGTCTTTGCGGCCAAGGCTGCCAAGCGTTCCGGAGAATACGGGTACGAACTTATCCATCACGCCGCCTTTGATTTGAACCGCTAGGTTGTAGCCTACCGTTTCGCCCATTTGCCATGCAAGCTGTGCTGTTGGCGGGTAAGGACGCTCGCTGCCTTCTGGGAATACAACTGCGCAGTCTCCAGCAAGGAAAACATCAGCATGAGATGTGGATTGCAGCGTTGGCGTAACGAGTGAACGGCCGCGGTCTTCTGCAAGGCCGCTGCTTCCGACAACAGGGTTTCCTTTTACGCCGCCAGTCCAGATGATTGTGCTGGACTCGATTGTGCGTCCGTCTTTAAGTGAAACGGAGCTTTTTGTTGCTTCTGTAATTGCAACGCTAGTAATGAAGTTTACGCCGCGTTTCTCAAGGCTTGTCACAGCACGGTCGATCAATACTTTCGGGAAGATTGGCAGAACGGCTGGACCAGCCTCTACGCAATAAAGCGAAATATCATTGAAGTCGATTCCTTTGCTGCGGCAAATCTCAGGAAGTCTGTCAGCGAATTCGCCAACAAGCTCAACGCCAGTCAAGCCGCCGCCGCCCACAACGATCGTTGCGTCAGCTTTGTTGCCTGATTTTTTGTAAGCGTCAAGACGATCCTCAACATGCTTGCGGATGCGGTTGGCATCAGCAACGGATTTAAGAACAAGGCTGTTCTCTTCCAAGCCTGGGATACCGAAGTAGTTCGTTTCGCTTCCGAGCGCCACAACAAGCGTATCGTACTTCTGTACTTGACCGCTTGCAAGAACAACTTGCTTATCGTTTGGTTTAATTTCTTTCACCGAATCAACGATGATATTGACATGCTTGTCGCCTAGCAGCTTGCTAAGTGGAAGAGCAACCGCTTGCTCAGCAATGGTGTCTCCTGCAAGTCTGTGCAGCTCAGTAATGATTTGGTGAGTGGGGAAACGGTTCACGATTGTGATGCTAGCTTCTGCTGCTGACAAGTGTTTGCGTGCTGTTAGAGCAGTAAGCAAGCCGCCATAACCGCCACCAAGAATTAAAATTTGCTTCGACATGTTCATCCTCCGTTCGTTCTATGCGTAATCAGTGTATTATACGTTTTTGCGTTCAGACAACACGCTAAGGAAAGCTTGCGCAAAGCGCAGCGTTTTTTGAACTTCTGGATCCTTCAACATTTTCAACATAGCGAAGAGGCCAACAGTAGAACCGGCAGCTTCTTGGGAGCGCTCGCCCGCTTCAATAGCTGCTGTAGCGATACCTTTTGCTTTCTCTTGGACCGGTTTGACGAATTCACCGATACCTTGAGCGAAATCGTTGATCAATACTTTGTCTGTAGCAATGTTTTGTGCAAAATCATAAGCTTTGGTCATAAGCGTGACCATTTCAGCTAATTTCGGAAGATTGTCCACGAGCACAGTCAATGACTGTTGAACCTCCGGCTTCATTAACTGATCAAGTACATCCAACGATTGTTTCTCATCGATTAGGCTTGCTGCGATCTCTTGTCCTGCAGATGGTTGTGACATAATAGAATGTCCTCCTTTACGTAAAGTTGAAAGTAAGTTTTAGTCACAATTGTGTCAGCCGCTAAGGTAAGGATACACTGTTAAAAGATTGTTACACTTTTCACATAGTTTCTCGAAAAAATGTTTGTGTGCACATAACAGTTTAATCTCCGCTTCAAGAAAGGAGATGCGATAGCGAGTAGACGTAATCGGATTTGAACCCTTTGCTTCTATTCTACATCGTTTTAGGCAAAAGTTAAAAAGAAATTTATAACTTTTTTCAAAAAAAATAATGTTATGCGCTATCATGGACCGAAAGCACTATATTTTTAGAGAGGGAGTGACACATATGCAGCCTTTTACTCAAAGGGTTATTGCGGTCATTAAAGCCATTCCGGAAGGGTCAGTTATGACCTATGGACAAATTGCGGAGCATGCGGGAAGCCGCAGAGGCGCGCGTCAGGTCGTGCGGATTCTTCATTCGCTAAGCGATATTCATCAGCTTCCGTGGCACAGAGTCGTTAATGCAAAGGGAGAGATCGCGATTCGGGATGAGGAAGCCCGTTATATGCAGACGCTGTTCTTAAATGGGGAGGGCGTCGCAACGAGTGAGGAGGGGCGTGTCGATTTAGACAAATACCGACACCGCTGCGAGGCAGGGGATGGACCATTTTACCCAATAGAATGAGATTAAACGTTCACACAATACACAAAACTAAGTAAATATTTACCATACATAAATGAGGGTTGTGCAACATTCCAAAAAACCTCGCCGTCTAAAATCATGCAGGCCATTTCGATAACCGAACATGCAGCATGATTCAGAATTGGAGGAATGACAGATGAACAAAATGTACAAAGTATTAGCAACAGCGTCTATTTTTGCGATGGCAGCAATGCCGATGGCAGCAAGCGCGCAGGACGTTCCGCCTCATACGATCCATAACGGGCAAGGAAATGTTCAAAATCAATTTAAGATTGTACCGGCTACTATGGGTCAAATTACGAATTTCGTAAACGATAAAACAGGCAAATTCATTACCGTTACTGGCCGCGCTCTTGCGGTAGGCGATCAGAGTGAAATCGTACTATCGATCACCAAGGATACAAAGATTGTTGATGCAAAAGGAAAAAGAGTTCCTTTAAAAACGATTATTGATGAGAAGAAAGTCGTTAAAGCGTTTTACGGCGCAGCGATTACAAAAAGCATTCCAGCACAAGGAACAGCATTGACGCTTGTCGTACAAGACCAAAGCTTTACCGCAATTGACGGCACCGTGTCTGAAGTGAAAGAAAACGGGATTGTCGTAAAAGGAAAAGATATTTATACCTCGATCGAGGATACGATCGTTTTGCATTTTGCCGACAAAGCACAGCTTCTTGACCAAAATGGCAAGACTATTGAAGCTAACGCGATCAAGCCAGGCATGAGCGTCAAAGCGTTTTACGGCCCGGCCGTTACGATGAGCATTCCGCCTCAAGCAACAACAAAATATGTGGTGGTGGACACTACGGCTGACGAAAATGAGCAAAATGCAGTGGGCACAGACGGTATTATTACGAACATTACGGATGATAAGTACACCGTAATTGGCAAGCCGATGGCTAAAGGCGGAGTAGATCATGTCATCCTAACCGTAGACGAGAAAACACAAATCGTAGGCCAAGATGGCAGCCCTTTAACGAAGGATGCTTTGAAAAATGATGTTCGCGTTGAAGTGAGCTATGGTGAAGTGTTGGCAATGATCTACCCGGCTCAAACAACAGCCGAAAAAATTATTGTGAAAGAAACGGAAACGAGCAAAATTGAAGGCACAGTCGTCGCTTCGGATCGTACAACGGAAGGCCAGGTATATGTCAATGTAGGCTCTGACCAATCCACAGACAATGATATTATTCTGAATATCTCCGAGGACACAAAAGTGATTCCGCTGCTTGCCGGAGAACCCGTACTTAAAGCAGGAACCAAAATTGTCGCTTACCATTCCAAAATGATGACGAAATCGCTGCCGCCTATTACAAATGCTGAAATTGTGATCGTCACTTCCGATGATCATGCAGCAGCACCGAAGCAATAGCAATAATCGCTCTAAAAAAAGGAACCAGCCGATCTCTTATAAGGGATCGGCTGGTTTGTTATTGCGTGAAGGCTGTTAAATATCCCTCCGAAGCGCTTGAAGAACGTCGATCTTCTTCTCGCTATCAAGGCTTCCCGTAGACTCGTCTGCTATTGCCCGGGCAATACCTATACGCTGCTATTGGCCGCCTGGGGGGAATTGGATTTTGAGGAAATTAACTTTTTTTAATAAAGCCTCATTTGAAACCCCGTATCCGAACCTTTATTATGGTATAGACCAATCGGAAGGGAGAGCATCATCATGTCAACAGAACTTTCACCCAGCAATGTTCGCAATTTTACCGTTTCCACTGATATCTTTTATAAACCGAGCTTGGACATCTATTCGCAAATGATTTATATCGTGCTTAGCTCAAGCACCGCGGATTCCGCATCACTCACCATAGATGAGGTTGCCAAGAAAGGCCGTATGACAACGAAGTATGCGATTAAAGCGATGCAAGCCTTAGTTGATGAGCAGCTAATCCCACATAAATTGTTTCGCAAAATGATCGGTGAATTCCAGGATGACCGTTTGTCATGGGCGGCAAAAGGTCTGTTAACCTATTGCAAGGAGCATAAGGATATTAGTCTGCCAGAGCTTCTGGCGCTCTCTGATCAATCCGGCGAAGACGAGCAAAGCATTCGGAAGGCATTGATGGAGCTTGAGCGAAACGGCTATCTAGAGGATTTTCCTGAGCTTAGCAAGCTGGCGAATTAATAAAATAGCAGGATGTATGCAGCGTGGTAGCGGCATTCATCCTGCTATTTTTTGTTATAAAGAGGCTTGGAGTTACTCCTTGCTTAATCGCTCCAGTATCGCATCGCCGCTCTTGCCCACCTTTACGTAAGCAAAGCGAGCATTTTGCTCGGTTTCAGTGCCGGTGCCCTCGGGCACAAAATACGTTTCGATACCGTAATTAATGGATTGCCAGCCGCTTGAGGTGCCATTGATCACGATCTCCTTGTCGGTTAGCGCTTCTCCGCTCGTATATAGTCGATCAAAAACGTAAACCCCGTTGTCGCCTGGACGGAGCACGACCTTGATCCGGCTAAGACTTCGGCGCGATTCGATTTCTTTAGCGACATTAGCCGGAGGGGTTGAAATGCTGTAGCCCAGCCTTACATAATCCCCCTGAAGGATAGACCTAGGATCAATCGGCTCGATCGCCAGCTTAATCGAGGTGCCCTTCGAGAGCAAGGCCTCGCTAGTTGCGGCATGATAGCCCACATAACCCAGTTGCAGCACAATAACGATGCCAATCAGTATAGGGCTTCTGCGCAGCAATCGGCTGAATGCATTGGCTTCTTCTGGAACAGCAGCTCTTGTGCGGTAGGCAAAAACATAAGTGATCGCAATCGCGATTAGGCCGAGCAGAGCGAGTGTGATCGATTTATGCAGCAGCGTCCAGAACAAATCGTAATATTTGAAAGCGATATATACAAACCAGAATATCAAGCTCACAGTGGCCTCGAGCACGCGGTTGCTTCGAACATAAAAGAACGCTAACGCTGTCGCGACAATGAAGTTCAATAGGTTGAACAGCTCGTATGAATAAGGGAAAATATTGTCCATAAAGGTAAGCCAGAACAGAAGCAGCAGCGTGAAGAACAACCCGCATTCTCTTATATGCTGCTTTAGAGTGCCTTCTTTAACAAGAAGTTGACTTGCATAGATGACCGCGTTCAGGCTCGCCATAATGAACACGATGAAGGAAGCGGCTTGATATACCGATTCGAACAGCTGGAGCAGAAGAATGGCAATATTGATATTGATCAATGAATAGATGAAAAAATGCTGTGCGCGTCCTTGCAGGCTGAACCAGCCGGCAATCGTTACGGCCAGGAAGAGCAAGGATATGCCCGCTAAATCTATCCAAGCGATAGCGATCATTCCCGCAGCGTATCCGATGGTAAGCACTGTGTAGCGAACAACGGCATTTAGGCGGCGCAGCAATAGAACGGGAATAATGAACAGGAAGGCGATTATAAGCAGCACGTTCTCCGGCGCCACCGAATCGGATGCCATAAAGACTAGGCCGATTAAGGAAATGCTGCCGATTAGTACGCCAATTATCGTGACGATGGTGGATACAATTTTGCCCACAAGAGCGCTTTTATGGTCATCTGCTTCCTTGTCGGCTTCCTGCTCCTTGGGATGTGCAGCCTGTGAGCCCAGCTTGTTCAAGTATCGGAAGAAAAAAACGTTGCCTGTCAGCAGCAAAGTGACAAAGACCAGTCCAAAAACAAAAAATGTAGTGGAAGCATGCTCCGACATCAGCTCCAAAAACTTGAATACAGCGAAAGCGGATGCGGCAAGCGCATTAAGCGTCAGCATGATTTTGTTCAAATGCACGCGGGTGAAATAGTAGAATCCAAGTGCAATGGCAGCTACGCTGGCGATATTCATCCACGGTCCATATTGCTCGTACAGCATGGAGTTTGTTAAGACGAGCAAGGAGATATGGAAGACGATAAAGCTCGCGTATTTCAGCGGGGCCGATATTATCAGCTTGGCTTCAACAAGAACGAACAGAAGGAGATTGATTAAGGCAAAAAAGCAGCCGATCATCAGAATTTCGCTGTCGGTGTGAACGACATGCAGGGAGGTGGGGAAAAAATATTGCCACAAGGTGAGATGAACCAGCGCGTACGCCAGCAAGTAGAACGGATTGAAGCGGGTTATAAAAGCAAGCAATAGTGCCGGTATCGACCAAACGAGAAACAGCTCGTAGTTGTCGGCATGCGAATTGTAAATTTGATTTAGAAGCGCCACAGCAGCGCCGAACGAAATGCAGCCGCCGACCAGAAAGATAGCGGACAGAAAGGAGTGATGGCCGAGCATAATTTTCATTTTGGAGAAAATAAAGCTTACGCCGTAGAACAGCACCATAATGCCTGCAGAGGCGAGAATTTTATCGGCGCGGCCAAGACCGCCCCAGTTGGCAGCGAAGAAGTAGATAATGGCAGCAAGCAGCAGGGACACGCCCATTAGAAAGCCGACACGCGTTACGTTTAACCGAAGCATAGCACTCACATGCCTTTCATGTTGGTATATTTGTATTATAATGACCTAATCTATTGGCAACTAGTACTCACTTTTTGTAGTACCGGTTGCTATTTCTTGTACCCATAACTTCACTTTGTTAAGCGGATATAAAATAATCGCTGCTGCGTCGTTTAACGGTGTGCGAAAGCGCTATAATAAGGTTTATAGATCAAAAGGCAAAGTAGTGTGCTATTCTTAAGAGTACGAATGAATGAACGATAAAAATGCAAATGAGGTCTATAGATGAGTGAAACAAATTTTTCGGATTATGCTTTAAGCAATGAAATCGTACGGGCGCTTGAAAGCCTAGCCTACACAGAGCCAACCGAGGTACAGCGCGAGGTGATCCCCGTGGCGCTTGAGCAGAAGGATCTTGTCGTTAAATCGCAGACCGGCAGCGGCAAGACGGCGGCTTACGGCATTCCGCTGTGCGAGCTGGTCGATTGGAATGAAAATAAGCCGCAGGTGCTCGTGCTCACGCCAACAAGGGAGCTTGCCCTGCAAGTGAATGAGGACATCACGAACATTGGCCGTTTCAAGCGGATCAAATCGATGGCCGTATACGGAAAGGCGCCGTTTCATATCCAGAAGGCAGAGCTGAAGCAAAGAACGCATATGGTCGTAGGGACGCCCGGACGTGTGCATGACCATATTGAGCGGGGAACGCTTGCATTGGAGCGCATCAAATATTTGGTGATCGATGAAGCGGATGAGATGCTGAACATGGGCTTTATCGAGCAAGTGCAGGCGATTATTCAGCAGCTTCCGGCAGACAGAGTGACAATGCTGTTCTCCGCTACGTTCCCGGAGGATGTGGCTAAGCTGTCGCACAAATATATGAATGAGCCGGTTCATGTCGAGATCAAGGCTGCTGGACTAACGACGGCAACGATCGAGCATTCGGTTATCGAAGTGAAGGAAGCGGACAAATTCGCTTTGCTTCAGAATGTTATGATTGTCGAAAATCCCGACAGCTGCATTATTTTTTGCAAGACACAGGAAAATGTCGATCAGGTGTTCCGCCAAATGGCGGAACTAGAATATCCATGCGATCGCATTCACGGCGGGATGGAGCAGGATGAGCGCTTTGAAGTGATGAATGCGTTCCGCAGAGGGCAGTTCCGCTACTTAGTGGCAACGGATGTTGCTGCCAGAGGCATCGATATTACGAATATTACGCATGTCATCAACTTCGATATTCCGCTCGAGAAGGAAAGCTACGTCCATCGCACGGGCAGAACGGGACGAGCAGGCAAGACGGGCAAAGCGATCACCTTCGCAGCGCCAAAGGACAGCAGACGGCTCGCCGAAATCGAGAGCTATATCGGATTCGGCATTCAGAAAGCGAAGGCGCCCTCGGAAGAAGCGGTTGACCAGCGCAGAGAAGATTTTGAGCAAAAAATCAATGTAGGCCCCGTTCTCAAAAAAGACAAGCGCGAGCAGCTGAATAAGCAGATCATGAAGCTTAATTTCAACGGCGGCAAGAAGAAGAAGCTGAGAGCGGTTGATTTTGTCGGTACGATCGCGAAGATCGAAGGCGTGTCCGCTGATGATATCGGCATCATAACGATACTCGATAACGTCACCGATGTGGAGATCTTGAACGGCAAAGGGTCGCTCGTGCTTGAAGTGATGAAGAACACGACCGTTAAGGGCAAGCAGCTTAAGGTTCGCAGAGGGAACAAGGCTTAAAGCAGGAGCAAGCTCATGTAAAAAAGTGAGGGAAGCATCATGGAAAGCCTCATCTATCAGATTATGTTGATGGCGGTGGCCGCATTCGTGCTGGCTGCCGCTCTTTTGATCGTCTATGCAAGCTGGTGCAACGGCATCTCGCCGATGCCTTCGCCCGCATCCGTGCGGCGGGTGGTCGTAGCTGTGCTGAGAAAGCTGCCAAGCCGCGGCGTCATGGTGGAAGCCGGCTCCGGCTGGGGGACGCTGGCGCTGCAGGCAGGAAGAGCCCGCACGGGCTGGCGAATAATCGGCATCGAAAATTCAGTTATCCCCATGTGGATATCTTTTTTGGCTGCAAAGATCAATAATCAGACGAATGTATCGTTCATTAGGGGCGATTTATACACATATTGTTACCGGGATGTGGATACGGTAGTCTGTTATCTGTATCCGGGAGCGATGCGGCGCTTAAGCGTTATTTTGCGGAGTCAGCTCACGCCTGGCGCGCACATTATAAGCATCTGCTTCGCACTGCCGGATTGGGAGCCAAAGCAGGTCATTACATGCCGGGATTTGTACCGGACAAAGGTTTATATTTATGCAGCCTAATGGTCTTGTGGATAGGGGGGCGGCTCGATGTTGGAAGATTTGAAGGAGCAGTTTGGCGATATCGATATTTACTTATTTGATCTGCTGTTGAAGGGACGAATCACGAAGGAGATGCGAATCCTTGATGCAGGCTGCGGCTCATGGCGCTTACTACGAGGCTGCAGGGCCAATTATTCGAGCCGCTCAAAACCGTCATCGTGTCCGGCAAGCGCTGCATGACAACCTGGTGCATTCAAAAAGCGGAATAGCTCCTATGCCTCTTGGAGATGCAGCCACCATATGCCCGCGCACTCGGGGAGATGGACGATCTTGTCTTGCGCGATCTTGTCAGCCAATTCATCGCTGAAGAAGAAGCGGGCTAGCTCCTCGGCTTGTTCTGCGCTCTCAAAGGTATAGTCGGTCCGTATCCATTTGTGCGAGAAGCCATATTGCCCGGCTAAGGCAGCGTAGTACGGCTTTAAGAAGCTGGGCGGATTAGGCGCCTCATAGCCGGTACCCATCGTCTCGAAGATAATTACAGTACCGTCAGGGCGCAGAACACGCTTTATTTCAGCCAAGACCTGCCGAATGTTTTGCTCCCAGTCCGCAAGCTCGTCGCTGGCCAAATAACAGATGCTCCAGCCCGACACAACTAAATCCGCGCTTTGATCCTCAAGCGGCAGCTGCCGATGATCGGCCGCCTTTGTACGCCAATTCGTATGCCCCGCCTGCGTAAGGCGCTCTGCCGCAATTTGCAGCATGGGCTCATTCGCATCCAGTGCAATAATCGATCTGGCGAGCCCAGCCAGCACGGAAGTCAGCCTGCCCGAGCCAGCCCCTAGGTCTACCACATCCAGCCCTTTAATGGGCCGTATTTCTTCAATGACTGCCTGTAAATCCGGCTGCTTCGCGATTAATTGATGGTAACGGTCTGCTTCATTTGCATAAATGGCATCGTGATCCGGCATCGTTACTTCCTCCTTAGATTGTTTCTGAACTTTTCCCAGCATAAAGGTATCCGTAACGGCAAGGTCAAGAGCCTTATTTCAACTCTGCGCTCCAGCCAGCGAACGAATAAAACATTCAAGCCAAAAGAGTCCTTCCATTTTACCCCAATTCAATTCATCATGCAAAAGAAGCTGTATCTCTTTTTTTCTTGCCATCGTTTAAACTGCGTTTAATAAGGCAAGGTAAAGTAGAAAACGTGGTGGAGAGAATAGAAAATAGAGAATTGAGTAATAGGAGTGAAACAGATGAAAGATCATAAAAACAGCAATGTTAAGCGGTTCATTGCACTAATAATGGAGACGAATCCTCCTAAGGTTATGTTAACGATAGCTATTGTCCTTAGCGTTATTACGACGCTTGTAGGACTAACCATCCCCCTATTTACAAAAAATATGGTGAACGGATTCTCGCTTGGCTCATTAAGCACGGTGCAAATCGTAGGGATGGCGGTCGCTTTTCTTGCGCAGGTGGTATCTGGCGGCGTGTCCGTCTATTTGCTGCATTACAGCGGCAATAAGATCGTATCGTCCATTCGCGAGCGGCTGTGGAGCAAAATGCTGCGCTTGCCGGTTCCGTATTACGACAACAAAGCATCAGGCGATACCATTAGCCGGCTGACGAATGACACAGCGCTGCTCAAGGGTCTTATTACCGAGCATGTGACCGGATTTTTTACAGGCATTTTGTCCATTCTGGGCGCATTGTCGATCTTGCTCTACATGAACTGGCAGATGACGCTCATCATGCTCACCGTGTTTCCGGTTGCCGCCTTGATCATGGTGCCAATCGGCCGTAAAATGTACCGCATCTCCAAGGACACACAAGCGGAGAACGCGCGCTTTACCTCTGTCGTAAATCGTGTCGTATCGGAGATTCGTCTTGTGAAGGCATCCGGCTCCGAGCCTGTCGAATATGAACAAGGCCGTATGGGCATTCAGAATTTGTTTGGCTTTGGCTTGAAGGAAGCCCGTATGCAGGCGCTTATATCACCGCTCGTATCGTTTATTATTATACTGCTGCTCGTCTGCTTGATCGGCTTTGGCGGCGTGCAGGTATCGTCAGGCGCGATGACTGCGGGCGAATTGGTCGCATTCATCATGTACCTGTTCCAAATCATGCTGCCGATTACGCAAATTGCCCAGTTCTTTACGCAATTTCAGAAGGCGATGGGAGCTACCGACAGCATTATTGGCATTTTGGAAGCGAAAGAGGAGGATCAGGATAGCGGCAAAGCGATCACGGAAATGAATCAGACGCTGCAGGTAGAAAATGTATCGTTCGCCTATAAGCCGGAGGAGCCGATTCTTCGGGATGTGAGCCTCACGATTGAAGCGGGCAAAGTAACGGCGCTAGTCGGTCCGAGCGGAAGCGGCAAGACAACGCTGTTCTCGCTGCTGGAGCGATTTTACGATCCGACCTCAGGCGCGATAAGGCTTGGCAAGACGGACATTAAGGATGCTTCGCTTCGCTCGTGGAGAAGCCAGATCGGCTACGTCTCGCAGGAGAGCCCGATTATAGCGGGGACCATCAAAGAAAATCTATGCTACGGACTGGACCGCGAGGTTTCTCAGCAGGAAATCGAGCAGGCTGCTCGAATGGCTTATGCAGATGGCTTTATTGAGGATTTGCCGGACAGCTATGAAACTGAGGTTGGGGAGCGCGGCATTAAGCTCTCTGGCGGCCAGCGGCAGCGCATTGCCATTGCAAGGGCGCTGCTGCGCGACCCGCATATTCTGATGCTCGATGAAGCAACGTCGAACCTGGACAGCAAGTCGGAGGAAGTGGTGCAGGATGCGCTAAAGAACCTGATGGTCGGCCGGACAACGGTCGTGATCGCTCACCGCTTGTCGACTGTCGTAGATGCCGATTCGATCGTATTTCTCGAGAAGGGCGTCATCACTGGCGTCGGAACGCATGAGCAGCTGTATGCGAGCCATACGATGTACCGCGAATTCGCCAATGGCCAGCTTCGCATGAATAGAACGGCTTCGTAAGCAACGGAAGAGGGTGTGGAGATGGGCTATGTGCTTGTTGTGGACGATGATCCGCATATAAGGGAGCTTGTCCGCGTTATTTTGCAGAAGGAAGGTCTGAGCGTAGAGGAAGCTCCGGACGGACGAGCGGCGCTTGCCCGAATGGAGGCTGCGCCTGCGGACATGGTTATTTTGGACATTATGATGCCGAACATGGACGGCTGGCAGCTGTGCCAGGAGCTTCGCAAGCATTACGATATTCCGCTGCTCATGCTGACAGCCAAGGGCGAGATGGGCGATAAGGTGCGCGGCTTCAATCTGGGAACGGACGATTATTTAGTGAAGCCATTCGATCCCGCTGAGCTGACCGTCCGGGTCAAGGCGCTGCTGAAACGTTACCGGATCGCGGTGTCCCAGCAGGTATCCGTTGCGGAGCTGATGCTGGATCGACAGACGTATGAGGTGAAGGTTCACGCCGAGTATATGACGCTTCCTCCGAAGGAATTTGAGCTGCTGTTCATGCTCGTTAGCCATCTGGGCCGCACGTTAACGCGGAATCAGTTGATCGAAGCGATTTGGGGCTATGATTTTGACGGAAACGAGAGAACGCTCGACGTGCATATCAACCGCCTGCGGGAGCGGTTTGAGGCTTGGCGTGTGTCGATTAAGATCAGTACGATACGCGGACTCGGCTACCGGCTGGAGGTGCTCCAATGAAGCGGCGGCGCTTATCGAAATTCGAGATTGCGCTGCGCTTCATGGGCTCGCTGTCGATGGTATTTTTAGTCAGCGGGCTCGCTTTCTCGCTAGCGTATTGGCTCACAAAATGGTTTTATGCAAGGCATGAGGTGATCTTGCCAGAGTATGTCTTGCAATTGGTCAACTGGGGCCTCGGCATCTTATTTTTATTCATGCTGATCGCGATCATTAATTTGCTGACTCGTTCGAAGCAGAAGGCGGTTTGGACCGAAATGATGGATGCGCTGAAACGGATGGCGAAAGGCGATTTCAATGTCTCGCTCGACCGCGACAAGAAGTATCATGGTCAAATCGGCGCATTCGTCCAATCCATAAATGAAATGGCTCATGAGCTGAAGCAGGTAGAGCTGCTTCGTCAGGAGTTTATTTCTAACGTATCGCATGAGATTCAATCGCCTTTGACATCGATTCGCGGCTTTGCGAGCACCTTGCAGCGCGAGGATCTGAGTCCAGAGGAACAAAAGCATTATTTGTCGATTATTGAGAAGGAAACGACGCGGCTATCTAAAATAAGCGACAATCTGCTCAAGCTGACCACGCTCGAAGCAAAGCAGCAGCAGCTCGACACGAAGCGTTACCGGCTTGATGCTCAGCTTGAGAGCATCGTGCTGGCCTGCGAGCCGCAGTGGCTGGAGAAGGAACTCGAGCTGGAGCTCGAGCTTGCGGAAACGGAGATCGTGGCAAATGAGGAGATGCTTAGCCAGGTTTGGGTCAATCTCATTCATAATGCGATTAAGTTTACGCCTGCCCACGGCAGTGTGAAGGTCGTGCTGAAGCGGGCAGAGAATGAAATCAAGGTGCTTATTATAGATACCGGCATCGGCATTGCGCCGGAGGATCAGCTGCGGATGTTCGAGCGCTTCTATAAGGGTGATAAGCAGCGGACGCGGACGGCTGACGGAAGCGGGCTTGGCCTGTCGATCGTGAAAAAAATTGTCGAGCTGCATCATGGCGAAATACGCGTAGAGAGCTGGCTGCATGAGGGCTCGACTTTCGAGGTGATTCTGCCGCATGCAGTGCCGCAGCCAGAAGGCAGCGTTTGAAGAAAGGACCCTTTCCCCTCTCTTTCCACAAATTACACCTCGCCCCTATGATTCAAAGGGGACATAAGAGGTTAATTATAGCTATATAACAGTATAGAGAGGGGAAGATTAAAATGGGTCTATTATGGACATTGATCGTTGGCGGTATTATTGGTTGGTTAGGCGGCTTAATTGCAGGCCGTGACATTCCGGGAGGCATTATCGGCAACATTATCGCCGGCTTCATCGGAGCTTGGCTGGGTACGCTTATACTTGGCTCGTGGGGGCCGTCGATGGGCGGATTTGCGCTTATTCCGGCAATTATTGGAGCTGTCGTGATCGTGCTGCTGTTAAGTGCCATTATGCGCAGTGTAAGAAAGGCATAGCCTGAAGCTTTTACGCAAAAACTTGATAAAACCGTTGTTGAAGGTGTAACGTATACTTCGATAGCGGTTTTTCTGCGTCCAAAAGCTGAGATGAAAGAGGTCGAAAGAATGCTTATAATCATTAGTCTCATCGCTGCTCTCGTCATTTTCGTTTATCTGATGCTGCGATATTATCCTGCTCTCGGAGCAAGCCAGTCGAAGGAGCGCAGGAAGAAGCTTAGTCGCTCAAGGTATTATGCCAGCAAAAGGTTTATAAATCCGATTCCTACCTCGATGGAGACAACGACAGGCGAGAAGCTGAAGATGCTTGTCCAGTTCGTGAAAGGGAATCCGAAGGCTAGGCCAGGCAAGCCGGTTATGATTGAGCCGCTTAGCGAGGTTTATTTCGGTCAGGAGCCGCAGCCTAAGCTGACATGGTTCGGCCACTCCGCTTCTCTGCTTCAGCTCGAGGGTCATACGCTGCTGCTTGATCCGATGTTCGGCAAGGTTCCATCTCCGTTTCCTCTCTTTGGCGGAAAAAGATACAGCGACAAGCTGCCCTTTGAAATCGAGCAACTGCCGATGATCGATGCCGTGCTCATATCCCATGATCATTACGATCATTTGGATTATGGCTCCATCGTGAAGCTAAAGGACAAGGTGAAACGGTTCATAGTGCCGCTTGGCGTTGCACCGCATTTGATCAAATGGGGAGTTGATCCCACAATAATAGATGAGCATGACTGGTGGGAAGAGTTTTCCTGCGAGGGGCTGCAGCTGGCTTGCACGCCGGCTAGACATTTCTCGGGAAGAAGCCTTACGGATCGTGATGCTACGCTGTGGTGCTCGTGGGTTATTCAGGGACGCGCGACCAAAATCTTTTTTAGCGGCGACAGCGGTTATGGCCCTCACTTCAAAGAAATCGGCGATAAATACGGTCCGTTTGATCTGACCTTGATGGAATGCGGGCAATACGATGAGCGCTGGGCCGCGATCCATATGATGCCAGAGGAGACGGTACAAGCTCACTTGGACGTACGGGGCAATGTTATGATTCCGATCCATTGGGGAGCATTTACACTGGCGATGCATGATTGGACCGATCCGGTGGAACGCGCCGTGAAAGCTGCGAAGGAGAGGAATGCACGCATTTCCACTCCGAAAATTGGCGAGACCGTATTCATTCAAGCAGCCGTTTATCCTTCCTCGTCTTGGTGGCGTTAAGCGATATTAGGCCGCAACAGAACAGCCTGCCGGATAAACCCGGCAGGCTGTTCTGTTGCGATGCTTGCTTAGCAACGTACGATTGTGGAGCGCTGGTCATCCCAGCGCCACTGCGTGCTGCTGCTCTCGAGCAGCACGCCGCCGTACCATTCATGAATGCCGTTCAGCTTGATCCAATCGGCTTTATATCCCGCAACCTCAGCGCCTAGCTCGGTTAAGCTGACCTTTACGTGCAAGAAAGCTTGCGGGGAGTCATTTAGAGTCGGAATCTTTTCATTGCCCTCAATCGCAATGAGCGGGTGCGAGCCTTGCGAGAGGCGCCGCAGACAAAGCCAATATTCGAGATCGCCCATTCCGAGCGCATGAAGCTTGTCGGTTGCATAAGAGAAGAGCTGCAAGGGCGTGTCGATGCCTTTTAAGAGCAGTTCCAGCGTAGTTTGCTCGACAATGCCAAGGCCGTTCTGAATGGATGGGAAGCGCGCTAAATGAAGCTGGAGAGCATCATGCAGGTACGGAAGGGTAGAAGTATCCTGCTGAAGCAGTTGAGAGATCGCCTCAGGAGTCGGGGACGTGTACGCTTCCCATGTTTTTTTGCCTAAAAGGAGCTGCTCCTTGTTTATTTCATGCCATGTGCCGATCAAGCCGGACAGCTGCTCCGCGGATAGCTGACCGAGGCCATGAAATAATGGAATGCCGGGATATTGATTGATGCTTAGCAGATGAAGCTTCGTATCGCCTAAGTCTAGTTCCGCAAGCCTGTGAAGCAAGCAGCAGAGCATCGTTTGATCGAACAGGTCATGCTCGAACCACAACACGATATCGTCGAACTGCTGGGAGCTTGCCAGTTGTTTTTCCTGCGCTTCCGAGCCTTCGCGCCATTGCTGCTGCGGAATGCCCAGCGCTTGCTCCAAATATTGCCCTCTGGCAGCTCGATTTGCCGGCAGCGCAGGCTGTTCAAATACGGGGCCGACCGTATAAATTTCCCGCCAATCGAGAATATCCCCTGAAGCGCCGCCCTCCTTGAGCTTTGTGCCTACCGTATCTCCGTTTACAACATGAAGCATCATCTCGCCTCCTCTATAGGTTGATTTTGGCGGAGAATGCGCGCTTTTGCAACCTATTAAGTCTCTAGAGCGTTGCCTGTACTGTCATATTTCTATTTTTATCTTATTTTAAAACAGTCATTTCCGCTGGCGGAACGTCCTGCTGTCCACTTAGTTGCGCGAAAACCCTATCGTACCAGAGGCGCTCCTTTTCATTCAAAGGCCATTTCTTAGCACCTACAGGAATTTTATTTTTGCATTATGACCATTTAGGCGTAATTGGCGGACAGGAGATCCGTCCCTCTGGTATTATGGGTTTTTCTCACGTATGCTCACTCATTCGCAGGATTTCAAATCACTTAGAGTTGGTGATGAAGTTGGATCTACAGGGGAACTCGCCCCAAAGGGGTGTAAGGGCATGCGCAAACAAAGGAATCCTCAATATTCCCTTAATTATCCATATTCTGCACGCATTCTCCACTACACTCTTGGGGGTTCACCATCCC